>CAZMKG010000056.1:0-1554 GCA_964567015.1 uncultured Gammaproteobacteria bacterium | reverse complement strand
CATTTAGCGATTATCTGGACAGCGATGGGACGCCAGGGGGATTTGTCCCGCATTTGAAAGTTTATGGCCGAGCCGGCGAGAAATGCCGGCGGCAAAATTGCCGCGGCATAGTCAAAAAAATAAAAATGGGCGGCCGGGGTACCCATTTTTGTGGGAGGTGTCAGAAGTAAATTGGCTTATATTTTCAGTTGATGTATAAATGGTTAACTTAGAATATTCAAGACTAAAATGGAGCGGAGCGGAATTTTGGCTAATGTTGCGTGTATACGATGTTGCGATAGAAATATGGGTGAAGCGAAGCGGAACCACATACACGCTGTTAGGCGATGTAATAAAATTTACATTGAAAGCACCACTAAAAAAAGAATTAAAAAAGTTATTATAATAGTGCCATAAATAGAAATGTACCATAAAATAATTTGCTTTTTATCTAATGGTAGTTTTTCTATAATTTCATATTCTGTAATCATTCCTAGTATGTTTCTGGTTTTGTCGTCTGTATTTTTTTTAACCCTATAACTTCCGAGCGGAAAGATAGGAAGCAATAAGAGAATAAACCATTTTGTTGTTATATAGGAGTTGTCATTTTTTAATTCTTTTTTTCCGTAAAATGTAGTTCCGATCCCATTAAAAGAGTACATATTTTTTAATTAAATTTTTATTATTTCACATAATGTTACCGTTTTAGGCGGAGTCGCGCCGGGCGCGGCGCGATATAATTTGACGGAGTCAATCGCACAAGCGACCAAGCGATTACGTTTAAAATATGTTGTATGCTGTTGGGGCAATAGCTTATTTATTTTTTTTCAGATGGTCACTAAGTGCTTTTTCTATCTCATCCTTCCTTACTGAGAGATGGTTGGTTTTTATAATTATTTCTTCTTTTATATTGCCATTTTTTAATTTTCTTTTAATAATTTCAAAGGTAAATCCCGGCTTTTCTTTTTGACGACTTTGGAGAAGTGTAATAATTAAACCAACAATAGAAATTATAAAGCCAGAATAATTAACTACTCGGTCGATTAGTACAACAATCTCAGGGCCACTTTCGTGGCATTCTAACACGAATTCATAACCATCATCTTTTATTAACACATCTCCTTCATCTTTGAGCGGACCATTTGGTTGGATTTGTTTATTTATCTTTTGCCAGGTGTGAGGCCAACAGTGGAAACAACAGCATCCCCCATGTTCTGGTTTAATCTTGATAGAATAGAAATTCTCAACATCGCTTTTGTTGTGGCCAAATAATTTTTGTGCCCTTTCAATACTATTTTGAAGATTATTCATATAATCAAATTATCAGTAAAAACAATAAATAGAGCATTATTGATAATGCCGAGCCGATGATTAGGCCGGCGACGACCTCGGCGACAGTGTGCCCCATTTCTTCGTTGAGAAATTCAATTTTTTGTTTTGTCAGCGGCGGCAGGTTTTTGAAGACGACTTGGGCGATGAGATTGGTAAAAACGGCGTTGTTGCCGATCTCCCGGCGGAAGCCGACAGCGTCGCGGATGACGATTATCATCAGAACCAAGGCAACAGCGAAAACCG
>CAZMKG010000055.1:0-1594 GCA_964567015.1 uncultured Gammaproteobacteria bacterium | reverse complement strand
AAAAGAGTTTACTTTCACTATCGAATCGCTACAAAGCGATATTATGCGTCTTAACGAAACGATAAAATTATATCGGCATAAATTATTCGGAAGACATAGCGAAAATCTTCCGAAAGCCGAACAACCCGGGCTATTTAACGAAGCGGAGATTGAAGAGCGTCTTATAAAGTCTGAAGACTCTGTAGAGAAAATAAAAATATCTTACGAACGGATTAAAAAAAGCGGGAAAAGACCTTTACCGGATGATTTGCCGAGAGAAAAGATAGTAATAGACCTTTCTGAAGAAGAAAAGAAATGTTTATGTTGCGGCAATAATCTGGTAAAGATCGGAGAAGAGATAAGCGAGAAACTTGAAATTATCCCTCAACAAGTCCGCGTAATCCAATATATTAGGCCGAAATATTCCTGTAGCTGTAATAAATGTAAGAGAGAAGGTTCAAAGATAATAACCGCCGAACTCCCTCCTATGTTAATTCCTCAAGGGATAGCGACGGCGTCGAGCGCGGCGTATGTATTCAAAACAAAGTTCGTCGACGCTATGCCGTATTACAGACAAGAAGCCATGTTTTCGAGTATCGGAATAGATTTGTCGAGAGCGACGATGTGTAATTGGCAAACTTACATATACTATAACTACCTTACGCGGTTGATCGATCTGATGCGTAGGGATTTGAAGAAAAGTTATCTGATCCAGGCGGACGAGACTACGGTTCAGGTAATAGTCGAAAAAGATAAGCCCCCGGATAGTAAAAGTTATATGTGGGTTTATAGAGGATACTGGGAAAAGAATATAATTTTACTTTACGATTATTCTCCCAACAGAAAGGGCGAGAATCCGCGAAGATATCTTGAAGGATACGAAGGGTATTTGCAGACCGACGGATACGACGGGTATAATCTAGCGGTAAAAGAAAATAAGATAGTTCGTTTGGCGTGTTGGGCTCACGTCCGTAGAAAATTCTTCGACTGTTTCAAAGTATTAAAAGAAAGAAATTATCCGGAATCGAAAATAATTTTGGATATGATACAATCGCTTTACGGAGTCGAGAAAAAAGCGAGAGGACTTTCTGAGAAAGAGATATTCGAGCTTAGACAAAAAGAATCTAAACCAATTACTGAAAAGATAAAATCCTGGCTTCAGGAGAATGAAGATAAATATCCGCCGAAAAGCGGTATGGGACAGGCGATAAACTACGCTCTAAGTTTATGGGAAAATCTTACGGTCTATCTTGAAGACGGACGGCTTTTTATAGACAACAATTTTGTGGAAAACTCAATTAGACCGTTTGTTATAGGAAGAAAAAACTGGCTGTTTTCTTATTCCGAGGATGGAGCGAATTCCAGCGCGGCGATTTATAGTTTGATAGAGACTGCAAAAGCCAACGGAAAAGAACCGTATAAATATTTGAAAGAATTATTAGAAAAAATCCCCTACGCGCAAACCGACGAGGATTACGAAAAACTCTTACCTTATTACGACGCCAACTTATTTGATGAATAATCCGCGCCGCGCTTAACCCGAGCTAATTTGGCGGATACAAATTATGAATTATTTCCGCATCATATGCCGCATCCATCAAAGAATATAAATAAG
>CAZMKG010000054.1:0-1604 GCA_964567015.1 uncultured Gammaproteobacteria bacterium | reverse complement strand
TTCCGCTTTCGGAACGATAAAAATAAAGGTAAAAATCAAAAAACCGGCCGCCGCCCAGATGGTTTTTATATTTTTATCGGTTGTGGAGCGAATAATGGACATTATCTAACTTTTACTATGTTTAGGCATTAATATTATAACACACCCATTAACAAACTTTACAGCCACTCCTCTAAAAAGCCTTCTCCGAGACTGAGCATTTTTAAACGATCAGCTTCTTTCTCGTCATTATACCCGACAAGATGAAGCAAGCCGTGAACCAGCAGAAAATAAAAAATATAATCAGCCGATTTTTTAAGGCCGAAGACTTCCAAATATTTACCGGCTTTTTTCACTTCTTCAATATTAATAATAACTTCCCCGAGATATTTTTTCTGGCTGGCGTCCTTTTTATCGCCGGAAAAAGACAGGACATCCGTCGGCTTGTCGATTCCCCGATAGTCATTATTTAATTTTTGCATCCGCGCCGAACCGATTATCGCCAGTGAAACTTCAAAGCCGGTTTTTTTATAAACCAGCAAAAAATTCTCGACCAATCTTTTGATTTTAGCGGGGTTTATTTTTTGCTTAGTAGTATTATTTATTTCAATCATATTTTTTAACAGTTCTTTTCTATATTTTTTAATTTTTCCTTTATTTTAGCCCTCTTCTTATCTTCCGCAAAAATCCATAAAAATTATAAATACCGGAGCGGAAAATAAAATCATAAGTTCCCGGGTATTCTTTGACAAAACCGCCGAAACCGAGCTTAAAACGCGTCACTCCCGGCCATTTTTTCTCATCAATGCCGTAAAAATCATAATATTTATGGCCTTCTGCTCGCGCTTTTTTTATTACTTCCCATTGCAAGAGATAAGGCGCCATTAAATTGCGCGCTTCGTTGTCGGACGCGCCGTGCATATAAGTCGCTCGGTCGCCGAAAAAGCAAAAAATACCGGTGGCGATATTTTTGCCGTTAGCCGACGCAAAAAATAATTTTATCCGGCCGTCGGAATTATCGCCGGGATTGTCTGAGCCGGCGTTAACTAAATTTTTATAATGCTCGGCGCTATGCAAACGAAAAGCGTCCCGTTCGCCGGTTAAAGACATTAAGCGCCAAAACTCTGAAAAATCAGCGGCGGTTCCCGAAATTATCTCCACGTCTTTTTTCGCGGACAGACGAATATTATAGCGCGTTTTCTGACTCATTAATTTAAGTAGTTCTTCCTCGCTTTTTACTAAATCAAGCATCAAAGTTTTTTTCGGCTGGAGATCGACGCTCTTATGTAAATTGTTTTTTATCTTCTCGTCGCTCGACAGTTTTTCCGGCTCTAAACGCAAAAAAATCGCATCCGACTTTTCTCTTCTTAATTCATTAAGCAAAAAATCGACCGCCGATTTTTCCCCGCGCGGCCCGCGCGGCGCGTACCAATAGAAAAACGGCCCGATCAAGGGTTTCTTTATAATAAGAACGGAGGCCGATATTCTTTCTCCGTCTTTAACCCCCCAATACTCGACAGTCTCGTCGCTCCGAGCGCTTAACTCACCCCAAAAAACGGATTGCAAAAACTCCCCGCCGGCCAAAGCGTCTATTTCTTTTTTATCTTTTTGTCCGTTTAATTTTA
>CAZMKG010000053.1:0-1654 GCA_964567015.1 uncultured Gammaproteobacteria bacterium | reverse complement strand
AAATATTTTCTCTCGCTCTATCGGTTAAATAGAAATTCAGGCCGTCGCTACCCCAGATTCCTTCCCAACTGTCGGCTGACTTTAATTTGTCATAGGTAAGCGCTTCTGATGGAAACATATTTCCATACCAACCAAGAATCCCTTGCCCGTCAGTATTCTCCTGGACGGAAATTTGGATAATAGAACCGTCGGCGGCCGTAAAAACGGTTGTCATTTCGCTATTTAAAACGTTTGCTTGCCAATCTTTGGGATATAAAATTTCATAATTAAAGGCGCTATTGGAATATTTTTTCAGATTAGGATTGGTGGCGAGCTTGCCCGAGAAAGCCGGGTCATAACCGTTATTAATTTCAACTAAATCAGCATAGCCGTTGCTGTTTGAATCGGATGCTTCCGGATTCGTTCCTAAAATTCTCTCTTCATCATCGCTTAAGCCATCGTTATCGGTATCAATTACCGCCGTCTCCGTCCGGCCGATAGCCGTCTGCTCTGCAACGGTTGAAGAAGCGGAAGAAGTCGCTAAATCTAAAACAACCGGCGTCGTCGTGGCGACGACATTGTTACTGGCAGTATCGACAACCGAGATTTCTCCCTGCATTCCGGCTTCCCGGTTCGAGTTGATAGTATCGACTATGCTGCTATAACTTTCTGCCGCCGGTGCCGCCGCTTCCGGAACGACTTTAGTGGAAGACGGTTTAATAATAAAAATGTAACTGATATAAACCAGACCGCCAATAAGCGCCAAACCGCCGAATATTATCAGCACCCCAAAAACTTTAAAGTTGCTCTTTGACTTTTTTGTGTCGCCGAGAAGTTCGCCGCCCGATTCAAAACGCGAACCGTTCATCGGCGCTTTATTAAAATTCTGCAAACTCGGCATGTTGCGGACAAAAAAATCTTGATTTATTTTCTCGGTCGTCTCTTTATCCTTATTAAATTTTTCAATATTATTTTTATTGAACATAATTTATTTAACAAAAAAATAAAGGCCGATAGAGAGAGCAACAAATACTGCCATGATTATAAAACCCAAAACCAGCCACTTTTTCCAGTGGCCGGTGACTGTCTGCGGCATGGTGTGAAGATTGAGCGAAAGATTGCGACGCTTGGTGCCGCCGCCAACCGCATCCGACCGCGAGCGAGATTTTTGTTCAAAATTATTCAACATAACAACCTCCGAACTATTTTACTTCGGAACTTTCAGATAATTTACCCGCGCCATTGGGGTTGTAGCCGTTTTTAACTTCCGATCCGTCAAGGTAGCCGTCACCATCCGTATCGGCGCTTAAAGGATTCGTATGGTAAATCTTTACTTCTTCATAATCGCTTAAACCGTCATTATCGGTATCAATAACATTAATATTTGTGCCGGCGGTTTTTTCTTCTTCATCGGTTAAGCTGTCGCTATCGGAATCGATTGTTGAAACTGTCGGTTCAACAACCTCGGTAACTTCCGGAATGGTACTGCCGGTTTCCGAAGAAGTGGCTATTTCCGAAGAAGTGGCTGTTATAATCGGAGTAACCGAAGCGATATTGATTCCCGGGATTGAATCGACAAAATTACTTTGGACGGGCTCTGAAGCGGTACCTTCCGTTTTTTCTGAAGCGGTACCTTCCGTTTTTGTTGCATTTTCCTTAGAGTCGACGGTGGCAA
>CAZMKG010000052.1:0-1701 GCA_964567015.1 uncultured Gammaproteobacteria bacterium | reverse complement strand
ATGGGCATAATATTTTCCGGCGAGTTCCAAGATATCAATAATACGATTGCGTTTCGAATATTCTTCCGGATTTTCATATGTTAAAACCACGCCGGCCTTCGGCGCGAGCAACCGCAAAGTTTCCATAAATCCTAAACCTTCTTTTTCCATCACAAAAGCAAAAACATCGCCGCCGCGTCCGCAACCGAAACAATGCCAGATTTGTTTATCCGGAGAAATAACAAAAGACGGTGTCTTTTCATTATGGAAAGGACAGAGCGCTTGAAAATTAGCGCCGACCGCTTTGACTGGCGTATATTCGCGAATCACTTCGACGATGTCCAATTTAGATTTTATTTCCTCGGACTGAGTCATATATTAATTAAAATTCTAGGCTAAAAAATCCGGCAGCAACAAGCTTTTCAAACGTTCAATTTCTCGTTCCACAACTTCTCCGTCATATTCGGCGTTATGGCGCGCTTGTCCGGCGTAACCGGGACGCTTCTGATCTAAGTGAAGATTAAAAGCGACATAATCTTCGCCGTTTGCCGATCTTTGCTCAAGAAAATAGATATGAAAACGAGGATAAAAATCACGGGTAAAACGGCGAGCAAAACTTATTTGTCCGTCTTCTCTTTCCGGGATTAATCCATAACCGGCTCGTCTAAGCCAAGTTTCCGGCGTCTCCCCCAACCGTTTTTTGTTCGTGATTAATTTCATTTTTTTCTTTTTTTTCTTTTTTAAATATTACCAAATTATAAATAGCAAAATTATAAACGCCGATAGTAAGAATAACGATTACCTGGGCTAATAAATACCAAATATGGTATTGGTTAACAAGCTTATGCATGAAAAAACCGTTTAAATTCAAGCCGATAAAAGCATTAAAGAAATACATAATTAATTGGCGCGCGGTTTTACTCTGGCTAAAATTACGGAAAGTCCAGAATTTTTGCAACGAAAAACTAAACAAGAAAGAACAGACAAAAGCAATACTGGTGGAAACGACTAATGGCCAAGATACAACATGGTAGCAAATAAACAGGACTACGAGTTCGATAAATGCCACGGTCACTCCGGAAAAAGAACACTTCACTAAAATTTTATATTTATCGCAAATACGATATAATCTCGGAAAATGGCAAGAAAAATAATTGCGAAATTTAAAATATAATTTACTGATTTTAGATATTATTTCGGACATAGATTGACTAAATTTATTAGACTGCCGGAATTAATTAGATTGCCAGGTGTAATTATCAAAAACCCATTTGACCAAACTTTTGCTTTCCCGAAAACGATCATTTTTGCCGGAACTGTTTAAAACCACAGAAATTATTTCCCGACCGTTTAAATCTTTAAACCGGCCGACAAAACAATAACCGGCTTTATCGGTGTATCCGGTTTTTCCGCCAAGCACCTGAAACTGATTATCCTCCGAATCAAACAATAGATAATCGGTCGATTCAACCATTTTTTCGCGTCCGTTTATGGTTGTAAATTGATAACTTTTACTTTCGGTCGCTTCGGTTATTTCCGGTTTAGCTAAAGCTTCTTTCGCTAATA
This sequence comes from uncultured Gammaproteobacteria bacterium, assembly GCA_964567015.1. GTDB lineage: Bacteria > Patescibacteriota > Patescibacteriia > Patescibacteriales > UBA12465 > UBA12465. The sequence goes on along the minus strand of CAZMKG010000052.1, from coordinate 156 downwards.
GGGCGACTTCCCTGGCGGTCGAAATATTGTCATCGCTTAAGCCGATCGGATCCCTAAAATTAGTGTTAATCAATCCAAGCGCTAGCGCTTTCTCATTCATTTTTTTAACGAATTCTTCCTCGCTTAAACCGCTCGCATGGACCAAGGCTATCGTTG
>CAZMKG010000051.1:0-1709 GCA_964567015.1 uncultured Gammaproteobacteria bacterium | reverse complement strand
TTAGGAGCCGGGAAAGATGGCTGGCCGTGTTTTTGCCATGAACCGTCTTTACATACCCAATTATCTTCCCCGGAAAAAAGACGAAGCGAGCCAATGGCTAAAATAATAAATAGAATCAAAACTAATATCGAATAAATTGTCTTTTTGTCGGAAAATTTAAAATTGCTAAAATAACGGAAAAGGACGCCATAGATTAACATCAAAATACAAGTCGAAAAAGCTAACGTGAGTGCAATCGGTTCATAGGCGGGATTAATATCGCGGAGCGCATAAAGAACAAACATGGAAATGGCCGCTATCCAGGAATAAATTTGGATAGCTAAAAGAGCCGACTTCCCTCCGGTCGCATAATCCCTTTCATCGGCGATAACACCCTTCACGCGGCGGCGAAGCCACATCAGAATCAAAGCGCTGACAAGCATCGCGGCAATCGGAATAATATAATTTTTATAAACCGTTGCCTGGCTAAAAATAAAAGCCAGTACAAAAACGAAACCTAGTTTAATTAACTTATAAGTTTTGAGAGTCATAAATTTGTTAGAATTAATTAACATATTATAATGTTATATTATTCTAACACGGATGTCAAGCCCCAACAAAAAAACACGGCTTTGAGCCGTGTCTTCAGTTTTAAGCTATAAATGATTTTCCGGTCATTTCTTTAGGTATTTTTAAACCCATTATTTTCAGGATTGTCGGCGCGACATCTTTAAGCCCGGCGCCTTTGGCGATTTTTGCTTTTCTTAATTTCTTATCTTCGGTAACAATTATAACCGGAACCGGATTGGTTGTATGGCTGGTGGACGTTTTTTTGCCTTTGTCTTCGGCATTGCCATGGTCAGCTAAAAGCAGGCAGGCATACCCCTTTCCTAAAGCGGCTTTAACTATTTCTCCTTGGGCATAATCGACCGCTTCTATCGCTTTAATAATTGCCGATTTTTTTCCGGTATGGCCGACCATATCGCAATTTACAAGATTAACAACGACAAAATCATAAACATTTTTTTTAATTTCCTTAATTAGTTTTTCGGCAATCGTAAAAACGCTCATCTCCGGTTGAAGGTCATAAGTTGCGACTTTCGGCGAATTAATTAAAATTCGATTTTCGCCGCGGAACGGTTTTTCTTTCTGGCCGTTGAAGAAAAAGGTTACATGGGCATATTTTTCCGTTTCGCTGATACGAAGCTGGCGCAACCCGGCGCGGCTAATAGCTTCGCCCAAAAGATTATCCAAAGAAATATTTGGGAAAGCGACGCGCGCCGCCATTGGTTGATAATATTGCGTCATCGCGGTAAAGCTGACCGGAACCAGAGTTCTTTTAAAACCCTTAAAATTCTTTTCGACAATCGCTTGGGTTAATTGACGCGGACGATCGGTGCGAAAATTAAAGAATATTACGCCATCGCCTTTTTTAAAACCATCGTACCCGGCCAATTTTCTCGGTTTAATAAACTCATCGGTCTCTTTGTTTTTATGGCAAATTTTAACTTGACTAATAACATCGGTAAACTCTTCGCCGATTCCGGAAACGATACAATCATAAGCGACTTTTGTTCTTTCAAAACGCGAATCTCTGTCCATCGCAAAATAGCGGCCGCTAATGGTCGCAATTTTTCCAAAACCAAGACTTTTTAATTTTTTCTGCAGGGCCGTTAAATGTTTCAAACTTTCCGTAACCGGCGCGTCGCGGCCATCGGTAATCGCATGGA
>CAZMKG010000050.1:0-1764 GCA_964567015.1 uncultured Gammaproteobacteria bacterium | reverse complement strand
GCTTGACAGATTGAAGAAGCTGTTGTAGTATGTTTAGAGTAAAAATATTTACATTTCTTTAAAAAATAAATAAAAATGGGACAGAACAGTATTTTTGATTTATTTGGCGGGATGAAGAACATCCAACCAGATTGTTTGACAATCTTATTATTGCTTCTAAAAAACACGGGGCATAATATAGAAGACAAATCCGCTTTTATGCGGAGAGTTGATGAAATTCGAGAGAATATCTCTTGTCAGATTAAGCCAGGCGATGAATTCCAATTCCTTGTAGATGGAAGGATTTCTTTGGAGGAGAATATTAACCGTTGTGGTTTTTTCTCTTTTAATGAGTTTCTTATTAAGGAATATGGAATTTCGGAAGAAGTAAAGGATAAATTTTTCTTGGTTACCGCCAAGTTAATTTCTCTTGAAACAGAAATCGAAGAAGGTTCTCAACTCGGCGATTTACTAGAGTTGGTGTCCCTAAGGTTTTTGTTCCCGAAGTTACAAAGCCGTCTGGGGGTGATTGCCGCTCCGATAAATATAGACAAGGATGTTTATTATCCTTGTCTTGAAAAGGATACGGATAATTTAAACTTGATAACGCAAAACAACTTGCGTTATTTCAGGAAGAATTATTATCGCCTTTCTATCACCAGAGTTGAAGACATAACTTTGGTAGTTGGTTAAAACACGTTGGTTAAAACCCGACGTTGTCGTAAGAATGGACTCATCTGGTGTGACAGATGAGTTTTTTTTAAAATCTCATTTTGGTTGACAGACCGGTTTTTTATGATATAGTATTTAAATACAAAAATTCTTTAATAATGGAAAAAATTTTTTTAGGAAATGGCGTCTTGAAGCTAGTTTCTTGTAAGATCTTAAAAAGACAAAAGCCTAAAGATACAAAGAAGGCGAAAAAAATTTTTAAGATTCCCCCGGAAAAAAGAATCCGGCGCCTGGATCTAAATCCCGAAACGCTCGTGCATGTTTACGAGCTTAAATCGGGAAAGGCCATTTTGCAAGAGGTATTTAAAGCCATCCCCTTTGATAATAATTATTTATCTATCGGGCAGGCCATGGGATTTTGTCATTCGTTCAAAGAATGCCTCTCGCAAGAAGGACAAACTTTTTTTCTTGTTAAAAAGAATAAGAGAAAAAGCAATGAAAAGGAACAATTAATCGTCTTCTGTGTCAATAGATCAGGAGATAAAATTTTGTCAGAAGAAAGAACACTCGATGATGTTCGTCCTCTTTTCGGGACAGACCATCATCGCTTCGTTGTTCCCGCCCCGCATAATAACCTTTAAATTTTCGTTTAGCTTGCAGCTAGGAGAAGATTTAAAGGTTTTTTATTTAGCGCCGTCTTATAAATCGACAAATACACCGTAAATGTCTATAATATAAGAGTAAAATAAAAAATACTATGAAAACAAAGAAACCGTTAGTCTTAATTATCCGTGACGGCTGGGGCTATAATGCCAAAGGAAAAAATAATTTTATCAGTTTAGCGAAGACGCCATACGAAGATTTTTATTTAAAAAATTATCCGCACGGTCTTTTGGCGGCGAGCGGGGAAGCGGTCGGGCTTGATAAAGGTTATCAGGGGAACTCCGAGGTCGGACATTTAACGCTTGGTTCCGGACGAGTTATTTTTCAATCGATGACCAGGATAAATAAAGCGATTGCGAGCCGAGAATTTTTTAAGAATGAGGCCTTGCTTAAGACAATAGACGACTGCCGAAAAAATAAAACCAGTCTCCATATAATCGGCTTGCTTCA
>CAZMKG010000049.1:0-2051 GCA_964567015.1 uncultured Gammaproteobacteria bacterium | reverse complement strand
TTTATTTATTATAAAACCCTGAACAAAGAAGTGGCCGAAGATCTAACCAGTATTGTTTTTATAAAAGCTTGGGACAAGATAGGGCAGTTTCAAGACGGAAGCTTTTCCGCTTGGTTATATATGATAGCGCGAAATGCGGTGACCGATTATTATCGTCGGGAAAGGGGCCATGATGACATAGATGATTGCTGGGATTTAGCCGATAAAGCTGATTTTCTGGCGGACATCGATAAGGGTTTAAATATCGACCTGATAAAAGAGGCGATGAAAGGCTTAAAAGATCAGGACAGAGAAATTTTAATAATGCGTTTTTGGCTGGATTTATCCTTTGCCGAAATCGCCGAACGTATCAATAAAAAAGAGGGCGCGGTAAAGATGGCTTTGGGACGGACGCTTAAAGATTTAAAGAATAAAATTCCTTTAGCCATAATACTCTTTTGGCCGGAAATAACAAATATATGCAAGAAAATCAATTGAAAAATATTCTGGAGGAATTATATGCTTTGGATCCGAGTTTGAAAAACTATGAATCAGAACTGACTGCACTTATTGTAAAGATGAAAAATATCAAGCCGGATACTAAGTTCGACGCGGTTTTTGCCGCCAAATTAAAAGAAAAGTTAATGACGCAGTTAGAGAAAAAAACATCCTCTAAAGATTTCAATAAAAAGACGTCTAATTTTAACTTTATGAATAAAAAAATTTTTGTGGCCACCGGATCCTTGGCCATTATTGGCGTGGTGGTTTTAGCTTTTTTTGTTTATTACTATGAAGGTTATCTGCCGACAAGAAATATTGGAGAAGAAAAAAAAGTGGCGGGTGTTTTAATAGATAGCTCTTTGACCCAAGAAGGTTTTATTAGTTTGCCCAAAAACGCTTTCGGCAGTTTGGCCGGTTTAAATGCCGGAGCGGTAATTCAAAGCGCAACTGGCTCCGGGGAATTGGCGAACACTAAAGCTGCCGCGGATAATGTCATAACCCCTGCTTTGGCAATTTCTGACGCCAGCGTTTCTCCGGACAGGGCTCCATCGCGGATGTTAGTGTCCGAGGAAGGTGTTGTCTCCGGAAAGATGATTGTCGCTCCTTATTATAATTTCAAATATGTTTATAAAGGCGAGGCCTTGGATTTAAAGGAAGAAACTGCGCCGGTATATCGGCGCCTGAAAGGCGATCGCGCGGTCGCCAAAGAATTAGCCGCCTCTTTTAGCGGACTTGATTCTCTCGGTTTCGGGTTAAAGAGTTTGGATAACTTGAAAGTGACTAGCCTTTCGCTGGTTGAGGATAAAGATTTCGGTTTGATGATAAACTTCGATTTTAACGAAGACAATATTTATATTTCCGAAAATTGGGCGAAGTGGGCATATCCGGAAAGAGACGCTTGCGGCAATGATCAAAGCTGCTGGGACAAGTATCGCATGAAAATAGAAAACATTCCGACAGATTCCGTTTTAATTAATATGGCCGATAAATTTTTGTCTGACCATAAAATCGACCGCGCCCATTATGGCGAAGCGCAAGTCGATAATTCTTGGCGCGATAATTACGATAAAGCAGAAGATAAAACAAATTATTATGTTCCGGAATACGCCACGGTTATTTATCCGCTGATGCTTGACGGTCAAGCGGTCAAAAACCAGAGCGGAACTTATGTCGGTTTGCAGGTGACAATTAATTTATTAAGGAACGTCGTTTCGGGCTTAAGCGGTTTAACGCCTTATCGCTATGAAACTTCCGATTATTCCTTAGAAACTTCGGCTGACGAAATTATAAAAGTAGCTGAAAACGGCGGTTGGAACAGAAATTATTATATCCAAGCCGAAAATGTTCAGACTATAGAGCTTGGTACTCCGGAAAGAGCCTATGTCCAAGTTTATAAATATGAAAATAATAATAATGAAGAATTGCTCGTCCCGGCGTTAATTTTCCCGGTAATAAATCTTCCGGAAAATTCGGTCTATTACGGCAATAAATCAATCGTTGTCCCTTTGGTAACCGATCTTTTAAAAGAAATCGACAACCAGCCGGTGCCGATGTATAGAACAATGATGCAA
>CAZMKG010000048.1:0-2108 GCA_964567015.1 uncultured Gammaproteobacteria bacterium | reverse complement strand
TAAGGTTATTCTAAAAAGTCCATTTTGTAAATATTTGGCGCGGACCGCTTTGACGCGTCCGTCTCCCGCGCCGATATCGACCCCTTTCAATAAGTTTTTGACAACCAGTCCCGGGTTTACAACCTCGTCGCGGATTTTTACTTCGTATTCTTTCTTATGCCCGAATTTTGGATGTGATATTTTTTGAGTTAAATCGCCGTCGTTAGTTAATAAAACTAATCCACGGCTATCTTTGTCTAGGCGCCCGACTGTAAAAAGACGGATCGGCAATTTAACCAAATCGAAAATATTTTTTTCATTAGCGAAGCGGCGATTCGTGCAAGTATAGCCGAGAGGCTTATTAAGCATTATATAAATTTTTTCTTCCGGCTTAGAAATCAGTTTCCCCCTGATTGCTATCTTGTCTTTTTCCGGGTCGGCTTTCTCGCCGATAAAAGCGAGCCGGCCGTTAACGCTCACTTCGCCGCCGCGTATTAGTTCTTCGGCTTTGCGGCGAGAGGAGTATCCGCTTTCGGCTATCGCTTTTTGGAGAATTATTTTCATAGTATGCTTATTAACTTTATTTATACTAATTCCGGTGATTAAATATTATTTTGATTATTTTTTTTGGTCAAATCGATAAGTCCGACAAAGGCAATGAAGACCCAAAACATAACCGCTAAATCATTCTTAAAATATGGAACATCAACCAGTCCATGGATAAAGACGCAAATTAAAGAACCCATGAGGCCGAGAGCCAGGTATTTTTCCGCGGAGTTTTCTTTATCTAGATGTTTAAATAGTTTATAAGAGACGAATGTCGCCTTGAACATTAACCAGATAAATACTAGTGCCCCTAATAATCCGATTTCGCTCCAGAAATTTAAAAATATATTGTGCGGATACAAATATATTTCAACCGGTTGCCAGTATTTGGCGCGCAGAGTCGAAGACGCCCAAGTGACGGCATCAAAATTTTCGATATTGTCGCTGTTAAAAAATATTCCTTCCTGGTGATAAGGCGCGACGGTCTTTTGATAATTTGCCAGTCCGGCGCCGGTGATTATTTTTGCGCCCTTTAAGGCCGTGAAAGTTTCTTTCCATTGCTGCTCGCGAATTTGTCCGGACAAATCTTTAAGAGTTATTTTTTCGATCGCCAAGTTCTTTAATGGTGCGTATAAAAAGGCGGCAGCGACAATAATCGCCGCTAAAGCGATAGTCGCCGTCCGCACTTTTTTGTTGGCGAAGAATCCGAAAGCGAATAAGCCGGCGGCGATTCCGACTAACGCCCCCTCGCAACGGGCAAAGTAAATTGAAGCTAAAGACGCGGCGATAATAACGATGATTAAAAGTTTCTTTAATGTTTTAACGATTGTTGTCCGGCGCGGCAGAGAAAAGAACCAGCCAAAAAATAGCGAAATGAGCGGGGCGAGGTATAACCCGACAGCGTTAGGATACTCAAAAAAAGAAACTGTTCGTCTGGTGGCCGCATTAGCCCAGAATTCATTGGAGATAAATTTGCCGGTAATTTTTTGATAAATAGCCATGGCCGAAACGGCGGTTGCCGAAAGCAGAAACGACCAAAGGATTTTTTGCCAATGGTTTTTGTCGGAGCAAATATTTATGACCAAGATAAAGATTAATATCGGTTCAAAAAAATAGGCTTTCCATATTCCTAGGGCGCTATTTGAAAATCCGGATACCCCAACCGAAACAAAAGACAAAATTATCAAGGCGATTATCTCTTTAGAAAACGGGTAAGGGGTTCTTGCGATATTTTTTTTCTTCCGTTCTTTGTAGTTAGGCAGCCAATCTTTAAAAAACCAGACCGCGAACGTGATTAAAATCATTATTTCCAGCAAAGTTGAAGGAATGCCAAAGACGGAAAAACGTATAAGATAAGCCGGAAGCGTAGCGATTAAAACGTATAAAGCAAAATCTAAGCGCCAAAGCGCCAAGGTTAAAAAAAGAACGGAAAAAATTATAATAGCGGTTGTCATATGTTCGCGTTTGTAATGTTTATGATTATAATTATTATATCATCCGGCGCGCAAACAAACAAAAAACCGCCCCCTAAGGACAGTTTTTTGTTTTATAGTTCAGGTTAGTTCGCTCTTTCGACATATTCT
>CAZMKG010000047.1:0-2450 GCA_964567015.1 uncultured Gammaproteobacteria bacterium | reverse complement strand
TATCCGGCGGCTGGTTAATGCGCTTAAAACTGAGCGCCATGCTTCTCTCGGAACCGAATTTATTTCTGCTTGATGAACCGACGAACTATCTCGACCTGGGAACAATTTTACTTTTGGAAGATTTTTTAAAAAGTTATAAAGGCGGTTTTTTAATCATCTCCCATGATCGAGAATTTTTAAAAAATACTTGCGCAGAAACAATGGAAATAACACCGCATCGCTGTTTAGCTTTTCCACAACCGCTTGAAGCTTATCTCGCGTATAAGGAACAGCGGGCCTTAAGCGAACAAAAAATAAATGCCAAAATAGAAAAAGAACAAAAACACCTCCAAGATTTTGTCGACCGCTTCCGTTATAAAGCGACGAAAGCCGGCCAGGCTCAAGCATTTATTAAAAAAATAGATAAACTGCAAACTCATAAGATAAGTATTGAACATAACGCTTCGAGCGTCAGGATAAATATCCCGCCGATTGAAAAGAAAAAAAATCGCGTCTTATCGGTTGACGAAATGGCTATCGGCTACGACGATAAAATACTGGCAAGCGGCTTTGATTTTGATGTTAAAAGCGGAGAAAAAATTATTGTGGTCGGCGATAATGGCCAAGGTAAAAGCACTCTATTAAAAACTTTAATCGGCGAATTAGCGCCGATTAGCGGAAAATTCAATTGGTTCGCCGGCTTAAAAAAGGGCTACTATAGCCAGGATTCGGCGAGCAGCCTAAACCCCGACGAACAAGTCGGCGATTATTTAAGAAGAGTAGCGGACGCAAATTTGAAAACCGAAAAAGTCTTGCAAATGGCCGGCGATTTTCTTTTTTCCGGCGATGATTTAAAAAAACAAATCGGCGTCTTAAGCGGCGGCGAAAAATCACGTTTAATTATCGCCGGATTATTGCTCGGCAAACCCGATGTTTTAATTCTTGATGAACCGACTAATCATTTAGATTTTGAAACCGTGGAAGCGCTTGGCGAAGCGCTGGCGGAATTTAATGGCACAATAATTTTTACCAGCCACGACCGCACATTCGCCAATATGCTCGCAGGCGGAGTCATTGAAATAGATAACGGCCGAGCCAAACGCCATTATCATGACTATGAAGAATATGTTTATAAATTAGAAAAAAGACTGGCGGTCGCCAATCAAGAAAAAGAGAAAACTTTTAGAGAAAAAGAAGACGACAAAGGAAAGGAGATAATCTCCGATTATGAAAAGAATAAGGAAACAAAAAAAATAATCAAAAGTCTGGAAAATAGACTAAATAGGTTAGAAGAAGAACGGGCGGCTATTTATCAATACTTTCTCGACAATCCCATTAACCATGACCTAAAGAAAAAAGACGAGCTGGAAAAAATCGAAAGAGAAATAAAGGAGGCGGAAGAAGAGTGGTTAAAACTAACCGCTTAAAAAAACACCAGTTTTGCTACTGGTGTTTTTTAAATTTAATGTTGTTTATTTACTAACTGCATGTTTATTGCGAATAAAACGGTGAGATGACGGCTTGTTTTTACCGGAAAAACCGGAAGACGGACGCGCGTCTCTTACACTGCCTCTCGCTGCCCCGCGAAATTTGGAACCGCCGCGAAAAGGTTTTCTCTTGCCACGAGCGCCAGCCGAGGACGATGATTCCCTGGCTAACTTAACAAACTCTGTTATCTTAATATTCTTATTGATTAATTTTTCAATACTTCTAATTTCTTTTTGCTCGTGGCTGGTCGCAAAAGTAATCGCTTTGCCGGAATTTTCAGCCCTTCCCGTTCGACCGATACGATGGACATAATCTTCGGTATTATCAGGCAGATTATAATTAACCACCAATTCGATACCGTTAATATCCAATCCGCGAGCAGCAACATCGGTCGCCACCAAAATACGGGTTTTTCCCGATTTAAAATTAGCGAGTGCCGTTTTGCGACGGCCTAATGATAAATTTGAATGAATTTCATCTGCTTTATGCCCCAAGGATTTTAAGCGCTCGGTTAAATTTTTAACGCCGTGCTTAGTCCGGACAAAAACCAAAACCGAACCGGTATATTTAGCTAAAATTTTTATCAAATGTTCTAAACGTTCTTCACCGTTAATTATAAAAATTTCCTGATCGACTTGCGAGGCGGTTGTTCCCGGCGGAGCGACTTCAATACTGACCGGAAGCTTCATAAAAGTGGCGGCGATTTTCACAATCGCGGCCGGCATCGTCGCGGAAAATAAAAGAGTCTGGCGTTCTACGGGCGCTTGCTTTAAAATTTCTTGGACCTGCGGCGCAAAACCCATATCAAGCATCATATCCGCTTCATCAAGAACTAAAACTGATATCTGATCAAGTTTAAGAGTTCGGCGCTTCAAATGATCGATTAATCTTCCCGGGGTCGCAATAATAACATGGGGCTTCTTTCGGAGTAAGAAAAGCTGGCGATCAAAAGAATCGCCGCCGATTAAAAGCGCGGTTCTAAG
>CAZMKG010000046.1:0-2473 GCA_964567015.1 uncultured Gammaproteobacteria bacterium | reverse complement strand
AGCTTGACATTTTGCTGAAAATGTGTAATAATATAGTCATAAGTAGGCTATGGCAAGATATTGATAAACTATCAATAAGCTAGCTAAAAAAGCCTTAAAAAAGTAAATTGACAAAAAAATATAGAAAGATGAAAAAGATTTTCGGACTTCTGGTAATTATGGCGATAGCTATGATTGCCCTCGGCTCCTGTGAACCTCTTTTCGAGGAGCCGGAGTTGCCTCTTGTAAAGGAGGAAGCTCCTTATAACTGCCCGTTGATAGTCGACAGCATAATAACACCTTCTGTAAAATGAAAGGATTGTTATATGCGATAGTCATGGCGATAGCCGTGACTATTCTGTCTTCTTGCACCACGGATGACAACACTGTCATTAACGAAGGTGATAATGGCAGTAAGGTCGAAATCTCGGTTGACAGCATAACGCCCTACGGCGCTATTGTCAGTGGAGAAATTACCGGCCGCCAAGCGGAAGAGAAAGGCTTCTGCTGGATCGAAGACTCTCTTAGCGCGCCGGGAAAGATGCCGACAATCGATGACGAGTTCGTCGTTACGGAAGGTATTTTCTCAGCTAAGCTGTCTCTAAAACCAGGGGGAAAAATCTTTATCGTTAGGGCGTTTGCTCTAAATGATAATGGGATTTCCTACTCTAGTGCCGTCAGAGTAAAAACTCTTGGCGGCAAACCGGGGATTGAGGCTTGTGTTATTACACCGGATGTCTTGTCGGCATCCGTCCGGATGAATCTCTACAATAACTACCTACCGACAAAGGTGGTTATGACCTATGGTATCGACAGTATTTGCAGTTTTACTGTCGTGATTACCGAAAATGTCACCGTACCGGCGGAATATAAAATAGAAATAAAAGGGTTAAAAAGAAATACCCAATACTTCTATAAAGTTTCCGCCATCAATAGCGGCGGCGAAGACAATCGTCACGGATATTTTACAACCGGGCACGGTTTGTAAACGTATTTGTGAAGAAATATAAAAAAGCCTTTTGGATAATTCCGAAAGGCTTCTTTTTTTAGGTTTTTTAGATTAGGTCTCGCTAACTACTTCAAAATCGTTAGCCTTGGCGCTGCCTGTAACGGTAAAGCCATAAACCTTTTTGGCAACATTTTGGCTTAATAACTTCTTGGCCGTTTCGTTTAAAGTGGCGCCCGATCCGGCAAAATCGTCAATCAATAAAACATTATTATATTGCGCGGAACCGGAAACGACTATTGTCTTGTTCGCATTCAATATTCTATCTTCAATCTTTTTTAAACTTTTCTGCTGAACTGGCGCCAAACCATTATATTTATTTATGGGTATTACCGGTAAACCAATCCCGGTCTTCTTAGCGATAAAAGTCATTAATTGAGTCTTGCGCATAACTGTCGGCGGGATAAAACCGATTGCATCGATATGATATTTATCAATAATATATTTAACGCTATCCCTGATACTATCGACAATAAAATTCATAACCGCCGTATTTGTCCTTCCGGCCTTAGCTATTCTAATCATTTGACCGAGATAAGTTTTGCCGAAGACGGGTAAAGCATCAAAGTCGCGATGAAATAATTTTGTTAATCCGAGATTATTACCAAAAACTTGACGAATCTTTCCGGTGGCATCAATCACAAAAACTTTGTCTTTATCATCATAAAATTTACGACGGGTGTCTAGATATTCCTGAGCTAACGATTTAAAATCATGACGACCGGATTTATTTTCCGCCCAATACAAAAAACCGGGGACACCTTTAAGGAACTGGCCATCCGGGGCGACATAAGCATAATATTTATTGATTACCTTTATCTGTTCGTCGGATAGGAGAAATTTATTATTTTGGGAAATTAATCTATAAATAATTTTTTTAGGCGGCATTCCCTGCTTTACAATATCCCCGCTATCCACAAAAAATTTAATATTCTTTTTTGCCGATTGAACGCCGATTCCCCAAGCGCGAGCGAGCTGATTTATATCAAAATTATCATTGCCGGCAAACAAAAACTCCAACGCCACCTTATTATTAGCTAATCGATATTTGACACCGGAACCGGATTTAGAAGTCATCAGTAATATATTATCATCAACCAAACGGCGCAAAACTTTATTCAGCCAGCTACGAGAAACATTCGCCTGGCTTTCAATTTCTGAAATAGCAAAAGACCCAGTTTTTACAAGGGTATTAATAATAATATTTTCCAATTCTTTATTTTCTTTCATACTACATATTATAGTATATATTAATATAAGTGTAAATAGCTAATAATTCGTTATTATTAAACAAAATATATAATACGTATTGTATTAGATAATGATTTGTCATAAATATAATATTTCTTGTTTAATATAAGCATAATTACTGAATACATATTATACATTATAACAAACGACTTTTTTCTTTATTTCAATCTTTCCCTTTTAGCTTTTTCCGTTTCGCTTTCTAAAAATTTCTAAAAAGATTGACATTTTGCTAAAAAT
>CAZMKG010000045.1:0-2524 GCA_964567015.1 uncultured Gammaproteobacteria bacterium | reverse complement strand
ATCTTTTTGTCCGTTTAATTTTATTAATTCCATAATAATAATTATATCATAAAATCAAAACCGATGCGTAGCCGAAAGAACCTTAAAACAAAAAAGAACTCCGGAGAGTCCTTTTTAGAAGATTTAAGAAAACAAAATTAATATTCCATAGCCTGGGAAGTAATACCAGCAGGAGTGGCAACATTAGCACCAGCTTTAACACCACCGGTCGCATTACCCAAACAATAAGATAAAGTATAAGAAGCATTTGTGGCGTCACCCATATTCGTTGGAGTGTATGTATAAGTATTATCGCCGTCAGTGCAAGTCCCATCAAACGGTTTTGGAGCGGTCGGAACAATCGCTAAATACGGATTAGTTGAGGAACCAATAGGAGAATTAATGTTTGGTGGATATTGGTTATGATCATTATAATACATTTCCAAAGCAGTTTGGATTTGTTTTATATCCGCGATACGGCGAGCATCACGGGAACGAGCACGCGCCTGATTTAAAGCGACGATAGAGAGAGTCGATAGCAAGCCGATGATGGCAATAACTACCAACAACTCAATTAAAGTAAAACCTTGTTTAGCTTTTTTCATATGAAAGAAAAATAAAAATTTTTTATATAAAAATAATATCTTAATCTTAAGTTAATCCTGATGTTAAAATTATAGCATACCCCGAAAAACAGCACAATAGTTTTCCACCGCTCCCCTAAAAGCTAGATGGCGTTAGCCATATTATACATCGGCAAAAGCACGGCCGCCACCATTATCCCGACGCCGATACCCATAATAACCATGATTACCGGTTCCATTAATTTACTCAAATTATCAAGCATGTTCGAAGATTCGCGGGTATAAAAATTCGTGACCCGGTCTAAAACCGCGTCTATCTTCCCTGTTTTCTCGCCGACGGAAATCATCTGCGGCACCATGCTCGGAACATAGCTGCTATTTTCAAGCACCAAAGACAAAGGATTACCGTCGTTAATCGATTCAAGCGTTTCTAGAATAAGCTCCTTATAAATAGTGTTGCCGACGACATCGGCCACGATTTCCAAAGAACGGGTAATCGTCACGCCGCCTTTTAATAGAGTCGACAACGAACGCGTAAAACGCATCAGGTAAATATATTTGAACAGTTTTCCAAAAATCGGCAAGCGTAATTTTAAAATATCAAGATTGCGCTTCCCGCCATAAGTTTTCGCGTAGAAACGCAATAGAATAAACAAGCCAATCATGGCAAGGACTATTAAAATAATATATTTCTGAAGAAAATCGGAAACGGCCATCACCGCCCTTGTCGCCCAAGGAAGTTCCATGCCGGAATCGGCGAAAGTCGAGGTTAAAGAAGGAATAATATAAATCATCAAGACGACCGCCACGCAGATTAAGGCAATCGTTATAAATATCGGATAAATCATCGCGCCTTTTATCTTTGAAGTCATGTCATAATTTTTTTCCATTTCATCGGCCAAATAATTCAAAACATCATCAAGCTTTCCGGAAGATTCACCGGAACGGACAATATTCACAAAAAAATCGGAAAATACTTTCGGGCGCTTGGCGAAGGCGTCGGATAAGAAAGCGCCGCTGTCAACTTCGAAAGCGATTTCCGCCAACATGTTTTTAAAAGAAACATTGTCGGTCTGGTCGACTAAAATCAAAAGAGACTCCACGACCGGGACGCTTGCGGAAATCATCACGGAAAATTGGCGGGAAAAAACTACCAAATCCTTAGTCTTAATCGGCGCAATAAACATCGATAATTTACTTTCGAAAGTATCGGTAATATCTTGAACGGTCAAAGGATTTAACTCTTTCTTGCGCAATTTAGCCGACACTTCCCCCTCGCTCAGGCCGACAATCGTTCCGCGTTTTACCCTTCCTTTGGCATTTTCAGCTGTATATTTAAAAATTGGCATATTTATCTTTCAATTTTAACTTTCAATAACTCTTAATATTTCCTCCATTGTCGTGAGCCCTTGAAGAACCTTGATTATTCCGTCTTGCTTTATAGTGACAAAATCCTCGGTATTTCTAACCGCGTCAACGTTGAGATTCTTATCGCCGTTATTTATCATTGTGCTTAAAGATTCGTTTATTTCAATAACTTCGGAAATGGCAACACGGCTCGAATAACCGGTATTCTCGCAACGCGGACAACCGACCGCTTTATATATTTTATATTTCTGCAGAACTTCTTCGGGCGATGACACATCGGGCAATTCTTCCTTTAGGACATTGGGCGGCACTTGCTTCATCTCGTTTATTATTTCCTGATTCGCGTCGCTTGACAATTCAACCGGCTGTTTACAATGTTCACATAAACGGCGAGCTAGACGTTGAGCAACAATCGTCTTTAAAGTCGAAGACAATAAAAAGCGTTCAATCTTCATATCTAATAAACGAAAAATCGCTCCCACGGCGTCATTAGTGTGCAGAGTGGATAAAACTAAGTGCCCGGTCAAAGACGCTTGAATCGAAAGCTCGGCCGTTTCCTCATCACGAATTTCTCCAACCATGATAATATTCGG
>CAZMKG010000044.1:0-2648 GCA_964567015.1 uncultured Gammaproteobacteria bacterium | reverse complement strand
ATCGTCGGGATGCGACCATGTTATTACGATACCGGTTTTGTCGTTCCCGTCGCTTGCAGAAACAGAAGTAGGAGCAGGCGGAGGTGGGGCGGAAGTTCTTGTTCCGCTAGCCGTTACCGGATCGCTTAATTTATTTGCATATCCAAGTACTGTCGCGGGTAATGACAATTCCCCACCTAAATATCAAATCGGGTAATGAAGATTCCCCAGTAAAATAGAGTTTGGGTAATATAGATTCCCCACCCTAAAAATGGTATTCTGCTCCTTAAAAAATTAAGGATAACTAAAACAGATGGGATACCGTAGAATGACTTTAGAAGATTTAAAAAGCATATTTTTAAGATTTCATTCCAACCAGAATATTTCGAGGATTGCGGTCAATGAAAGCCGCGACAGAAAAACGGTCAGAGAGTATATAAAACTTTTCATTAAAAACGGTTATTCGCCCGGGCGCGTCTTAAAATCGGATGAAGAGATTTACGCTTTCTTGAAGAGTTTGCTGCCGATAACGCGCAAAGATTCTCCAAAATCAAAAGATTTAAACGACCTTAAAGAATATATATCCGGCTTGATAACGGATAAAAAGGAAGCCGTTAAAATCAAAACCGCATACGAGATAATTAAAACAAAACACTGTTGGGAAGGAAGTTACGAAACTTTTAAGCTTTATGTAAGAAAAAATAACCTCGCAAAAAGAGCGGCAAATACTACGATAAGAATAGAGCTTCCTCCCGGACTTGAAACGCAAATCGATTACGGGAAAGTCGGAACTCATTATAGTCAAAAAGATAAACGGAATAGAGTCGTTAACGCTTACTGCGGAATATTATCGAGCTCCAGACTGCCTTTTATCGAGTTTACATATACGCAAAACGAGGAAGAGTTTAGCTCAAGCGCTATCAATATGTTTGAGTTCTACGAAGGAGTTACCGAATACATATCGCTGGATAATTTAAAATCCGGCGTAATAAAAGCGGATTTGTACGATCCGAAGATAAATAAATCCTTTGGCGAAACGGCGGAATACTACGGCGTATTTGTAAACCCCTGCAGAGTCGCTAGTCCTAAAGACAAGGGAAAAGTCGAACGGCTTGTTCCGCAGGCTCGAGAACTATTCAGAAAACTAAAGATTCTTTATCCAAACGAAGGCCTCGCTTTTTACAATAAAGAAGCGAAGAAATGGAGTAAAGAAGAATACGGAATGAAAGAGCATGGAACTACCGGAATACCGCCTTACTGTTCGTATCTGGAAGAAAAAAAGAGGTTAAAACCGCTTCCCGAAGAAAGATTCGAAATATGCAAGTGGAAGAAGGTAAAAGTCCATACCGATCAATTCGTTAACTTCGAGAAAAAATATTATTCGCTTCCGGTAAAATACGTCGGAAAAGAGGTCTGGGTAAAAAAGTCGGGCGATATGGTTTATATTTACTTCGATTATGAGCTTTTAAGAAGTTATATAATCCCTATATCGTCGCATAGAGCTTATCTTAAAGAAGATTTCCCGGAAGTAGTAAGAGAAATGTTAGACGGCGGTTACCCAAAATACCTGCTTTCTAAAGCGAAAAATTACGGGGAAAAAACTCATATTTATATTGAAGGTATTCTTTCTCCTCATGCGTATCTTAACGCAAGACGAGCCGCGGGGATTTTGACAATTATTGAAGAATACAAGAATCATCCCTATTTTGAAAAAGTTATCGATACGGCAGTATATCGACGGATAACGCTCCCAAAAGAGCTTAAAATATTATTTAGCGACGAATTGTATCAGAAAAGATTTGATTTTTACGAAGAATCTTCTGACGCTCAGAAAGAAATGGTAAGAACGGCTTCATATTACTTCGATTGAGGTCGTAAAAATATATTATTTTGGAGGAAAAAATGACGGAAAAAAAAGAATTAGAAACAAATCTAAAAAGGTTGAAGATGCCCGCGGTAGCAAATAATCTTGATCTTAGACTTCGCGAGGCTCGGGAAAACGATTTGGGGTATGTTGATTTTCTCTCGCTTCTCATTCAGGACGAGATAGCAAACAGAGAATCGAACAATCTCGCCAAGAAAATCAGGGGCGCGGGGTTTCCAAGCGCTCTTTCGTTTGAACAATTTGATTTTAATTTTAACAAAGAGGTTTTGCCTCCGGCGACCGTTAGAGACCTTGCCGGTTGTCGTTTTGTCGATAGGTTTGAGAATCTTGTATTTTGCGGACCTCCCGGTATCGGGAAAAGCCATATCGCATCCGCGATTGGAAACGAGGCGTGTCGAAGACAGATGGACGTTATTTTTCGTAAAACTAGTAAATTGATTAGCGAATTATCCGATCCCTTGTATCCTAAAAGAAGAGAGAGTCTATTAAAAAAGACAATCGGATGCCATTTATTAATCCTTGACGATTTCGCTTTCAGAAAATATTCTCAGGAAGAATCCGAAATTCTTTATTCTATTGCAGACGAACGGCTTGGTAAAAAATCTACGATTATTACTTCAAATAGACCGCCGGAAGATTGGTATTCGGTTTTTCCCGATCCCGTAATAGGAGGAGCAATTCTCGATAGATTTGTAAGTTCCGCGATAAAATTGATTGTCGCCAAAGGAAAATCTTATAGAAAAGAAAAAATTATATTGTCAAAATAATTAATTAGCGCTAAATA
>CAZMKG010000043.1:0-2673 GCA_964567015.1 uncultured Gammaproteobacteria bacterium | reverse complement strand
AATGTTCTTTCTTTTTTCGGATTAATCATAAATTTAAATGCTTAATATTACTAGTTCCATATCTTCTTGCGGAAGATCTTTTTTAGAAATTTTTAATTTTTCTTCATAGCTGGGGGTCAAGCCGATTTCTTTTATAAATTTATCGATCGGATCGAGATCATACTTTAAGCCGTCGGTTTTATAATGCATCGGGATAACTATTCGCGGTTCGATTTGTGAAATTACCTCGACCGCTTTCTTCGCGTCGAGCGTATATTTTCCGCCGACCGGAATTAATAAGACATCGGTGCCGACTAATTTCTCAAGCTGCGAGCTGTCCAACACATCGCCCAAATCTCCGAGATGAGCGACAGAAATATCATCAATTTCAATTCGATAGATTATATTGTTTCCTCTTTCCTCGCCCTTCTTGTCATCGTGATAAGAATCAATTCCTTCGATTAAAACCTCTTTTTTATCATATTCGCCGGCGCACGAAATCACAAAAGGATTGCCGTGTATCGCGCTAATGTTATTATGGTCTTTATGGTCGTGAGAAACAGTAACGATATCCGCTTCGAAATTAGGAACTTTCAGTCCCGCTTCTTTACCGAACGGATCGGTCGCGACAGTGACCCCTTCCGGACCGACTTTATCTTGAATTTTAAAGCATGAATGCCCTTGCCAAGTAATAATCATATATCTTAAAACAATAAAAATAGGTCTTCTAACCTTATAGATATTATAGCAAAACATACCCGCGCGGTCAAACTTAAAATAAGCTTAAAAATAGTAAAAAACTATTAGTTTTTGCCGTCGCCAAACACCTTAACGGTCCCGTCGATGTCCGTTCTTTTTATGCCGATTTTTAACTTTTTAACCCTTTCTAAAATATCCGCGTGCGGATGTCCGAAACGGTTATCGGCGCCGACGGAGATGACAAAAGATTTCGGATTAACCGCTTTTAGGAAAACTTCGCTATTAGCTGTCTTAGAGCCATGATGAGAAGCTTTCATAATTTCGGCCGACCAGTTATCCTCTGTTTTAAGCAGAGCCTTCTCAACGGCGGAATTATTGTCTCCGCTAAAAAGCGCAGTAAGCGAAGCGCAATCTAATCTGGCGACGACCGAATTATTGTCGTCATCTTTTATCTTAAGAGATTCCGGATTTAATAAATACAAAGAACATACCGGTAAATAATCTATATTTGCTTCATTTTTCAGGTTAATAAGTTCAATATCTCTTTGCTTGGCGATTTTAAGCAATAAGTCTAAAAGCTCCGGTTTCTCTTCTTCGCCCACATATATAATAGCGCCAACTTTATAGCGGCGAATAACCTCCAATAGACCGATAATATGATCGTCATGGGGGTGGCTTAAAACAACTAAGTCTATTTTTCGTTTGTAAAAAGGCAAATTTTCTCCTAATCGTTTTAAAACAAGATTATCCGGACCGCCATCTATTAATATTACTTTTCCGCCAGGCATTTTTATTAAAGACGCGTCTCCTTGGCCGACATCAAAAAAATCGATTTCTGTTATTTTTTGGCTAAAGTTAAAACATATATAAAGACCGAACATGATAACAGAGATTGCTGTAGCCACCAATAAAGTTATATTTCTCTTCTTCTTTAACATATTTATTTAATATTAGCTAATATAAATTAGGGAACGTTAATGCCCATATTATATAATAAGAGGGATAAAGAAAATCTAAAGAAAATAGCTTATTTTAGGCTTGACATTATTACTTAAAGGTGATAATATTATTGAATTATCCTTTAACAACTAACAATTAAACAGCTTAGCAATGAAAGAAATTATTGATTTGAATGATTTTAGTGAATTAAAAAAATTAAGCCCGACAAATAAAATTGCCGCGCTCAAGATGGTCTGGGACCTGGTTGCCAATGGGGCCGAAATAAAAAATGCCACCATAGTAGGGTTGGCAGAGAAAATTAAAGAGCTAAAAACTCTCGATAAAAGATTTAAGAACGCAAAAATTTTTCTCGCTAATCCGGAAACGGCGCCGGTTGCCGAATTTAGCAACGTAGTCGTTCGTTTGCCTTTCAGGCCAAAAACCGAAGAGGCAAAAATTATCCTTCAATATTCTTCCAATATGGAAGAAATTGAAATTATAGGGATTCCTGAATATTTTCATTTTTGTCCCGTGTCTAGAAGACTTGACAACGGGCATCTCGCCCCGGCGGTTGTTATTAATTTTTTTAATGCGCCCGAAGATAAGCGCGGAAAAACAATTGCCGCAAAAATAGTAATAGGATTGAAAAAAAATCCAAACACTCAGATAACCGAATTGATTATCGACGCGTACTATGAGCCAACAAATAAAAGGCCGACAAGAAAGTTGGTCACCGGTTGTGATAAGATATTTAAGAGCAGGGGAGATGAATATCAAATTCCCATTCCTGAAATGCCGAATAAATGTGTTGAAATAGGACACATATAAAAAGGAGGCTGTCCAAACAAACGGGCAGCCTTTTTTAATTGCCTGCCCTTAATTGCCCGCTATACAAAAAACGCTCTGGAATACAGAACGTCTTTTGTATAATTTTTAAATCAATAAAACTTACTAATGATTAATTAATAAATTCTAATAATTTATTTATTTCTTTTTTGCAACTTTCTTAGCAGCCGGTTTCTTTACGGCTTTCTTTACAGCTTTCTTAGCAGCCGG
>CAZMKG010000042.1:0-2722 GCA_964567015.1 uncultured Gammaproteobacteria bacterium | reverse complement strand
GTTTCATTACGCTATTACCGGCTTAACGGCTAGTGAAATAATCCATAATCGTATAGACAGTAATAAATCAAATCTTGGTCTAACCAATTGGCAGGGGGAAATAATAACTCGCGAACAAGCGGAAATTGCTAAGAATTATTTGGAAGAAATAGAGTTAAAAAGTCTAAATCTACTGGTTGAACAATTTTTGTCCTATGCGGAAAGACAAATTATTAAAGAGAGATTAATGTATATGAAAAACTGGGTCAATGAACTTAATGAGTTTTTAATTTTTAACAGAGAAAAAGTACTAAATAACTCCGGTTCGGTTTCACATATAAGCATGGAAAATAAAGTCCGTTTAGAATTGGCTAGATATAATCAAAAGAGAATAGGAAATTAAATTCCGCCTATCGGCGAGTAACTAATCGAGCCCCCCCCTTCGGGGGCTCTTTTTCCCCTTTTTTATTTGGTATCAATTTTGCGTTTATGCTATAATATAAACAGTAAAATTAAACTAAAAAATATGTTAAAAAACAAGCTTAATTATTTGTTATTTTTGTTGCTTTTTCTGTGTCCTTTTGGCGTTAAGGCTGTCGGCACGGATGTGAGCACCAGTATTACCAGCCCGGTTTGGACCGAGGCGAACAGCCCTTATATAGTCAATGGGGTAATCGAGGTTACTAAAGGGGCGACTTTAAAAATCGAAGCGGGAACGGAGATTAAATTCAATCCGGGCGCGAAAATTTTAGTCAACGGGGAACTGCAAGTTTTAGGAACCGCGGAGAATCCGGTAGTTATGACCGCTTCCTCAACTTCTCCGAAAGCCGGAGCTTGGGGCGGAATCGAATTTACCGATAAATCGGTCGACGCGAAAATAGTGGATGGAAATTATGTTTCCGGCAGTATTATAAAATATGCGATTATAAAATTCAGCAATGGTATTTCTTGCGATGACGCCAGTCCTTATATAGCCAATAACCAATTATCCCTAAACACTACCGCTTTATCTGTTTTTGGCGATAACTATTCGGCCGGCGGTTTGGTTGAAAGCGCTTCGGCCGCAAAATCAAATAGTTCGCTGGTCACGATGTATATTGTAAATAACAATATTAGCGATAATACAATCGGTATTTATATCGGCCGCAATAATGGTCAAAATTATGTAGTTACCCCCGGGGGCTATTCTTATATCGGCGATAAGAAAATAACCGCTTATATTTCCGGCAATACAATAAACAGTAATTCCGCCGGACTGCAGGTTTTAAACGGCGATAATAACTATATTACCGGCAACGATATCAAATATAATTTTGCCACCGGTCTGCAAATCGGCAACGCCAGCCGCGGCAATACGATTACCAGAAACACGATTAATAATAACAATATCGGTCTCGATGTCGCTTCCGATAATTCTTTGATTTTACAGAACAATATTAAAAATAATTTTAATACGGGAATTAAAATAACTGCCAAACCGATTATTATTACATTAAATAATATTTATAATAACCAATCATATAATATTGATAATCGCGTTTATAATTTAAATGCCATAAATAATTATTGGAGCAGCGCGGATTCGATTGATATTAATGCTACTTTTCAAATTAAAGACACGGTAGCCACCGGAACCGCCGCTATGTCCTATCCGGTCAAATTTGAGCCGTTTTTAAGCTCTGAGGCGACGGTAAAAGACTTGTTTGATCCGATTATCACGACTGATTTATCAAGTACCTCCACAGTTTTCACTAAATTGGAAGTATCCGGAATAAAACCGGTTGGCGCCGGAGTTTATTTTGGCGACACCAGAGTTGTTCCTTTCGATAATAATTCCGAATGGACATATTCTGTCGCTTTAAATCTGGGAAATAATAGTTTTGATATTTCATATCGCGATACCAATGGCGCCGTCAGCAATTCAAAAACAATAGAGATGTATCGCAGCAGCATATTATCAGCTCCAACTATAGACTCTCTTGCGACTTCCACCTTTTTAGAAAAAGTTACTTTAACCGGCACAAAATTATCCGGTTCTGCTGTTTGGTTAAACGGAGCGGCGATAACCGATGCTGATTCGGCTACTACCTGGTCGCATGAAATCGGCTTAACCCAAGGAAATAATAAATTAACTTTAGTCGCCAAAGATGGTTATAACGGCGTCAGCCCGGAATTAAATGTTAATATTATCCGAACCGGTGTTCCGGCGGCTAATATTAATGCCGAAGAAAAGGCTCTTACTAAAAATGTTGACGCGAAACTGGCCGCAAAATTAGCCGGAAAATTATTGCTTCAAGTCGAAAGATCCGGGTTTATCTGGTATGTTAATCCGAGCGACAATAAACGTTATTATATAAGCCAGGACAGCGCTTTAGAGATTTTCCGTAAATTGGCTCTCGGTATTACCGAAGAGAATCTTAACCTTATTCCGACTAAAGAAAGCAAAGCGAAAGGAAACGCCGCTCTACGCAATAGATTAAAAGGCAAACTTATGCTCCGCGTCGAAGCTAAAGGAGCAATCAGTTATATTGACAATGACGGCTACCGTCATGATATCAATGCTTCTAACTTAATGGAAAATTTCCGAAACCTAAGTCTTGGCATAACTAATGCTAATTTAAGAAAAATTACTGTCGGTGAATTAAAGTAAACCAGAAAATTATGTCTCCAAAAACTTATCTTCGTGTCTTAAAAGGAGGAATAATCGCTTCGCTTTTAATCATGCTTTTTGTCTTTAAGAGCT
>CAZMKG010000041.1:0-2798 GCA_964567015.1 uncultured Gammaproteobacteria bacterium | reverse complement strand
GAAGCAGTCTTATTATAGTAGATAATCAAGTTCTTGTAAAACCTTGCGCTTTCAGAGCCGCTAAGATATTCCGGTTCGAGATTGCCGCCGATATAGGAAATATAGTCGGGAAACTTAATCGCCAAAGCGAGCAATAGTTCCGAGAGCCGGTCCTCGCGCGAATGATATTCGGAACGGGCTTCTTCTTTTTCCGCTGTCCGGCCATTGACCTGTCCGCCCGCCGGCGCTTTTTGTTTTCCTTTCCAAACGACAAATTCATCTCGAGTATCGCTTTCGGAAAAGTCCAATTCTTCGCTTATTTTTTTCAGCCAATAACCTTGTTCGGTCTGGTTCTTTACCAAGTCGATCATGGCAAACATCCGATCGCGAACCTTTATTTTATTGTCCAACTTCTCTAAATCTAAATTAGCGCTGATTTTTCCAAAATAATATTCAAGCATCGGTTTGGCGTTTTTAATCGCCGCGGCGAAATCGTCCGGATTATTCCGCAAACATTCGTCCGGATCCTTGCCTTGAGGCAGGACGATAACTTTTAAATTAAGCTCCTGAGCCAAAACCTCCTTAATACCGCGATCGGCGGCCATTTGGCCGGCGCTATCCATATCGAAACACAAGGCGACATTATTGGTAAATCTTTTTATTAGAGCCACCTGTTCGGTCGTCAGAGCTGTTCCCGAGGAAGCGACAACGTTCAAAAATCCGTGCTGGTGGCACGAAATCGCGTCCATCTGCCCTTCAACCACAATGGCTAAATTCTCGTTTTTAATGGCCATTTTTGCCCTATTAAGGGCAAATAAGACTCGACTCTTGTCGTAAACGGAGGTTTGCGGGCTATTAATATATTTGCCCATTTTTTCGGTCTTTTCTTTGTCCGGATTAATACGCGCGGTAAAGGCGATTATATTATTATTAACATCCCAAATCGGGAACATAATCCGGTCGCGGAAGCGGTCATAATAGCCGC
This sequence comes from uncultured Gammaproteobacteria bacterium, assembly GCA_964567015.1. Classification (GTDB taxonomy): domain Bacteria; phylum Patescibacteriota; class Patescibacteriia; order Patescibacteriales; family UBA12465; genus UBA12465. The sequence goes on along the minus strand of CAZMKG010000041.1, from coordinate 1,834 downwards.
GTCCGCCCTCTTTTTTAATAATTAAACCGGCCTCCATAATTTCGTCGTCGGTATATTTCTTGCCGACTAAGGGGCGCACTTTTAAAAACTTATACAAAGCATCCCAAGAATCGGGGCTATAGCCTAAATTCCAATCTCTTATGGTGCTTTCTTCTAAATCGCGTTTTAAAAGGTAATCTTTCGCTTTAGCGCCGACCGGATCGTTTAAGAGATGGGCATAATATTTACCGGCCAACTCTAATATATCAATAATACGGTTGCGCTTTGAATATTCTTCCGGATTTTCATATTTTAAGACCACCCCGGCTTTAGGAGCGAGCAGACGAAGCGTTTCCATAAATCCCAAACCTTCTTTTTCCATCACGAAAGCAAACACGTCGCCGCCGCGGCCGCAGCCGAAACAATGCCAAATCTGCTTATCGGGAGAGATAACAAAAGACGGCGTCTTCTCGTTATGAAAAGGACAGAGCGCTTGAAAATTCGCCCCGACCGCTTTAACCGGCGTATATTCGCGAATTACCTCGACGATATCTAATTTGGATTTTATCTCTTCGGCTTGAGACATAATGATTTTAAAATAATGATTTTAAAGTTAAACTAAAAAATCCGGCAGCAACAGACTTTCAAGGCGTTCGATTTCCCGCTCGACGACTTCTCCGTCATATTCGGCGTTATGGCGCGCTTGACCGGCATAGCCCGGGCGCTTTTGATCGAGATGAAGGTTAAAGGTAATAAAATCTTCGCCGTTACTCGCTTTCTGTTCAAGAAAATAAATATGGAAACGGGGATATAAATCACGGGTAAAACGACGGGCAAAACTTATCTGCCCGGCTTCCCTATCAGACACCAATCCGTAACCGGCGTGTCTAAGCCAAATCTCCGGCGTCTCCCCTAACCGTTTTTTGTTCGTGATTAATTTCATTTTTTTCTTTTTTTTCTTTTTTAAATATTACCAAATTATAAATAGCAAAATTATAAATACCAATAACAAGGATAACGATTATCTGGGCCGACAAATACCAAATATGATATTGATTAACGAGCAAATGCATGAAAAAACCGTTCAAATTCAAGCCGATAAAAGCATTCATGAAATACAGAATCAACTGGCGCGCGGTCTTACTCTGATTAAAATTGCGAAAAGTCCAGAATTTTTGCAAGGAAAAACTAAGAAAAAAAGAAAAAATAAAGGCGATACTGGTTGAAACGACAAGCGGCCAAGAAAAAATATGGTATAAAATAAAAAGCAGGGTAAGATCGATAAGTCCGACGGTCACTCCGGAAAAAGAACACTTCACTAAAATTTTATATTTATCGCAAATACGATATAATCTCGGAAAATGGCAAGAAAAATAATTGCGAAATTTAAAATATAATTTACTGATTTTAGATATTATTTCGGACATAGATTGACTAAATTTATTAGACTGCCGGAATTAATTAGATTGCCAGGTGTAATTATCAAAAACCCATTTGACCAAACTTTTGCTTTCCCGAAAACGATCATTTTTGCCGGAACTGTTTAAAACCACAGAAATTATTTCCCGACCGTTTAAATCTTTAAACCGGCCGACAAAACAATAACCGGCTTTATCGGTGTATCCGGTTTTTCCGCCGATTACTTGGAATTGATTGTCTTCCGGGTCAAAAAGTAAATAGTCCGTTGATTCAACCATCTTTTCGCGTCCATCCAAAGTTGTAAAACGATAACTTTTACTTTCAGTCGCTTCGGTTATTTCCGGTCTCGTCAAGGCTTCTTTGGCTAATAAAGCGACTTCCCTGGCGGTAGAAACATTATCATCGCTTAAGCCGATCGGGTCCTGAAAATTAGTAT
>CAZMKG010000040.1:0-3060 GCA_964567015.1 uncultured Gammaproteobacteria bacterium | reverse complement strand
AATCGTTTAAAGACGCCCGTGAATTTCAAAAAGAGTTAAATAAATTAATAAAGGAAAAGAAATAAAAGATGGCTAAATATTTTTAAGCAAAAAATATTTGCCAGTCACTAAATCCTATGTCTGAAATTATCAGCAAATTAATCAAAAGATCCGGCGAGATCGTCGATTTTGATCAAAGCAAAATTGTTAAGGCTATTTATAAGGCCGCTGTTTCCGTAGGTGTTGATGACCATCATCTCGCTAAAAAATTAGGCGATCAGGTAGTGATGAAAATCAACAATAAATTTCATAAAAACAGCATCCCGGCCGTCGAGGAAATTCAAGATATCGTTGAAGAAGTTTTAATCGAGAATAAATTGATTAATGTTGCTAAGGCATATATTATTTATCGCGATCAACATCGCCAAATGCGCGATATCAGCGCCGCTACCGCCGATGAAAAATTAATGGAAGATTATTTGGGGCGGGCCGATTGGCGTTTGAAGGAAAATAGCAATATGAGCTTTTCCGTTCAAGGTTTAAATAATTATATCGCCTCTTCCATTTCCGCCCGTTATTGGCTTAATAAAATGTATCCGGAAAATATTCGCCAGGCGCACGTTAACGGCGATTTGCATATCCATGATTTAGGTTTGCTCGCTCCTTATTGTTGCGGTTGGGATTTAAAAGATTTATTAATTCGCGGTTTTCGCGGCGTTAATGAAAAGGTTCAAAGCAACGCGCCGAAACACTTCCGCAGCGCGCTCGGCCAGATTATTAATTTTTTCTACACGATGCAAGGCGAAGCGGCCGGAGCTCAGGCTTTCGCTAATTTTGATACATATTTAGCGCCTTTTATCCGTTATGATGGTTTGACCTATAAAGATGTGAAACAAGGATTGCAAGAATTCATGTTTAATATTAATGTTCCGACTCGCGTTGGTTTCCAGACGCCTTTTACAAATGTTACCTTAGACGTTACTCCGTCTCCGATGATTGGCGAAGAGAATGTTATTATCGGCGGAAAAATAATGCCGGAAAAATATAAGGATTTTCAAGCGGAAATGGACATGTTTAATTCTGCTTTTGCCGAAGTTATGCTTGAAGGCGATTCGACCGGACGCGTCTTCGGTTTCCCGATTCCGACTTATCAAGTCGACAAGAATTTTGATTGGAATAGAGAATGCCTGAAACCAATGTGGGAGATGACCGCCAAATACGGTATTCCTTATTTCTCGAATTTTGTTAATTCCGATATGAATCGCGACGATGCCCGCTCGATGTGCTGCCGTTTAAGATTGGACAATCGCGAACTTAGAAAACGCGGCGGCGGTTTGTTCGGCGCCAATCCGCTTACCGGTTCAATCGGCGTAGTTACTATTAATCTTGCTCGTTTAGGTTATCTTTCAAAGAGCAAAGAAGAATTCCGGGAGAAGCTCGTTCATTTAATGGATTTAGCTAAAGACAGTTTAGAAATAAAACGCAAGATTATCGAAAAGTTTACCGAAGACCGGTTATACCCTTATTCGATGTATTATCTTGATGCTATTCGCGAACGCTTCGGCTCTTATTGGAAAAATCATTTTTCCACAATCGGCATCAACGGCATGAATGAAGCAGTTTTGAATTTAATGGGCAAAGATATCTCTACTTCCGAAGGCCACGCTTTTGCCGCCGAAACGCTTGACTTCATGCGCGAGAAACTAATGGATTATCAGAATGAAACCAATAACTTATATAACCTTGAAGCGACCCCGGGCGAAGGAGCTACCTACCGTTTTGCCAAGAAAGACCAGCAGCTTTATCCGGGAATAATTTGCTCAAATACCGAAGCGGTCCAGAAATTCAATGCCGATCCTTATTATACTAATTCCACTCATCTCCATGTCGGCTACACCGATGATATTTTCTCCGCTCTTGATTTGCAAGATGACTTGCAGATTAAATATACCGGCGGCACAGTCTTACACGGTTATTTGGGAGAACGTCTGCCTGATGGCGAGGCGGCCAAGAAATTAGTTAAGAAGATTGTTGATAATTATCGCCTGCCTTATTTCACGATTACCCCGACATTCTCTATTTGCCCGAAACACGGGTACTTGTCCGGAGAGCATAAATATTGCCCGAAATGCGACGAAGAAATCGGTTATACGGAAAAGGTTGAAATTTAAATAAATATCATTTATAATTAAATTAACAAATACAAATATGAGCCCCATCCAAACTCAAAGACAAGAATGTATTGTTTACAGCCGCGTTGTCGGCTGGTTGACACCGGTTAAGAACTATAATCCCGGTAAAGCGTCTGAATACAAGGATAGAAAAACCTTTAAGGTTTGCGCCGAGTAATCAGACTTCACGCTTATGATAATTGGTGGTTTTGAGAAATTAACTCTTCTCGACTACCCCGATCATCTGGCGGCCATAATCTTTACCCAAGGTTGTAATTTCAGATGCCACTTTTGCTACAACCCAATGCTTGTCCTGCCCCGCAAGGGAGAGGATGTAAAAAATAAAGAAGAAAAAGGTTTTTCTACACTTTCCACTGAAGACCTTTTTCTTTTTTTAAGGGAAAGATTTGGACGCCTCGAAGGGGTCGTCATAACAGGCGGGGAACCGACGCTGCACCCGGACCTGCCGTCTTTTATTAAACAAATAAAAGATATTGGCTATCTAGTCAAACTCGATACTAACGGCACAAATCCGGAAATGGTTGAAGAATTGATTAAAGAAAAATTAATCGATTATATCGCGATGGATTTAAAGGCGCCCCTAGATAAATATGAAGAGACGACCGGAGTCAAGGTTGATTATGATAATATCAAAAAAAGTGTTAAAATAATTATGTTGAGCGGTCTTCCTTATGAATTTAGGACGACCGTCGTCCCCGGTCTTCTCGTTAAGGATGATTTCCGTAAAATGGGAGAAATAATAAAGGGCGCTTCTAAATGGTATTTGCAGAATTTTAAATCCGATACCGAGTTGGTTGATGCCAACTTTAAGGCGCAAAAAGGCTATACCGCCAAGGAGATGGCGGAATTTGCGGCTATTGGGGGCGAATACACAAATCTTTGCGAAGTA
>CAZMKG010000039.1:0-3705 GCA_964567015.1 uncultured Gammaproteobacteria bacterium | reverse complement strand
AGGTTTATAACTCTTTTTAATTTACAATTATTTTTTGACTATCAAAAAAATATACAATAAGTATATTTTTTTGTCAATAGAGCTCCCGGGGTCGGATTCGAACCGACGACCAATTGGTTAACAGCCAACTGCGCTACCGCTGCGCTACCCGGGAATATTAAGTTTTGGTGCGAGGCGGGTTCCCCCGCTTCAAAAAACAAAAATGTTTAAACAACATTTTATGAGATAATTTTAGCAAATATGCAAAATATGTCAAATAGTCGATATTTTCTTTATTTTCCGCCTATTTATTGCTATAATATAGCTATATTTAAATAAAATAACAATATGTCTAAAAAAAGAACCATTCTCTTTGTCTTAGCCGCATTAATTTCTCTCGCTGCCGTTATATTTCTTATCTGCCAATATAAATATTCCCAAACCGCCATTTTCCCAAATCATATAAAAGATGCGACCGGCACCGCCGAAACTCTAAACGAACCGAATATCGGCTTTGTCCCGACCTATCAAGAAACAACCGTCCCACTTGCCCAAGTCGCTAACTACCAGGCGCTTAAAACTAAATACAGCCTAAACCTCTCCGCATCTCAGGAAAAATATCTTGACGAAAACCGCTTCCTGCTCATCGACTATGACCAAGTTCCCTTCTTTAAATCCGGTTATAATTTCGACCAATGGCTGCGCGATGCCGACTCTATGGGCGGCGGCTCGATCTATGACCGCAAACCCGAAGATGCGGTCCTAATAACTCCCGATACTGTTCTCCATGCTTATCATAAATATTTTGAGCTTACTTTAGAAAAGCTGGAACAGCAAGAACTAAGCGATGCTCTTGAAGAATTTTTGACCGGTCTGCATACTAATCTGGCGGAAGCGGTTAGAACTAGTCGCGGAGAAGTTAAAACGCGTTACCAAAATCTGGAAGCGCAAATTGTTTTAGCCAGAATACTCCTGGAAAATAAAAGCGCGGCTAAACCGAATTATTTTAATAATCCCCGCGAAGAAGAGGAATATTTAATTAACGATGAAACCGTTGATTCTTTAGACAATGCCGATAAACTGCTAAAAAAATATTCCGGCGACTTAACTCCGGAACTTATCAAAGCCATAGCTTCGGATTTAACCGAAATTTATGCCGCCAAAAATGTCGGCGCTTCTCCGCTCTTTACGCAATATGACAGCCAATTAAAAACTGACTATACTCAATTCACGCCGCGCAGCCACTACGCGAAAAACTCGACTTTGCGCGCTTACTTCCGCGCGATGATGTATCTTGGTCGCAGCAGTTATATTCTCCATAGCGACCTTGGCTTGGCCGATGCCAACTTATTGGTAAAACAGATGGCTATAAGCCGCAGCGGCGGCGCTCCTTTAGCGGCTTGGAAAAAAATAACCGCCGTCACTGATTTTTACGCCGGCGAAAGCGATGATTTAACTTATACGGAATGGAAAGACTTTACCGCCGACATACTTGGCGACCGGATTGTCTCCGATGCCGATTTAATCTCCGCGGAAACTATAGCCGAACTGAAAAACAACCTTGATAAAATCAGAAAGCCAAAAATATTATCGGATATAATTATTGACGAAAATATGGCCGAACGCAATAAGGCGAGCCTGCTTAACGAATCTTTGTCGTTCCGTATTTTCGGCCAGAAATTTTCTTTTGATGCGTCAATTATAAACAACTTAACCGCCGGAGAGGAAAAAACGGAAGTAAAACTCCCTTCGACGCCTTCGGCTTTATTCGTCCCGGCCGCGATAGGCGACTTGCGAGCGGAAAAATACATCGGCGATTTTTTAAAAAATACGGCCGGTTTTAAATCCGAAGAAGTGACTAACTTCTTTACTAAATTTAAAAAGGAAAAAATCTCAATCGGCGCGGTCGTGGAATCCGATTGGTATAATTCTCTCGGCAGTTCTTGGCTTTACGTTTTAGGCGCGTTAACCCGCAATTACGGCAAGAATTATCCGCTTTATATGCAGTCCGCCTCGTTCCCGGATAAACAAATACAAACCTTTCTGGGTTCTTATACGGAACTTAAGCATGATACCCTGCTCTACGCGAAACAAAGCTATGCTGAATTAGGCGCCGGCGGCGATGACCGGCCGATTCCGGCTGTCGTTAAAGGATTCGTCGAACCGAACCTGGAATTTTGGAATAAATTTAATAAACTGATTGATCGGACCGAGATTCTGTTTAAAGATAATAATTTATTTATCAACCAAAATGCCGAAGAGCGTTTAAGGGAATTTAAAAAAATAGCCGCTCTCTACACAAAAATCGCCGAACAAGAACTGCGCAACCAACCGATCAGTGACGAAGATTATGAAATCTTGCGCACGACTGATTTGTCTTTTATGGCTCAGCCTTTTGAAGCGGTCGACCCGACGGAAACTTCCGGCCAAACCGCTTTAATCGCCGATATTCACACAGATGCTGTAAAGAAAAAGATTCTCTACGAAGCGACCGCTAAACCATATTTAATGCTCGCGCTTGTCGGCAATGAAAATTCCCCGCGTGTGGTCGCCGGTCTGGTTTATAATCATTATGAACTAACAGATTCTCTTGATACTCGCTTAACGGATGAAAAGTGGCGCGAGCGCGTTTATGAAAATAGCAGTCTCCTGCCGGCGAAAAATTTCTGGTATAATTCTCTTTTAACTAAATAGCCATCTTAAAATGAAAGCTAAAAAAATAAATATTGCCATCGCTGTATTTTTAGCGCTTGCGTCTCTGACGGCCGTTTCCGCCATAACTTTATCCTGGGCTGATTTTTGGCAACCGAGTAAACCGGAGATAAAAGAAATAGGCGAGGAAGATTGGTCTGATAAAGAAAAAAGTTTAACTCTTTATTCTTATTTCAACAAACCAATCAGCGCGCAATATACCGATGGCTCGGTCTTTCTTTCGGCGATAAAAAACGCCAAAACCCAGCCGACTTCTAAAATCATTAACGGCTTGGTTGTTCCGCATCATCTATTAGCCGTCGATGTTATTGCCAATTCTTTTTCCTATATCTCCCTGGGCGATTACAAAAACATCGTCTTAATCGGCCCGGATCATTTTTCGGCCGGAGAGAAAGAAATTTCAGTCACCGAAAGGGATTTTTTGACTGTTTTTGGAACAGTCGCGACTGACAAAAAAATTGTTAAAAAATTAAAAGAATTGCCTTTTGTCGGTGAGGGTGATTTTTTTTATCGCGAACACGGCTTGGGCGCCGAACTTCCCTTCATTAAATATTATTTTCCGGACGTAAAAGTCACAGCTATTACTTTTAAATCAACCGTCTCAAAAGATAAACTCGACCAAGTAATCGCGATTTTGGAAAAGAATTTAACGCCTAATTCTTTAGTTATTGAAAGTACTGATTTTTCCCATTACTTAACTGGGTCTGAAGCGGAAATAAAAGACGCTGAGTCGATTAGTGTTATAGAAAGCGAAGACGCCGCCCGAGTCCTTAATCTTAATCAACCATCCAATATTGATTCGCGCGCGGCCTTGTATGTTCAGGCTGTTTTGCAAAAAGATTTCTTTAAAACAAGTCCGCTTATTTTAGAACACAAAAACTCTCAAGACTACACCGCGGAAAAAGTAGCCTCGTCAACCAGTTATCTGGCCGCCGCCTATCAATCAAAGATAAAAACTGCCGGCGACGCCGATTTTATTTTTGTCGGCGACGTGATGCTTTCGCGCCACATCGG
>CAZMKG010000038.1:0-3772 GCA_964567015.1 uncultured Gammaproteobacteria bacterium | reverse complement strand
CCGGCGACGCCGATTTTATTTTTGTCGGCGACGTGATGCTTTCGCGCCACATCGGCGAATTAATGGCGAAAAAACAAAATTACGACTTCCCTTACGAAAAAATCAAAGACGACTTAGTCGGCGCCGATTTAGTGTTCGGTAATTTAGAAACACCGGTCTCGACTAAAGGCGAATCGGCTCATACGCTCTATTCTTTCCGCGCCGATCCGCTCGTCTTATCGGGTCTGAAAAACGCCGGCTTTAAAGTCGTCTCGGTCGCCAATAACCACGCTTTTGATTATAAAATCGGAGCCTTTGCCGATACGCTGATTAATTTAAAAGAAGCCGGCATCGCCTACACTGGCGGCGGTAATGACTTTAATGAGGCTCATAGCGGCGCAATTATGGATATAAACGGTATTAAGACTACTTTTCTCGCTTATACTAATTTATTGCCAAAAAGCGCGGCGGCAACCGACAGTCAAGCCGGTTACGCTTACCTCGACGAAGCGCAGATGGTTAAAGACATCGCGGCGGCCAAAGATAAGTCCGATTTAGTAATCGTGTCCTTCCATTGGGGTCAGGAATATCAGACAAAATCAGGCGCCTACCAGCAGAAAGTCGCTAAAACAGCCGTAGAGGCTGGCGCGGATTTGATTATTGGCCATCATCCGCATGTCGCCCAGGAAATCGGTGAAATAGACGGTATAACCGTCGCTTATAGCTTAGGCAACTTCATTTTCGACCAAAATTTTTCTGAAGACACAAGAAATGCCTTGATTTTAAAGGTAAAAATAACGGATAAAAAAATAACGGAAATCAAACCGGAAAAGATTAAATTTACCGCCAGTTTCCAGCCTTATCTAATTAAACCTTGAACAGAACACATTACCCCAAAACCTTGACAAATACTCCTATAAATTATATATTTACTGGATACCTTAATAACTTAATAATAACCAAAAAAGATAGAAAATGAATCAGAGAATTTTGGAAAACAGAGCAGAGGAAATTTTTATTTCCAGAATAAACTCATGGAAAAAAATTTTCCGCATGTCTATGAGGAAAAGGATTCCTATGGGTGAGGCGTATCTTATATTCTTCTTTTTAGAAGATATTAAAAATGCCTCTAAAATGAACTCCATCTTGAAGTTCAAAAATTTTATTCTCCTTTTACTGGCAGACTATTCCGAGATAACTTCGGTTAATGGACTGAGGCAATTTAAAAGGACTATTTCCTATTTACTAGAAAATATCCTCTCAGAAATCAATACCTACACAAGAGAGGAAAAAGAAAAAAAATGGGAAAAAATCTTTAACATCTTCTTTGAATCAGGAGATTTTATAAGAGATTATAATGGTCGGTTTAATGAGGAGATATATGAATTTAGCAAGGGTGTCTTGCTGAGCGCATTCTCTAACGACCTTATCCCTGAGGGGAACGAGGCCGTTGTTAAATGTCTTCAATCTTTTGAGCCAGAACTATTGGCTCGATTCTCTTATGTCTGATATTTTAGTTAAATGAAAAAAGAACGAGCAGAGCTGAGATTGGCAGGATTGTCTTCTGCTGAAAATGAAAAATGGAAAAAGTTTGTTTTAGAGGCTCAAAAGAAAAAGATACCTCTGAAAGAAGCTAATATATTGTTTCTCTTCCAAAAAGATATTAAAATCTTAGAAAATTTAGAAAATCCTGTTTCCAGAATAAAAGGATTTCTTTTATTTCAAACGGATTACTGCCTTGAAATAAATTCTGAAACAGGAATAAACAAATTAAGAGAAATGACCTCGGAATTTCTAGGAAATAACCTATACGAACTTTTCGAATATGCGGAAAATCTAGAAGACAGAGAAAGAGTTCTCCAAGTACTAGAAATCTTTTTTTTATCAAAAGATTTCAGGGATGAGTACGATTGGGTTTTTAATGAGAAAATTGAAATAATTAATACGGAAATCGTTTCAAGATTCTTATGCTTTTTAGAACAAGCAATGACCATCCAACAACAGGAGGACTTAAACACAAAAAGGCGTTAGCTTAAAAACTAACGCCTTTTCTAATAATAATTTTAATAATCTCTCAACTTCTCGAGTCCCTTGAACTTCCTTATCTTTTCTAAGGCTTTTGATTCGATTTGGCGGATACGTTCGCGGGTAACCTCAAATTCCTGTCCGACTTCTTCCAAGGTATGAGCGACGCCGTCAACGAGACCGAAGCGCATCTCTAAAATCTTCTGTTCGCGCGGCGATAACTGCGCGACAATATTCTTTACGTAATCTTTCAAGAGCTGCAAGGCGGCGGCATGGTCAGGCGTGACATTTTTTACATCTTCGATAAAATCTTCCAAAGTCGAATCTTCCTCGTCATCGCCGATAGTCGTCTCAAGGGATATCGTGTCTTGAGAAATCTTCATAATATAGCGGACTTTCTCTAAATCCTCTCCCATTTCCGCGGCAATTTCATCGGCGAGCGGTTCGCGGCCGAGTTCCTGAATTAAATTGCGCTGAACCTGCTGAAACTTATTAATCGTTTCGACCATATGGACCGGAATACGGATTGTGCGGGATTGATCGGCGAGAGCGCGCGTAATCGCTTGGCGAATCCACCAAGTCGCGTAAGTGGAAAATTTATATCCTTTACGATATTCAAATTTCTCGACCGCTCTAAATAAACCGATATTCCCTTCCTGAATTAAATCGAGCAAGCTCATCCCTTTCGCGCCGGCAAATTTTTTGGCGATAGAAACAACCAAACGCAAATTAGCTTCGATAATTCTCTTTTCCGCTTCCTTGTCGCCTTTTTCTTTTCTTTTCGCAAGTTCAACTTCTTCTTCACCGGTTAAGAGCGCGACTTTACCGATTTCTTTAAGATACATCTGGATAGAATCGGCGCTTAACTTCGATAAATCGACATTCATCGCGTTTTGATGCGCGAGCGCTTTGCCGGTTAAAGCCGGCTCGTTCGCTTTCTTTTCGGCCATGTCTAAAATTCGGCCGGAATCCTCGGCGATGCGGATGCCGTTTTTTTGCAACTCACCTAAAAAGACATCGAAGTCATAAACATACTCCTCGACTTCCGGAAATAAATATAAAAGTTCGGTTTCGGTTATAAATCCGCGCAAACGCCCCTTCTCGATTAATTTTTTTGTCGCCTCCTCGGTTGGCGGCAAAACTTCTTTAGCCGTTTCCTTGGCGCGACCGACAACTTTAACTAATTTTAGCGAACGTTTTACCTCTTTCTTCTTTCCCTTCTTAACATTTTTTTGGCCTTTGTTTACGGCCTTTTTCACCGTTTTTTTAACCGGTGATTTTTTTGGCGCGCTACTAGCGACGCTTTTTTTGACTTTTTTAGCCGCGCTTTTGGCGCCGCTTTTTTTAACTGTCTTTTTAGTTGTTTTTAGCGTTTTTTTCGCTATTTTTTTTACCATATTTATAATCGGATTTTAACCCAAATTAATCTTTTTTATTTCGTCGGTTAAATTCTTGAGTTCCGCCATTAAAATATCCAGGTCTTCCAGCCGCCCCTCTTTCTCGGCAAGGGCGATTATTTTCTCAAGTTTTTTTATCTTCGCCTGAAAACCGAATTTTTTTAATTCAACGATTATTTTTATTATTTCCGATTTCGCTTCATTCGGTTCAAAGTCATAAAAATCTTTTTCTCCCAGAAGGATAAGCTTATCCAATAGCTTTTCATCGGACGTTCCCTGTTCTTCGAGATAGGCTCGAAACGCCGTATAATCTAAAGAAGCAGTCTTATTATAGTAGATAATCAAGTTCTTGTAAAACCTTGCGCTTTCAG
>CAZMKG010000037.1:0-3864 GCA_964567015.1 uncultured Gammaproteobacteria bacterium | reverse complement strand
TTTTTTAAAGAAACATTATTAATTGTCCGCAGATTAAAAAGCACCAAAACAAACCAGACAAAATAAAAAAGATAGCTCAAATATCCCTCCTGCCAAGTATAAGAGCCAAGGAACGATTGGCGCGGATTTATGGAAAAGAATAATGTTATTCCTAACCCGGCAATAAATAGCGCCGGAAAAAGAAGATATTTTTTAAACGAAAACTCAATCCGGTAAAAAATCAATTTAACAGCCGTCAAGAAAAACAATAACCAGACAAAAACTTTGAAAAAGACCAGTTTATTCAACTCAAAAATATTATATGTCGGGAAAACAACCGCAAAATAAATCGGCACGGCAAAAATAACCGCTAAATAAGAAAATTCTATCAGTAAATCAATAATCTCCTTGCCGTTTATTTTTAACATCTGTTTCATCCTTTTATTATATCAAATAAAAAAAGGGCTGAGAACAGCCCTTTTTTATACTTTTTATTCGATATTTACTATTTTTTACGATGCATCGCTTTTTCCCAAACAACCAGTATCGGACTGGCAATAAAAATCGAACTATATGTACCGATAAATATTCCAACAACCAAAGCGAGGGCAAAATCTTTAATCGTGCTGCCTCCGAAGAATAAAATAGCGACTAAAGCCAATATCGAAGAGAAAGAGGTATTGATAGAGCGGACCAGCGTTTGATTAATACTGCGATTGAGGGTATTTTCAAAATCTTCCTGGCTCTTCGGCAAATTCTCGCGGATACGATCAAAAACAACGATAGTATCGCTGACGCTATAACCCAAAACGGTTAAAATAGCGGCAATAAACGGCGTATTAATCTCAACGCCATAGAAATGCCCCAAGACGGAGAAAACCCCCAAGGTGAACAAAACATCGTGAATTAAAGCGATAATAGCCGTAACACCGTATTTCCAAGAAGCGACCGGTCTTGAGACCTTGCGAAAAGCTAAAGAAATGTAAATAATAATCGCTAAAAGGACAATAAAGGTCGAGTTAAAAGACTTGCTCTTCAGTTCTTGGCCAATAGACGGTCCGACGGAATCAAATTGCAACTCGGTCACGGTTGTTTGTTTGTCTTTGGCTAAATTCTGCAAGCCGCCCAAAACCGCTTGATGAGCAGCTTCAGAATCTTCTTTAAATCGCAAGATAGCGGAATCCTGAGTGGGCTGGATAGTTAAATTATGGATATTAGCATCTTTTAAACTGTCTTGAATCTCCGTTACTGTCGGTTGGTAATTATCAAACTTGGCCTCCATCAAGCTGCCTCCCGAAAAATCAACCCCGAAATTTAACCCCCAGAAAATAAGAGCTAAAATCGAACCGATAATTGCCAGAGTCGATAACGATAAAAAAATTTTTCTATTTTGGATTATCCGATAAGTCATATAATTTATTATTATTTATTTTCTTCAATTTTTTCTCTTCTAACCCCTAAAAGCCAGGTTCTTTTATCGAGCCAATCGCCGAGAATAAGAACAAATAGGGTATGGGTGACAACAATGGCGCTAAACATAGAAACGGCTACCCCGATAAACAGAGTCGTTCCAAATCCCTTAATTGTTGAGGTGCCGAAAAACATCAAGATTAAGCAAGTTATAATAATCGAAACATTACCATCGCGGATTGACGGCCAGGCGCGCTTAAAGCCATCTTCAACGGCTTGACTAACCGACTTGCCAAGTTTTAATTCTTCGCGAGTACGGGAGAAAATTAAAATATTCGCATCAACAGCTACGCCAATAGAAAGAATAAATCCGGCAATACCCGATAGGGTTAAAGTAATCGCCTGCTGGGCATAAACAAAGAGAACAACGCCGATAATCGCAAACAAAATAGCCAATGTTCCGTTAAATATCTTTAGTTCGTTGAACGTATAATAAATCAAACCAATCATGGCAATAACCAATAACAGAGAAAGCCAAACCGGCAAGGCTTTAAAGATTGCTAGAACGGTCAAACCATAAACCATTAACGACAAAACGGATAAAACGCCAGGCAAACGATAAAAAAGAATCATAAACACGGAAACCAGCAACAAACCAAACAAACCGGCTTGCATGCTATTACTTATCGATTTAGAACCGAGGCTAGCTTCGACTGTTTTTTGGGAAATAAGAGAAATTGGGACAGGCAGAGCTCCGGAATTTAAACGCTTTACCAATAACTTCGCTTCATCGGCAGTAAATCTACCGGAAATACTGGCGGAACCGCCGGTAATCTTTTCATTAACCGTCGGTGTGCTTATTGGATAGCCGTCAAGAAAAATAGCTACCGGTTTATCAATATTACGAGCCGTTATGTCTTCAAACATTTTAGAGCCCTCATCGTTAAATTCTAAAGAAACTTCCGGCGTACCGTCATTTTGATTAAATTGCAAAGTCGCCCGCTTTAAATATTTACCGGTTAATTCGGTATTTTTCCAATCCGCGGATATATTTTCCGTAGAAGAAGCGTCGGTCGATTTAACGGAACTCATATCAAGTTCCTTAAATTCAAGGATCGGAGTTTCGCCGATAAGCTTAGTGGCCTCTTTAACATCTTTAATGCCGGCCAGTTCGGCAATTACTTGATATTCACCGTTAACACCGCGATTAACTTGGACAACCGGCTCGCTGACACCAAAACCATTGACACGGCGTTCGATGACATCTCTGACCGATTCCAGGGCGCCGACCCTGTCAACTTCGGGGATATTGGTCACATCAGCCTTATAGACCAAGTGCGTTCCCCCTTGAAGATCCAAACCTAAACTGAAAGGAATTTCTTCAACTAACGGCAAGACCACTGTTTGATTGGTCTTTTGGGCCAAACTTTTAGCAAAATTATTGTAATAATTACCGCCAACCGCCAAGCCGACGAGAATGACAAAAACAATAATTGCCGCTAAAATCCACCAAGCCTTGGCTCGGATTGATAATTTCGAGAATTTTTGCGTAAATGACATAATATTAAAATTTAGATTAACTCTAGACTTTAAAATCTTAGAATAGTTATAAATAAAAATCAAGCCTTAATCTTTACAAAAACCCTAATTTTATTTATAATGATTTTACCAATAATTTATAAAAATATGCCATTAATACCTACAGTTATCGAAAAAGAAGGTCAAGTTGAAAGAGCTTACGATATTTATTCTCGTCTTTTAAAAGACCGGATTATCTTTCTCGGCGAACCGATAGACGACCACACGGCCAATATCGTTATCGCCCAGCTATTATTTCTTGATGCCGAAGACAGCAGCAAAGATATCAAATTTTACATCAATTCTCCCGGCGGATCAGTTACAGCCGGACTGGCGATTTATGATACAATGCAGTATATAAAATCTCCGGTTTCGACGATTTGTATCGGTATGGCCGCTTCGATGGCTTCGGTTCTTCTTGCCGCCGGCGAAAAAGGAAAAAGATTTGCCCTGCCAAATAGCGAAGTTCTAATCCACCAAGTTATGGGCGGAGCGGAGGGACAAGCTTCGGATGTTAAAATTCATGCGGAACATATCCTAAAAACTAAAGATAAGATTAATAAAATTCTATCGCTCCACACCGGTCAAAAAATAGCAACTGTCGAAAACGATAGCGACCGCGATCATTATATGAGCGCCGATGAAGCTAAAAACTACGGAATAATCGATAAGATAATAAAAAAATAAGCACAAACTAAAAAAACGAGGCCCCAGCGCCTCGTTTTTTATTTTTAAAAATTTATCTGCCGAAAACTATTTTATCGTTAAAGAGTCTATCATTAATTTATAAATATTAAGGTAGGCCGCGCGGCCGCTAGCCGGAGAAACGAACGAGACGACATAAATATTTTCTCTCGCTCTATCGGTTAAATAGAAATTCAGGCCGTCGCTACCCCA
>CAZMKG010000036.1:0-3887 GCA_964567015.1 uncultured Gammaproteobacteria bacterium | reverse complement strand
GGCGGCGGCCGGTTTTTTGATTTTTACCTTTATTTTTATCGTTCCGAAAGCGGAAGCGACGACTTCAACCGTCCGCGGCATCGGCTGGCTCGGTGATACTTATCGGCAAATTTATTTTAATTGTTTAGATGATGTTTCCGGCGACCGGCTTGATTATCCGGGCAACCTTTATAATTTTCCGGAACCGCGCGGTTTTCATTTTTTTGTTAATCCATGTCAGACCGGGATGCAACATGCCGTTTATATCGATGCCAACGGCAATTTTTCCGGACAGGCCTGGAATCCGACTTTGGGTTTTATTTCTTTTTCCGGTTCGCAAACTCCGCCGGACAGTTATAGTTCGACAAACATCAATTGCCAAAAAATTTGTAACGGCGGCAATAGTTGCTGGGCGTGTTATAACGAAACCGACCAGAAAGTTTACGGTTGGGCGCGGATTGATTCGAGCGGTGAATGGATAAGGCTTGATAGCGGATTAGAGCCGGCTTCGACCAGCCTGCAAAGTTGCGATTTATCGGCATCGGTTTTTCCCGGCCACGGAATTGAAGCCGGCGATTTTGTCGGGTACGGCGCCGCTTATTCGGGAAACACTAATTTTAAAGACACGCTTAGTTTTAATTGCGAAAGCGAAGCCGGCGGAAGCGCGTGCGCGGACAGAAATTATAAAGTCTATGTCAGCAATTTGACTCTCGGGAGATTATCCGCTCCGAACTGGACCTATACGCAAGCCTGTAATAACGCGCTCGGCGCGACTTTAAGATGGTGCAAGCGCAGCGGTACGCAGACCGCCTATGAAATAATAGTTAATACGACCAATACTCCGAATCCGGCGACAGCCGTTTGCTGGTCGGGAAAAAAATATTCCGATTACGCGACGCAATATAATTTTCCGAATACCGATTGCGCGTCTTTAAGTTATAACACGAATTATTATTGGTGGGTGCGCGCTTATGATGAAAACGATGTCGCGACCGACTGGTATCAATACAATACCAATTCCGTCGCCGATACGGACGGCAATCCGGACGGAAACGCTTTAACCTTCACGACTTTTAAACATAATTTTCCCAGCCCCTATTTTTCTTGGGATCCGCGCACCCCGGTCGTTGGAACCAGCACGCTATTTTCCGCGCTCGCTTCAAAATATTATACGACCGCTCAACCGTCTTTGCCTCAATCTTGCGCCGGCAGCAATTGCCGTTATCTTTGGAGCGTAAACAGCGGGACTTATGAAATTTCCGCGCCGACAGCGGCGACAACGACGATAACTTTCACAAATTCTGTCAGGGGCGCGATTGTCGGTTTGGAATTAAGAGACAGCGATAATTATATGTGCAGTTCTTCGACTGCGCCTATGGAAATAAATTATGATTTGCCACTCTGGCGCGAAGTTAAAGCGAAATAGAAATAGAAACGGTTTTACCTTGATTGAAATGATTACGAGCATCTCGTTAATCGTAATTATCACGGCTATTTTCGCGGCTAACTATCGCTCGAACAATAAGCGGACGGATTTGATAATGACTGCCCAGACTCTGGTCGGCAATTTTCATGCGGCGCAAAACAATACTCTCGGCTTGGTAAAATACGGCGACGGGGTTCCGGCCGGCGGCTGGGGAATACATCTTAGCAAAGATAATCCCGGTCAATATATTTTATTCGCCGATTTAGACAGACCGGCGAGCGACGAGCCGGGCGATGTCCACGGCGCCGATCTCGGTTTCGCGCATTACGACAGCGAAGACGAAGGCGATATAAATCAAGGCGCGCGCCTGGTTTATTTGCCGGCGGGAGTGGAGATAAGCTCGATTAAATCGGATATCGGGACGGAGTTTGATTCCGTCGATATAACTTTTTTGCCGCCCGATCCGCGAACATATATTTCCGCCGATGCGAGCTCGCTGGACGCCGTTCAGATTTCTCTAAAAGACACGCGGGAGAACGCGGTTAAAGTTATCCGCGTGAATTTTTTGGGGCTGGTTGAAGTAGTCGGCGAAAATTTTTCCAAGTTTAATTTTTAGGAGCCTATATGATTAGAAAAAAAGCGGCTTTCACTCTTATTGAAGTAATCACGGTTCTATTTGTGATATCTTTAGGCATGGTCGGAACCCTGACTTTGATTTCGCAGAATATCAAAAGCCAGAGCGTCAACGAAAAGACGATGATAGCATATCAGTTGGCGCAGGAGGGCATTGAACTAATTCGTAATTTTCGCGATACAACCTGGAACGAGGGCGTTGATTTTTGCTTTAGCGGCGTTTATGACAGCGGTTATATCACAATGGATTATCTTGACATGGTGCCGTTTACGATATCCGATCGGGCGCAAGGCGACTTATATATAGACGGCGACGGGATGTATCGTCACGATCTTGTCGGTTTCCCGAAAAGCGGCTTTAACCGAGTTATGTCCATCAAAGCCATTTCCGATGAAGACCCGGTAACTAGAGTGACAGTCACGGCGGATGTTTCTTGGGAAGACCACGGCAAGCCCTATAATTATTCTTTAGAAACGGAACTCTATGATTGGAAATAAAGCGGAAAATAAAAATCTTGTCCGGGACAGAAGAGGCTTTACCTTGATTGAAGTCATGGTCTCGGTTGTTTTATTCACGGTGATTATTTTGGCGGTCACCAATATTTTTAAGATGGCGATTGACGCCCAGCGCAACGCTATCGCCACGCAGAATGTCCAGGAAAGCTTGAAATATTTTTTTGAGATGACCGGCAAAGAGATGCGGATGGCGGTGAAAAACAACGGCGATTGCGATACCTCAATCGTGCCCGTCGGCGAAGTTTTCGGCTTAGGGACGAACTCATACGGCGACACGCTTTATTTTAAAAACTATGCCGGAGAATGCGTCGGTTATTTTTTAGAAAAAGACTATAACGATGTTTTGCGTTTTGCCGTTTCCCGAAAAGTTTCCGGAATAACGAAGGTTGATTTTATTTCTCCGGAAAAAATCGGTGTAAACAGTCTGCACTTTGTTTTAAGAAGCGGCGGGGTATCCTTTTTTCAGCCCCTGGTAACGATGAACATGGAAGCGAGCGCTCTTGGGAGTTCGCAGTTTAAATCCGATATGACTTTACAAACAAGTATTAGCTCCCGGTATTATAAAGAAAACTAAATTTTTTATGAAAAATATTTTTAAAGACAAACCGGGCAGCGCGCTCGCTTTAACGATGTTTATCCTGGCGGGGATGCTGATAGTCGCTATGAGCGGTTCGACCGTTATTTTACTCGGTCTAAAAGCGGGCGGAATCCAGGCGCAATCGACCAAGGCTTATTATAACGCGGAGTCGGGGACGGAGAGGATTCTTTGGGAATTAAATCAAAATAGCGCCGTTCTCCCGTCAACTTCGCTTACCGAACCGATGCTTGAAGAAACGCTCGGAGAAGGGAATTATAAAATCTATTACACTAATTTCGAACCGATTATTTTTACTTCCGTCGGAGAATTTCAGCAGACGAAAAGAAGCGTCCAAATAAGAATGTAAGGGGCGGTTTTTAATTGAATTTCTATTAAAACTATGCTATAATTTAAGCAGTAAATCAGTCTGTCTTTCATTTTTTATTAGTTAAAATATGGAAAAATTTGCCAAGAAAAGGCCTTATTTATTTTGGTCAACAAATAACTATAAGAATTTATCGCCAGCCGTAGTTTTAGAAAACACTTTAAATTATGGTAATTTTGATGATGTTAAAGAAGCTTTAAAAGTTATCGGTTTAAAAAAATCGGCGGCTATTTTTAAAAAACAAATTTCCGGCAAGCGCGTTAATTATCGTCCGGAAATAGCTAATTATTTTAAGCTTTATTTTAAAAAATATGCTCGATAATTTGCATGTTGAAATTTTGAATGATAAACAGCGGAAATTATTGCCTTGG
>CAZMKG010000035.1:0-4037 GCA_964567015.1 uncultured Gammaproteobacteria bacterium | reverse complement strand
TATTTTTATAATCTTCGTTATCCTCATCGGTTTGGTAATCGGCAGTTTTTTGAATTGTTTGATTTGGCGCTTATACAAGAATGAAACTATCGGCGGCCGTTCTTATTGTCCGCAGTGCCGCCAAAAAATTGCCTGGTATGATAATATTCCGGTTTTGAGTTTTATTATTTTAAAAGCTAAATGCCGCCATTGCCATAAGCCGATATCTTGGCAGTATCCTTTAGTCGAAATTGTCACGGCCATTTTGTTTCTTTTGGCATTTTTAAAAGACGCTCCTTCGGCGCAATTTACTTTTTTATTGATACGAGATTGGCTTTTGATTATCACTTTGGTTATTGTTTTTGTTTATGATTTTCATTGGCAGCTCGTGCCGATGACGGTTATTTGGCCGATGTGCGCGGTCATGTTTATTTTAAATATTTTTCTTGGCGTTTCTTGGGTAATTGTGCTTATCTCTGCTTTAGCCTCTGCCGCCTTTTTCTCGGCTCAATATATTTTGACTAAAAGAAATGGTTTGGGAGAGGGGGATATTTGGCTCGGTTTTTTGCTGGGATTGGCCTTTCCGGATTTCAGTCGGCTATTGGCTATTATGGTCATTTCTTATGGCATCGGGGCTTTAATCAGTATTATCTTATTATTGATTAAGAAAAAACAAAGGAAATCGCGTATCGCCCTAGGCCCTTTTTTGGCATCCGGGGCTATTATTACCTTAATTTGGGGCGATCAGATAATTAGTTGGTATATGGGGTTGTTTTATTAGCCGGAAATAATTGTTTAATTTTTAGAAATTTTGTATAATATTAACAGCATTTATTAAACTATAAATAGCCTTATTTTTATCTAATTTATCTCATATGAAAGATAATATTATCGCCGGCTTGGATATTGGTTCAACCTCGATTAGGTTGGTTGTCGGCCAGAAAATATCAAGCATAGACGGAGAGGAGCTCCAAATTATCGGCGCCGTTTCCGTTCCGACCGCCGGTGTCAGCCGCGGCATAGTTAACAGTATCGAAGAAACAACTTCTTCGATTTCCGCGTGTCTTGAAAAAGCGGAGCGCCTTGTCGGCGTGCCGATTACTCGAGTCTGGGTAGGAATCAATGATCCTCATATAAAATGCGAACGCTCTAAAGGCGTCGTAGCTGTCGGTCGCAGCGATGGCGAAATTGGCGAGAACGATGTTAATCGCGCGATTGAAGCCGCTCGCGCTTTGGCTGTGCCGGTTAATTATGAAATCTTGCATGTTATTCCGATTAAATTTAGCGTTGATAATCAAGGTGATGTTAAAGATCCGATTGGGATGAACGGTATTCGGTTAGAAGTTGAAACTTTAATTGTCCAAGGCTTAAGCACGCAAATAAAAAATTTAACGAAAGCGATATATCGCACCGGTTTGGAAATAGAAGACTTAGTTCTCGGGCCGCTTGCTGCTGCCGAAGCAGTTTTAAGCAGTAAACAAAAAGAATTGGGCGTGGCGTTGGTAAATCTCGGTTCCTCAACAACCTCTTTAGCCGTTTATGAAGAGAGAAATTTAATTCATACGGCTATCTTGCCTATCGGCGCGGAACATATTACGGCCGATATTGCTATCGGACTTCGCTGTCCGATTAATTTAGCCGAAAGAATAAAAAGAGAATACGGCAGCGCCTTGCCGGAGAGCATGGATAAAAATAATGATGATATTGATGTTAGCGAACTAGTGAAGGAAGAGGAAGTTAATGACGATATCAGCATTATTTCACGCAAATACGTTTCGGAAATAATTAACGCTCGCGTCGAAGAAATATTTGACAAGATTGACGACGAGTTTAAGAAGATAGACAGATCGGGAATGCTCCCGGCCGGCGTAATTTTTGTCGGCGGCGGCGCCAGCCTCGACTCTTTGATAGAATCGGCAAAAAAGAGATTGCGCCTTCCGGCGGCCATCGGCCAAGCGAAAAATATTAATGTTGTAATCGATAAAGTTAAAAGTCCGGAGTTCTTAACCGCTCTCGGTTTGGTAATTTGGGGAAGCCATACCGAAGGAGAAATGGAAAGCGGAAAATTATCCAAGAGCTTGGGCGGCATATTGTCGAAAACCAAAGGCTTATTCAGCAAGATAATGCCTAAATAATAATTTAATTCATTCACGATAATTCTATGGCTGAAATAAAACCAGAAATTGAAACATTTGCTAAAATAAAAGTAGTCGGTGTCGGCGGCGGCGGCGGAAGCGCCATCAATCGCATGGTGGCCGGCGGAATTCGCGGCGTCGGTTTTGTGGCCGTTAATACCGATATTCAGGCTTTGCATTATAATAAGGCGAACGAAAAGATAAATATCGGTAAAACTGTCACTAAAGGCCTGGGCGCCGGCATGAACCCTGATTTAGGCAAGGGAGCGGCCGAGGAATCACAGAATGAGATAAAAGAGGCTCTGAAGGGCTGTGATATGGTTTTTGTTACTTGCGGCTTAGGAGGAGGAACCGGTTCCGGGGCATCGCCTGTGGTGGCTTCAATCGCCAAGGAGATGGGCGCTTTGACTGTGGCGGTAGTAACGAAGCCTTTCATGTTTGAAGGCGGTCAGCGCAAAAATATCGCCGATAGAGCTTATGCCGAGCTCGCAGATAAGGTTGATACGATAATCACTATCTCTAACGATAAATTACTGCAAGTTATTGATAAAAAAACCTCGCTTTTGGACGCTTTTAAGATTGCCGATGATGTGCTTCGTCAAGGTGTCCAGGGAATTGCGGAAATTATTACCGTTCCCGGTATTATTAATGCCGACTTTGCCGATGTGAAAGCGGTTATGTCTAACGCCGGTTCGGCTCTAATGGGTATCGGTATGGCTAGCGGCGAAAATAAGGCGATTGAGGCGGCTAAAGACGCGATTAACTCGAATTTATTGGATATGTCCATTGATGGCGCGCGCGGCATCGTCTTTACGATTACCGGTGGTCCCGATATGAGTATGGCCGAGGTTTCCGAGGCGGCTAAAGTTATTACTTCCGCGGCTGACGATGACGCTAAGATTATCTTTGGCGCCGTTATTGACGAAAAGATGAAAGATCAGATTAAGATTACGGTGGTCGCCACCGGTTTTGACGGACGCGGGAAAAGCCAAAAGACAGAAATAACAAAATCATATACGCCGAATCATTTTATAGTCGAAAAAGAAGTCGAAAAAGAGGCCGTAACTCCATCAAGCCCGATTGATAAGGAAAAAAGTAAATTTAATGTCTTTAAGAACATACCGGTCAAGCCGGCGCTTGATAGAAAAGCGGAAAAGCCGGAAACAGAAGACGATGATTTAAGCGTCCCGGCCTTTATTAGGAAGAAGATGGGGTAAATTTGTCAGATAAAACATAGAAAATTCGCATAATAGAAAACCCGATTGTAATTCAGTCGGATTTTTTATTTTTCGGTCTAATGGTCAAAAATAGATTTTATCTTTTTCTGTGGATAACTTTATAAATTATTTGAATTTATATTAATTTTAGCTCAATTGACCCTTATGATAAATTTTGCTAAAATTGATAATGTACACAACATTTAGTGGTTAACGCCGTAAATAGCCACAAAATATAGTATTTCACTATAAAACCTATGAAATGTCCAATTTGTTATTACCCCGATACAAAAGTGGTTGATTCTAGGGTTGCGCCCGACGGTTTATCTATTCGCCGGCGCCGTGAATGTTTAAAATGCGGCTTCCGTTTCTCGACTTATGAGGAAATAGAATTGCTCGATTTGGTGATTGTCAAACGCGATGGTCGCCGCGAGGCTTATAACCGGGAAAAAATGGTTAACGGGTTGAAAAAATCCTGCGAGAAACGCCCGATTACCGACGATCGTTTTAAAAAATTGATTCACTCTATCGAACGCGATCTCCAACGTCTTAAAGATACCGAGATTACTTCCCGTCAAATCGGCCAAGTAGTGATGAAAAATTTAAAGAAAGTCGATCAGGTTGCCTATATCCGCTACGCTTCGGTCTATGAATCGTTTAAAGACGCCCGTGAATTTCAAAAAGAGTTAAATAAATTAATAAAGGA
>CAZMKG010000034.1:0-4130 GCA_964567015.1 uncultured Gammaproteobacteria bacterium | reverse complement strand
AATAACAATAATTTTAATTTTATAAATCTATGGAAGAAAAAAATAACTTGGAGCTAAAAAGTTCCAATAAAAAGAAAACTCTGATTGCCGTCATTGTCGTTCTAGCCATCGCTCTTATCGCTCTGGTTATCATTAACTTAACTAACGGCAAAGGAACAAACGATAAAAACTCCGTTAAAAATGGCATGGACCAGACAGAACAAACCGGGCAATCTAACGCTCCAGTTTCCGGAGAATCAGCTCCGACGATTTCCGAAGTTTCCGGAAATCCTTCAACTCCGACCGTTGGCGGAGAAGTCCTTGGAGAAATCCCCGGAGAGGTTGCCGGAACAACTGCCGGAAAAACTGAAGCCCCGATAGAAAAAACCAATCCTATCACCGTTAAAGTGACGATTGATGCCGAAAAGGGTTTTGATCCTAGTTCGATAACAGTCAAAGCCGGCCAGGAAGTAACCTTAAATATAACCGCTAACGGCGGTGTCGCCATTGTCGTTTTTGACAGCGCTTTAGGCGCGTCGGCCGTCGGTATCAGCAACGGTCAAACTAAAGACGTTAAATTTACCGCTCCGGTTGTCCGCGGCGAATATTCTTTCCATAATGACGTTCCCGGTCGCAATCAGTCGGTTAAATTTATTGTTAAATAATTTAAATTCATTGTTCAATAAATTATTAAGTTAATTTAAAAATAATCTAAAAAATATGGAAAATTCTTCTCAAGACAACAAGAAAAAACAGATGCTCGTTGTCGGCGGCATCGTCTTGCTTATTTTAATCGTTATTATCGCCATGATTATTGTCGATAAGAAAGGGAACAACACCCAGACCGGCACTCAGACCGGGACCCAAACCGGCGTTGAAGAGACAAAGACTACTATCCCGACTCCGGAAATTTCCGCCGACTTACCGGCTGAAGTTCAAGAAGTGTTAAAGACCGCGACCACGGAAGCGCCGGGCGCGAGCTTGGTCACGAAAGATGATAAAGTGGTTAATGATCAAGGCGTTGAAGTTAAAAATGACGCCGCGCCGATGACCGCCGAAGCGCCTCGCCTTACTCCGCCGATTAAAGAATCGGATTTGGCCGCTTCCGCCATTAAATTAAAAGCGACATCTGCCGGATTTTCGCCTAACTCTTTTACCGTTAAAGCCGGTTCCTCCGTTACTATTTCTCTGACCTCCGAAGGCGTCGATTCTCGCTTGGTATTTAAAGATGCCGGTTTGAAAGCTTTGGAAATTCCGGTTCCGATGGGCTATACTATGGCTAAAACTTTTAACGCCCCGGCCGCCGGCAGTTATGAATTCTATCAAGATATTCCTGGCCGATCGGGTGAAACAGGCACGATGATTGTTAAGTAAAGAAATAAAAACGCCCGTGAAGACGGGCGTTTTTTAATTATGAATATTTTCTTCTCGAAAAAGAATAAACGTCATATTCAAAGACAGTTGCGGGAGAAGTTAAGGTTTAATTATATTCTTATAATTATTTTAACTTTGCTTTTGGGTTTGTTTATTTTTAGTTTGGTTAATTTGTTTATGGTCATCAGTTTGCGCCGAGAATGGAAATCTTCGCAAACGGGCACTATTTCAAACGTCGAAAAGCCGGCGATAAAATATTACGAAGAAACAATCAATAAAGTTGTTGCGCCCGACACGGTTAATGTTAAAACAAGTTTTTCTTCCGTCCCGTCATCGCCGGATTCTCCGCCTGTCATATCGCCCAACGAAAGCCGCAGCCATTGGAGATACAATGTTTTTGGAGACGGCTTTAGCAATTCATATTACGTGGATATGAATAAGACAAATTTCCGCTATGACGATATGGCGACCGCTTTTTATTTTTCCCCTCTTTACGAAAAACGCGATAACGGCGCTTGTTCCCAGGTTGCTTGCGGTTTTGCCGAAGCGCCAAAGACACAATTTTGCTTGGCGAAAGACAGTGGTCTTTGTCTGGTCTGGGACGGCGATAAATTAAGATATAACGATAAAGAAGTAAAAGCTTTCACCTCTCTTTTTTACGGTTGCGGCGGAAAGCCGGACAGAGTTTCAATCTATCCCTTGGCGAACTATTGGCTAATCGGCGCCATCTGGTCGGAGAGCGGACAGGAAATCGGCCGGGCTTGGCGTTTTGACGGCAAAGATTTAACTCCGCTCGATCCGGAAAATCGCGTGCCGTTTGTCACTCGCCAGGGCTACGGCGGCTCAAACATATATTTCGGCGGCGATGACGATAATTTTATCGTTCTCTACGCCGGGTATGATTTCAGCGGCTATCAAATCGCGGATGATAAATTGTGGAACATCACGGAATTTTTTAACACGCGCCTGGCAGAAGGCGGTTTCGCGCCGCAGATAATCAAGCACAGTCAAGGAGAAGAAACCGTTTGGTATATTTGCAGTTTAACGGAGAACAAACCGAAGCTGATAAAGATGTGGCAGAACGGTTCAAAAATTATCAGAGGCCTGCTGTCTCTCGGCGAAGAATTTTTTGCCGGCGGATATGATTCGGCTATCTGCCGCGAGGGTTCGGACGGACATCTGGAAATCGCAACCGCCAAGAAAAACGGGGGAACGGTCGGTTATCATAGGTGGACGCTGGTTGATAAAGGCTTTGATCAGTCGCGCGCTTATCAAGCCGTCTCCGTTAATTTATCAAAAAGCGAAGGAACGCTAAAAATGGCAAACTTCAGCGGCTTGAGCGTTTGCGCCGACAACTATTGCGGAACCGACGCGCTTAAAAATAATTTGGATTTTTCAATTTCCAACAACGGCGCCGATTGGCAGACAACTATCATCGGTCAAGAGAATCTTTTTTCCACCTCCGGCAGCGATCTTTTGTGGAAATTGCAGGCTTCTCCGAATTTAAACAAGGGCTATTATTCGCCTTGGTTCGGGGCGATAAACTCGGTTTATTACGCCTGGGTAGAATAGGGAAATATTGTTGACAATCGTCTAATAATCGTCTATAATATGACTATCTATGTTTAAGCCAAAATATACAATTTCTAACAAATTATTGTCTAATATTAAAAGAATTAGCGAGATTGTGGTAGAATTGAACCATCGTAACTTCCCCCATGTTGTTCTATTGGATATGGAGCGGCGCGCGCGTGAGATTTCCGCCTTTTCTTCAACCAGTATTGAGGGGAATCCCTTGCCTTTAACGGATGTAAAAAGAATTTTAAAAAATAATCCCGAAAATGCGCGCGATAGCGAAAAAGAAGTTTTAAATTATAATCGAGCATTAGTTAATCTTGACGCTTTAATTAAAGAAAATAAGGAGGTTTTTAATACAAAATTAATTTTGCAAATTCAGCGGACAGTTACCGCCGGGTTAATTGCAAACTATCGTTGTGGCAAAATACGCCAAGAACCGGTTTTCGTTAACAATCCAAAAACAAGGCAAACCGTTTATTTGCCCCCCGATCATCAAGATGTAAAAAAATTACTGGAAGAATTGTTTATTTACCTTAAGAAAAACGAGGGCATTATTGATCCTTTAATTTTGGCCGGGATTTTTCATAAGCAGTTTGTGGTCATCCATCCTTTTGTAGATGGTAATGGCCGAACTTCCCGACTGGCGACAAAAGTGTTGCTGGCAAAAATGGGCCTAGACACTTTTTATCTTTTTAGTTTCGAGAATTACTACAACCAAAGTGTTAGCCGTTATTTTAAAGAAGTCGGCGTTTTCGGAAATTACTATGAAATTAAAGATAAAATAGATTTTACATCCTGGCTGGAATATTTTACCGATGGCATTATTGATGAACTTTTGCGAGTTATTAAAGAACTGGAGAAAGAAAAAGTCTCTCCGGAAAATGAATTAAAAGAATATCATCAAAAAATAATTAACTTCATCAGAAAGAAAGGTTATATTGCCGATAGAGATTATGCTGCCTTGACCGAAAGAGCTAAACCAACCAGAAATTTGGATTTTAAACGATTGATAGCCGCGGGAATTATTGAAAAGTTTGGCAAAGGGAAGGCAACTTACTATAAGTTAAAGTGATGTTTACCTATTTTGAAAAAAAATGTATAATATCTATATATTAATCTCTAGAGTATGAGAAAAAAATTATCTATTATTTCAGTCGCAACCCTGCTTGTGTGTCTGTCTTTTTTTGTTGTTAAAGAGG
>CAZMKG010000033.1:0-4480 GCA_964567015.1 uncultured Gammaproteobacteria bacterium | reverse complement strand
GTTTCATTACGCTATTACCGGCTTAACGGCTAGTGAAATAATCCATAATCGTATATAGATATGGAAAGTAGGGTCCGTTTAGAATTGGCTAAATATAATCGGAAGAAATTAGGAAATTAAATTCCGCCTATCGGCGAATAACTAACTGAGCCCCCTGCGGGGGCTCTTTTTTGTGTAGTGAACAGACATTTTTTTCTTTAGATTTTCTTTATCTCCGGTTTGGTATAATGATTGATGCTTATATTTAATAATGTTAATATAAAATTATATGTCAAACAATGTCTTTGAAGAAATTAGAAAAGTAAACGAATACGGTAGCGAGTATTGGTCAGCCCGTGATTTGTTTAAGATTTTGAGCTATTCCAGTTACCGTAATTTTTTAGTGGTTGTAGAGAAGGCTAAAGTGGCTTGTAAAAATAGCCAGCAAGATATCCACAACCATTTTGTTGAAGTCAGCAATATGGTTTCTATAGGTTCTGGAGCTAAAAGACTGGTTGATACAGTTAATTTATCGCGTTACGCTTGCTATTTAATTATTCAGAATTCAGACCCCAGCAAGGAAATTATAGCTTTAGGACAGACATATTTTGCTATTCAAACAAGAAGACAGGAAGAGAGCGATTTAATTATTGAAGACCAAAAAAGAGTGGTGTTAAGAGATGAAATAAAAAAACACAATACTTCTTTGGCGGAAGCGGCTGATGGCGCTGGAGTGACTAACTACGGCAAATTCCAAAATTATGGTTATAAGGGATTATATGGAGGATTGGATGCAAATAATATTCATAAAGTAAAAAAGTTAAAAAAATCACAAAAAATACTTGATCATATGGGAAGCGAAGAATTGGCCGCTAATTTATTTCGAGCCACGCAAGCTGACGCTAAATTGAGAAGGGAAAATATTCAAGGAGAGATGGATGCTAATCTGGCCCATTATCATGTTGGGCAAAAAGTAAGAAAAACTATTGAAGAATTGGGTGGAACTATGCCGGAGAAGTTGCCGATTGTTGATAATATTAGAAAAGTACATACAAGAATAAAAAAAATCGAAAGAAAATTATTACCCTCTAAATAAAAATAATTAACTTGAGCCCCCTGCGGGGGCTCTTTTATTTGGTATCAATTTTACGTTTATGCTATAATATAAACAGTAAAATTAAACTAAAAAATATGTTAAAAAACAAGCTTAATTATTTGTTATTTTTGTTGCTTTTTCTGTGTCCTTTTGGCGTTAAGGCGGTAGGAACCAGCGTAAGCACAAGCATCACTAGCCCGGTTTGGACCGAGGCCAACAGCCCTTATATCGTTAATGGAACGATTGAGGTGACTAAAGGCGCGACTTTAAAAATCGAAGCGGGAACGGAGATTAAATTCAATCCCGGCGCGAAAATTTTAGTCAACGGGGAACTGCAAGTTCTCGGAACCGCGGAAAATCCGGTTATTATGACCGCTTCCTCGACTTCTCCTAAGGCCGGCGATTGGGGCGGAATCGAATTTACCGATAGTTCTGTCGATGCGAAATTTGTTGACGGCGAATATGTTTCCGGAAGTATTATAAGATACGCGATTATAAAATTCAGCCACGGAATAGCCTGCGATGACGCGAGCCCGTATATCGTTAATAACCAGTTATCTTTAAACACGACTGCTTTGGCAATTTTCGGCGATAATTATTCCGCCGGCGGATTGGTTAATAGCGCTTCGGAAGCGACTCAAAACAGCTCGCTGACGACTATATATGTCGAAAATAATAATTTCAGCGACAATACTTTAGGAATCTATATCGGCCGCAACAACGGACGAAATTATGTCGTGACTCCGGCCGGCTATTCGTATATCGGCGATAAGAAAACGACTTCTTATATTTCCGGCAATACGATAAATAGCAATTCCAACGGAATTCAAATCTTAAACGGCGACAATAACTTTATCGTCAATAACAATATTAAATATAATTTTGTCACCGGTCTGCAGATTTCCGACGCGAGCCGCGGCAATATGATTTCGAGAAATACGATTAATAATAACAATACCGGACTTGATATCGCCTCGGATAATTCTTTGATTCTCCAAAATAATATTAAGAATAATTTCAGCACGGGGATAAAGATAACCGCCAAGCCGGCGATTTTATCCTTAAATAATATTGCCAATAACCAAAGTTATAATATCGATAATCGCGTTTATAATCTAAGCGCATTAAATAATTATTGGGGGATTAGCGACAAAGCTCTTATCGCCGAAACTTTCCAAATAAAAGAAAATACGACCGCGACCGGAACGGCCGTTATGTCCTATCCGATTAAATTCGAACCGTTCTTGAGTTCGGAAACGACGGTTAAAGATTTATTCGATCCGATTATCACAACCGATTTAACGACCACCTCGACTGTCTTTTCGAAATTCGATATCTCCGGCATCAAACCGGCCGGTACCGGCGTTTATTTCGGAAGCACGCGAGTCGTTTCGTTTGACGATAATTCCGAATGGACATATTCAGCCAATCTTAATTTGGGCGAGAACGAAATAGTCGTAACCTATAAAGACTTGAGCGGAAACGTGAGCGGCGAAGAAGTGATAAATATTTATCGCAATAGCTTGCTTGATTCTCCGACGATAGATACTGTCGCGACTTCCACCAGCCTCGACAAGATTACTTTAACCGGCAAAAAACCGGCTCAATCAGCCCTCTGGCTCAACGGCGCGGCGATTGGCGATATCAGTTCCGCCACTACTTGGTCTTATGAAGTCGGTTTGGTTAAAGGGGCGAATAAATTCGGTTTCTCGGTCAAAGATAATTATAACGGCGCCAGTTCGGAAGCGGTTATTACAATCGTTAGAACGGAAATTCCGGCCGCTAATATTACCGCCGAAGAGAAAGCTTTGACGAAAAATATTGATGCGAAACTGGCCGCTAAATTATCCGGAAAATTATTGTTGCAGGTGGAAAAAGCCGGTTTAATCTGGTATGTCAATCCAAGCGATAATAAACGTTATTATATCAGCCAGGACAGCGCTTTGGAGATTTTCCGTAAATTAGCTCTCGGTATTACCGAAGCTAACTTAAACCTCGTCCCGACTAAAGAAAGCAAGGCGAAAGGTAATGCCGCTCTGCGCAATAGGTTAAAAGGTAAATTTATGCTCCGCGTCGAAGCTAAAGGAGCAATCAGTTATATTGACAATGACGGCTATCGCCATGATATTAACGCCTCTAACTTAATGGAAAATTTCCGTAACTTAAGCCTCGGGATTACCAATGCTAATTTAAGAAAAATAACGGTCGGTGAATTAAAATAGTTAACGACGCGCGTGTGGCTACGCTGCATATATCGGATTGCTAATTAGAAAAATATTGTTATAATATCATTATGAAATTTGCCCGGACGAAAAAGATATTGTTTACTAATAATAAAGGGGGTGTCGGTAAGACAACCTTGGCTTTTAATTGCGCGATGTCTTTCGCTAAGCAAGGATATAAGACTGTCTTGGTTGATTTAGATCCCCAGTGTAATTTATCTCGGTTGGCTATGGGGGATGATAGTTATGAAAGAACCTTGTTTTCAGTTACGGAAAAAGATATTTATAATGTTTTAAAGGGTGTTATTGAAGGCGGTGCCGATATTGATTTAAGCGTCCCTTTTATTCCTGTTCCAAATAGCGATAACAACCTCTCTTTACTGAAAGGAAGTGTTAATTTATCGCTTTACGAGAATATACTGGTTAATGCTTATGGCCAAGCGGCTGCCGGGCAACAGCTGGGTTATTTTCAAACTAGCGCCATCGACAGATTTC
The DNA here is from genome assembly GCA_964567015.1 of uncultured Gammaproteobacteria bacterium. Taxonomy (GTDB): domain Bacteria; phylum Patescibacteriota; class Patescibacteriia; order Patescibacteriales; family UBA12465; genus UBA12465. Next base: position 688 of record CAZMKG010000033.1, on the reverse strand, counting down.
TTCGAGAAAAAGGCTTGCAAGAGGAAATAGATATTTTTGTGATTGATACCTCCCCTAGCTTAGCCCTGCTTAATCAGGTTATTTTTCTTGGTTCGGATTATTTCGTGGTGCCCATGGCTCCCGACGCTTTTAGCGTGCAGGGGATAGAAAACCTCGGTAATGTTTTTGAAAAATGGAAACAGGGTTGGAAATTAACCGCCAAAGCTTTATCAGGGAACACTGAAGGTAAATTTGTCCTTTCCGGAGACGGGTTATTTATCGGTTATATCGTTAATGCTTATAATGTCTATGGAAAAAAGCCGATTAAAGACCAAAGGCATTGGATTGAAGAAATTCCCAATAAAGTAAAAATTTATCTTTCGGAAAAACATTGCCGTAACGGTCTGGTGGAGAAAAGCTGGAAAAATCCATTGGCCATAATCCAGGATTATGGAGGGATTCCGGCAATCTGCCAGGAAATTGGTTCTGCTATTTTTAATCTCGATAAAAAATATATAGAAGAGACTCATCAAGGGAGAATGGAAAATTTGGAAAAATCTAAATTAGAGTTTAAAGAATTATCGGAAAATATTTTAAAGATATTAAAAGACTATTAAATTATTAATTATGTCTCCAAAAACTTACCTTCGAATTTTAAAAGGAGGAATAATCGCTTCGCTTTTAATCATGCTTTTTGTCTTTAAGAGCT
>CAZMKG010000032.1:2431-4656 GCA_964567015.1 uncultured Gammaproteobacteria bacterium | reverse complement strand
CTGTGGATAACCTGTGTTTTCTGTGTATAAAACACTCTTTTAAGTCTAGGCAGGCGTAGACTTAAAATTAACATTTTAATCTTTTTATTTAAATATTAGCGAAATTAACTAATATAACAAAATTACGCAGATTTAAGTCCACAATATTTGACCACCATTATCAAAAGTGCTATACTAATAGTAGGTTCTTTAACTAGCTTTTAATGCCAATGCTTACGTGGCAATAAAATAAGTAAATTACACATGTTAACCAAAATAGACAAAAAAGATAAAAATTGATAAAAATCAAAAAATGAATTTTTACTAATTCTCATCTAGTCTAAGTTAACAAAAAAAATCAAAATAAAAAAATTTACTAAGAGCTGGTAGAAAGAAATGCTCTTTAAGTAAGCAAAGATGCTTCGTTTTTCTTGATAACATATCACAAAGTATACGTTATTAGGAATGAGGCTCACAGATGCCCAATATTATATTACTTTATATTTTTATATAAAACGGAGCTCTTGTGGGCCTCTTTTGTTATCCAAAAATTGTGCTATAGTAATCCTGTGGATAATAAAACAGTTAATAAATAGAATTTTTTCGTAAATATATGTCATTATCAATCGGAATTGTCGGCCTGCCGAACGTCGGTAAATCAACCCTATTCAATCTTTTGACAAAAAAGGGCGTGGAAGCGGCTAATTATCCTTTCTGCACAATCGATCCTAATGTCGGAGTCGTAAAAGTCCCTGATTTTCGCTTAGATAAGCTGGCGGCTATCTCAAATCCGAAAAGAATTATCCCCACTACTATCGAATTTGTCGATATTGCCGGTTTGGTAGCCGGGGCGAGTAAGGGAGAGGGCCTTGGTAATAAATTTTTGGCTCATATTAGAGAGTGCGACGCTATTTGCGAGGTTATCCGCGATTTTAAGGATAAAAATATAATCCATGTTGACGGCCGAATAGATCCGGCCAGCGATAAGGAAACTATTAATACTGAGCTAATTTTAGCCGATTTAGCGACTATTGAAAAAAGATTAGATAAAGTTAAGCGCGAAGCTAAAAGCGGCGACAAAGAATTAATTAACCAAGCTCGTATTTTAGAGATAATATATAATCATTTAGCCGCTGGGCGCGCCGTCCGTGAACTTGAATTTACCGAAGAAGACCTCCCTTTTGTTAAATCCCTAACCTTATTGACTATTAAACCGATTCTTTATCTCTTAAATATAGACGAAACTCACACCGGCGATGTTCTTTCGGGAACAAAAGACTTAGTTATTAAAATTAATGTAAAATTAGAGGAAGAAATTATTAACCTACCGGAAGAAGACCAGGCTGAATATATAAAAGAACTGGGTCTGGAACAAAGCGGACTCGATAAGCTCATTCAAAGCTCATATAAACTCCTCGGCTTAGATACTTTTTTTACTACCGGACCGGACGAAACTCGCGCTTGGACCATTAAACACGGAACAAAGGCGCCACAAGCGGCCGGAGAGATCCACACTGACTTTATAAAAGGCTTTGTCCGCGCGGAAGTTATAAATTGGGAAAAATTTGTGGAATGCGGCGGAGAAATCAAGGCTAAAGAGCTTGGATTAGTTAGGACGGAGGGTAAAGAATATGTCGTGGCTGATGGCGATATCTGTAATTTTCTGATTAATAGATAATTTTTATTTATATAAAAAACTAAGAAGGCTTATCTAACAAGATAAGCCTTCTTTATTTAACACGACAAGCTTTTAAACTAAATCCTTATCCGTTCTCTTACTCTTACTCTTACTCTTTCTCCAATACCACAATCTCTCGATAAACTTTTTGGCCCGGGCGGCCATAAACGATTGTGTCGCGGTTATGCTTCTTTATATTCTGGCTAGCGCGCAAATTTTCCGGAATCATATTAACCATTTTAAAGCCGTCATATTTAGGAGTAATTGGCTTTTGCCCGTAAAACATCGGCCAAATCATTACCACGCGGCCACCATCTCTTAAAACAATCTTAAACTCCCTAATGGCTTGGCTATATAATTCTTCGAGGTTCGAAGTTACTGTTTTAAAATCGATTAATCCTCTCTGCGGTCCAAGAAATGGTTCGCAAACAATCGCTTCGACAGATTCCGCTTTAACAAATTTAGATAAATCGGTAGCGCTTTTCACCTGAACTTTTACGCTCGCGTCTTTAATTTCATATAATTCCTTTATCCAGCTGATATTTTTATAAGTATCATCGATTGCTTT
>CAZMKG010000032.1:0-2331 GCA_964567015.1 uncultured Gammaproteobacteria bacterium | reverse complement strand
TCGCGATTATCGCCGGCCACCTCTTCCTTTATAACCCCAATCTTAACCGTTCCGCCGAGTCTCTTTATCAAACTCTCGGGATTTATTTCTAAACTTGTTTCCCAAACTAAAAAATCCGGAGCTAAAAGATTAACTTTCTCCAAATCCAAAACAGCGGCCAATTCGGCAACCGATAGAGCGGTGTTTGTTCCTAAAACAAAGAAATATTTCATATAAAATCATTCTATCTTAATAAATCAAGGCTGGCAATCTCTAGAATTTTCCGTTTAAGGACGGCTCTTGCTTTTTTAAAATATCCGTGATAATCTTGTCATACAAATAAATAAACACAATATCTTTCCCATGTCCCGGATTAATCCGGTGATAATTCCGCCAATATTAGAGCTGAATTAAAGGTATTCTTAAGCCCTCAAGGATTTTGAATACTTGGGGATTTTATTTAATAAGGGGTCTTTAGAAATTATTTAGAAATACTTTAAATAATCTTTAAGCTCCATAATCTATAATAACTATGTCAAAAACCAAAGCAGCCGGAGCGACCCATTACGAAATCCTCTTCATCCTGCCGAACAAATTTACGGAGGACGAGGCGAAAAAAGTGATGGAAAAAGTCGGCCAAGTAATTACAACCAATGGCGGCCAGCTTACCCACAATGAATATTGGGGCAAGAAGAAATTGGCCTATGAAATCAAACACAATGCCTACGGGTATTATGGCTTATTTGAATTTGATCTAGAAGGGAATCTTTTAGCCGCAGTCGATAAGAATCTAAGACTATCAACCGATGTCTTGCGCCATCAAATCGTCGTCAAGAAAGCAAAGACGGCCGAAGAAATCGCGCGCGCCGAAGCTATTCGCGCCAAGATCGACTCTAAAAAAATGGCTAACGAAAAACAACAAGAAGAAAAAGAAAAGAAAGCGTCCACTTCCGAAACTCCGGCCAAGGCTTCAAAAGCCAAGGACAAACGGGTGGACTTAAAAGATTTGGACGAAAAATTAGAGGGCATCTTGAATGCCAAAGATTTAATTTAATAAATCCAAAAATATGAATTTAAACAAAGCAATGCTTATCGGCAACGTCACTCGCGACCCGGAAATGCGCAATACCCCTTCCGGTCAATCGGTCGCTTCGTTCTCGGTCGCCACTAACTTCGTTTGGACAGATCAAAGCGGACAACAGCAAAAGAAAACCGAATTTCACAATATAATCGCCTGGAGAAAGTTGGCTGAAGTCTGCGCCAAATATTTACACAAAGGTTCAAAGGTTTACGTCGAAGGTCGTCTGCAAACAACCGATTGGACCGGACAAGACGGCGTCAAACGCTATCGCACGGAAATCATCTTGGAAAATATGATTATGCTCGACAGCAAGAACAGCGCGCCTTTCGGCGGACAGAATGCCGGCGGTTCAAACAATTCTTCGGAAGCAACTATCGAAATCCCCGAAGATATCGCCGACGATGAAGAAATCCGCGTCGAAAATATTCCTTTCTAATAAATTAATAAAACTATGACTAAAAAAACTAAAGAATGTTATTTCTGCGTCAACAATCTTGACGTCGATTATAAGGACACGAGAACCTTAAAACGCTTTGTAAATTTCTACATGAAAATATTACCGGGCGATCGTACCGGCGTTTGCGCTTGGCACCAAAGAAAATTAGCGACCGCCATCAAACGTTCGCGCATTATGGCTCTTTTATCGGCCACACACAAATAAATCACTAAGTCTAAAACTTATGTTGAACTTCAATGAAATAAAAATGGGACGCGTTATTAAACTTAATAACGAACCGTATATTATCATAAAGACCGACCATCATAAAATGGGTCGCGGCGGAGCTGTTTTAAAGATAAAGTGCCGTAATTTAATTAACGGTAATGTTTTGGAAAGGACTTACCAAGGTACTGAAAAAGCCGAAGAAGCGGAAACGGAAACAAAAAAAGCCAATTTCATGTACAAAGACAAGGGGCAAGCTTGCTTTATGGATAACGCCAGTTATGAGCAATTTGACCTTCCTCTTGAAGAAATCGGCGATGCGGCCATGTTCTTAAAAGACGGCACCGATGTCGATGTTCTATACTTTGAGGGCAAACCGGTTTCTGTCAGCTTGCCGATCAAGATGGACTTAAAAGTTGTCAGCGCGCCTCCGGGAGTGAAAGGAAATTCCGCCGGCAATGTTAATAAACAAGTTGAACTTGAAACCGGCGCTAAAATAAGCGTTCCGATGTTTATTAACGAAGGCGATGTTATTAGAATCAATACCGATTCCGGAGAATATGTCGAAAGAGCGAACTAACCTGAACTATAAAACAAAAAACTGTCCTTA
>CAZMKG010000031.1:2480-5196 GCA_964567015.1 uncultured Gammaproteobacteria bacterium | reverse complement strand
TTTTTCAGCTATGGCGACGCGATGTTTATTCATTAAAATTAGCCAAAATAGACGATTTGATTTTTTTTCGATTTTCTGCTATACTTTGAGCTAATTGTTTTTAATTTCATTATTAAAACTACTTTTTTCTTTTTAGTTGTATGAAAAAATTTTTTGTATTTGTTTGGGAGCTGGCTAAGGTGGCTCTTATTTCAGCCGCTATTATAATTCCAATCCGCTATTTTCTAATCCAGCCATTCTTTGTTAAAGGCGCTTCGATGGAACCTAATTTTGAAGATAAGCAATATCTTATTGTCGATGAATTAAGCTATCGTTTTTCCTCTCCGGAGCGCGGGCAGGTAATTGTTTTCCGTTATCCGCGCAATCCGCAGGAATATTTTATAAAAAGGTTGATCGGTTTACCCGGAGAACAGGTTCAAGTTAAGGACGGTAAAGTAACAATCTTTAATGACGAGAATCCCGACGGGATGGTTCTTGACGAAAGCTATCTGCCTGATAATCTGGAAACATTCAGCGATAGCGAAAATAAAGTTACGGTCGGAGAGAATGAATATTTCGTCCTAGGGGACAATCGCGGCGCTTCTAAGGATTCCCGCTATTTCGGAACCGTAAATAAGAGTTTTGTCACCGGCAAAGTCATGTTCCGCGGCTGGCCGCTTGATGAAATAAAAGTTTTTAATAAAGATTATTGGCCGAAATATAATAATTAATCACTATGCCCAGGCAAAAAAAAGTTTCAACTAGCGGCGGCGCTAAAAAATCGGAAGAGCGCGGCGGTAAAATTACCTCCCGTCTTTTGGGGATGAAGGATATTCTTGGACTAGAGCATGTTTGCTATGATTTTGTTTCTAATAAAGCTTTGGATTTAGCTAAAGCCTATAGTTTTTTTCCGGTTAAAACTCCGATTATTGAAAATTCCGACCTCTATAAAAAATCGACGCGCAATAATATTGAAAGAGAATTTTATTCGGTTGAAGGCGAAAAAAGCGAACGGATGGTTTTGCGTCCGGAGCTTACACAAGGAATTTTGCGCGCCTATTTAGAGAATAAATTAAACGAGAATGCTTTGCCTGCCAGACTTTTTTCTCTGGGACCGATTTTCCGCCGGGAAAAATTACAATCCGGGCGTTATCGTGAATCGACTCAATTCGACCTGGAAATAATTGGCGAAAAAAATCCGATGGCGGAAGCGATTTTAATTTCCATTGCCCATAATTTTTTTGAAGAACTGGGAATCGCCACTCAAGTCCAGGTGAACAGCATCGGTTCGGCCGAATGCCGGCGCGAATATTGCAATAAGCTTACCGCGTTCTATAAAGAAAGAGGACGACGTTCTAAATTATGCAATTCTTGCAAAAACAATTTAGGGAAAAATTCTCTCGGCTTGCTTGATTGCAAAGAAGATGCTTGCGTTAAATTGCGCGAAGAGGCGCCGCAAATCGCCGATTATTTATCCGATGAAAGCCGCGAATATTTTACCAAGACTTTGGAATTTTTGGACGAACTGAATATCAGTTATAATTTTAACCCGTATCTGGTCAGAGGCCTCAGCTATTATAACGATACTGTTTTCGAATTTTGGCCTTTAAACGATGACGGTTCGGTTCAAGGAAAATTATCTTTGGCCGGGGGCGGTCGCTATGATTCCTTGATTGATAATATGGGCGGTCAATCAACTCCGGCAATCGGATTGGCAATAGGCGTCGAAAGAACAATGTCCAGAATCAAAGATAAGCACATCTTGGCAAATCCGACCGAAGAGGATATAGTGTTTATTGCTCAGTTAGGCGAACAGGCGAAGCTTAAAGCTTTGCAGCTATTTCAGGAACTGAGAAAAACTGGTTTTAACGTAAGACAGTCATTCGTTTCCGATAGTTTAAAAGTTCAACTTGAAGAAGCGTCTTCTATAAAAGCGAGAACATGTTTAATATTGGGTAAAAAGGAGATAATGGATGGAACGATTTTGATGCGCGATATGGATTCCGGCGCCCAGGAAGTTGTCGTTTATAAGAAGATTAAGGAGCGTTTGGCTAAAAAAGATAAAATAGTCGAAAAAAGATTAAATATTAGAAAGGAGGGAGGACTGTATGGCGGACTTTAAAAGAAAACCAGGGGAAAGTTTTGAGAGCTTTTTGCGAAAATTCAAAAAGGGCTTAAAAAACAGCAAACGTTTGGAAAAGGCCAGATCAAAACAGCATATTGAACCGAAGAAAACAAAACGTCTCCAAAAGAAATATGCTTTGACCAGCTTGGCGCTTAGTAAAAAGAACGAACATTTGCGCCGCATCGGCAAATTGCCGGAGAGCACTATGAGATCGTAATTAGAATCATTTTGCCTTTAAAAAATCCTCCTTTTAGGAGGATTTTTTGATACCGGGGATAAAACGTTTTAAGCTGTCGAAAGTCGATTTTTTAGCGAATTGTTTTATGCGATCGCGCGCGCGTTTTGTCTTAACGAATTTTAACCAATCCTTGTTTGGATATTCGCGATTTTTTTCGATAATAATTTCCACCAGGTCGCCGTTTTTCAATTCCTGATCGAGCCGTCCCAGCTTGTCGTTTACTATAGCTCTTGAAGCTTTGTTGCCGATATTGCTATGGACGGCATAAGCGAAATCAACCGGCGTCGCTCCTTCCGGCAATTCGAAGACATCTCCCTTCGGCGAAAAAACGAAAATCCGATCGCGGAAAATATCCATTTTTATATTAGTGACCA
>CAZMKG010000031.1:0-2380 GCA_964567015.1 uncultured Gammaproteobacteria bacterium | reverse complement strand
AAGCGCGCTTCGATTTCAAACGAAACTCCGGCCTCCTCCAATTTAGGGACAAGAATATCTTTTATTTTTTGAAAAAAACGATTGCGTTCAACTTTTTTTTCAACCTCATATTTATATTCTATTTCGTGGTATTTGTCGGGATAAAGATATTTAAAACAGATATCTTCCATCTGCCATTTTAGCCGCCCGATACCGAGCAAACCGGCAATCGGCGCGTAGATTTCCAGCGTTTCTTGCGCAATTCTTTTCTGTTTTTCCGGCGGCAATTTTTCCAGAGTGCGCAGGTTGTGCAAACGATCGCAAAATTTAATAAATATTACCCGCAAGTCGTTCGTCATGGCAAGAAACATCTTTTTTAAATTTTCGCGGTAGCGTTCAATGCCGCGATATTTTATTTTTCCTAATTTTGTCACCCCTTTTACCAGGTTATAGACATCGGTTCCAAAAATTTCTTTTATTTCTTCAAGACCATGGCTGGTATCTTCGGGAACATCGTGAAGAATCCCGGCGGTTACCGTCGGCAGATCGGCTTTTATTTCCGCCAGGATAAAAGCGGTATGAAGAGGGTGTTGGATATAAGGTTCTCCGTTTTTTCTTATTTGTCCGTCGTGAGCCATTTCGGCAAATTTAAAGGCCTTTTCCAGGACTGAAGCATCCTCGTCGGGGTGGCTTTCTTTGAATTTTTTTACAATCTGTTCAATAGTCATAAATACTTTCTCTTTTTGCCATTTTTATGTTATAATAAATTTATATAAATTATAACAAGAGAGCAGATAATTTAAAAGCTTTTTTATATTTCCATGACAAAAAAAGTTAAATTATTTATTTTTATTTTCGGCTTGATTATCTTTTCAATCGGAGCCAATTTTGCTTTGGCGCAGACGGATTTTGGAACCGGGGAGGTGGCGGAAGTGATTAATTTAACGCAATCGGACCCGCGGATGATTATCGGCCGCATTATTCAAATAATTTTAAGCTTCCTCGGAGTAATCGCCTTGCTTTTGGTGATGTATGCCGGTTTTCTTTGGATGACTTCAAACGGCGATGAAGACAAAATAACTTTGGCTAAAAAAATATTGAAAGACGCCATAATCGGTTTGGTGATTATTTTATCTTCTTGGGCGATTACCACTTTTATTTTGTCTAAATTATCGGCGGCTATCAACGGAACTTCGGGGCAAGGACAAAATAGCGCCAGTCGCGCTCCTCTAACCAGCAATAAAGGTATCGGCGCGATTGGCGCTTGTACGGTTGATATTTTTTATCCGGAAAATAATCAGACAGATGTTGCGCGCAATAGCTCTATAACCGTTACTTTTAAGGAGCAAGTTAAAGCGGAAAGCGTTTGTGTTAGCGCCGACGGCGCTGCTTGCGCGTGCGATAATACGGCCAGTTGCAGTAAAATAAACCCGGAAAATATCAGAATTTTTAAAACGGAATTGGGCGATTCCTGCGCGAGCGGCGGCTGTCCGAAAACAAACGCCAATGTCACCGACGTTAATGTCTCGCTTTCAAGCGATAATAAGACTTTGATTTTTACACCCCTTAGCTATCTCGGCGACGGAGTAAACAATATTTGGTATTCGGTCAAAATAACCGAAAATATAAAAAAACTCGATGATTCCTCGATGTTTAAGAATTGTTCCGACGATTATTTTAATTGGAAATTTGAAGTCGGTTCGAAAGTTGATTTAACTCCGCCGCAAGTTGTCGCCGGAAAAGTTTTCCCGCTTCCCGATAATGAAGGCGATGTCGTCAATAAAACGGCCGATGCCAAGAAAGCTCAAGGATCGATAACGATAAATTCTTTGCCTAAAGTTTATAAAGCATCTTCTATAGTCAGTGTCGCCCCGATTGGCGCGTCGCCGGAAGCAACGGCTACCCCGCTTAATTATCAAGGGTCTTTGACGAAGTTTAAAGTTGTCGTCTCGTCCGATATATCGAAAGCGCAATTATTCGACGGTGATGATGATACCAGTCTATTGGGCTCGGCCAGTTTTGATACTCAGGGAAATATCAAGTTTGCCGGTTATTTTATTTTAAGCGCCAATAGCCGCGCGGCCGGGAACGCCTGGGTTGTTACTCTGGTTCCCGAACAGTTGGCCGATACAATTACGCTTGGCGCCGAAACCTATACTTTTTCTGAAAATGCGTCCGGCGGCAATACGATAAAAATCAATCCGGCCGGAAGCCTGCCCGAACAAGCGGCGGCTATTTATGCTATTTTAAGCGGCAATTCCTCTTTGGATGTTTCCAGCGCCGGCGGCGCAAAGATTAATTTGGTTTCTAAAATCGCCGGGGCCAGCGGCAATGATATTGAAGTCAGCACGACCAATCCTTCCGCTTTTGCGATTACGCCGCTTTCCGGCGGCAGCGACCG
>CAZMKG010000030.1:0-5254 GCA_964567015.1 uncultured Gammaproteobacteria bacterium | reverse complement strand
GGTTCCGAGAGAAGCATGGCGCTCAGTTTTAAGCGCATTAACCAGCCGCCGGATAATTCATTGGTAGTCTTTTCTAATTGATCGGCCTTAAATTTAAAACGGCTGGCGATTTTACGGCATTGCCAATCTTCTTTGCCGCTTTTGCGCATTAAATAATCCAAGCATCGTTCATTATCTTTAAATTTATTTTCCTGTTCAATATAGCCGATAGCCGCTTCGCGGCTGGTCATTACGTTGCCCTCATCCGCCTCTTCTTGCCCGAGAATAATTCTAAACATGGTTGATTTACCGGCGCCGTTGCGGCCGATAATGCCGATTTTTTGTTTTTGAAAAACACTAAAAGACAAACCGGAAAAGATTGTCTGGCCGCTGTATTTTTTGCTTAAATTATTGACTTGGAGCAAAGGGACCATAGATAAACGTGTATTTTGGCGATAATTCAATCTAATAACATAATAAACGTATTATTTGATTTGAGCAAACCGCAAAATAGTCTAAAAATGACGACCGGACAATCGAGCCGTATTAATGGAAATAAGCGGGCTGTTATGATAAAATTAAAGCATAAAATTATAAATTTTCCATTATGAAGGAGTTTTATCATCTAAAGAGCGAAGAGGCTTTTCTTTCGGTCGGTTCTTCCGAAAAAGGTCTATCGAGCGAAGAGGCGAGAAAAAGATCGGCTAAATACGGGCAGAATATTTTAAATGAAGAAAAATCGCATAGTCGTTTTATAATTTTTCTGTCTCAATTTAAAAGCCCCTTGATTTATGTTTTAATCGCCGCCGCCGTTTTGTCTTTTTTTGGAGGAGAAATTAAGGATTCTCAGGTGATTGCCGCCGCGATTTTGATTAATGTGATAATCGGATTCATTCAGGAGAATAAAGCGGATTCGGCTTTGCGCAAATTAAAAATGATGGTTGAACACCGCGCTATTGTTATCAGAGATCGAAAAGAAATAGAAATTCCCGCCGCGGAAATAGTTGTCGGCGATATTTTGGTTTTACGAGCCGGCCGTTCTGTTCTGGCCGATGCGCGTCTTTTCTTAAGCTATGAACTGGAAACTGATGAAGCAAGTTTGACGGGGGAATCTTCCGCGGTGGCGAAAAGCGTCGATCCCGATGAAATCGGCGTGGCTTTGGCTGACCGGAAAAGCATGGTTTACGCCGGCACCAGTATTTTAAGCGGCCATGGTTTGGCGGTAGTTGTTGCTATCGGCAAAAATACGGAAATCGGAAAAATTTCCGAGATGGTAAAAAATGTCGAAGACAGCGCGACTCCTCTTCAAAAAAGATTATCCGGCGTTTCTAAATTTTTAGGGTTGGCGGCCGTGGCGGTTTGCGGTCTTGTTATTATTGTCGGATTAGTGAACGGATATGAATTTTTTGAGATATTTTCTTCGGCCGCGGCTATTGCCGTCGCCGCGATTCCGGAAGGGATGGCGGTCGCCGTTACCGTTATTTTGGCTTTGGGCATGAAACAGGTGGTTAAAAGGAAAGCCTTGGTCAGAAAATTATTGGCCGCCGAAACGCTCGGCTCGATTACCGTTATTTGTTCCGATAAGACCGGGACGCTTACTGAAGGGGTGATGAAATTGGAAAAGATTGTTTTTCCTTCGAAAGAGTTTATTATCCGAGAGTTGGTTGAGGAAAAAAAGGAAAAATATTCCGCCGATTTTTTAAACGCTTTCAAAATTGGTTTGCTGTGCAATAATGCCGTTTTATCGGAAAGCGGGAAAAATAATCTTGGTTCGGCGCTTGAAGTTTCCTTGCTTGAAGCCGCCGGCCTGCTCGGTATCGATCGCGGCGAGTTTTTGTCGGAATCCGCCGAATTGGCCGAGATGCCTTTTAGCAGCGCAAAGAAAATTATGATTAGTTTGCGCAAAGAAAAAGACGGATTGACGCTTTATGAAAAAGGAGCGGGCGAAATTATTATTGATAAATGCGCGACTTGGTTAAAAGACGGGCGCGCGGAAGAAATTTCGAAAAATGACCGGGTTGAATTAAAGAAAGATTTTGAGAGACTGACCGCTTCCGGTTATCGCGTTATCGCCTTGGCTTATCGTCGCCTCGACAAGGTTCCTTTTTCGCTTGAAACCGAACACAAAGATTGGTCCCTAATCGATAACAAGCTTACTTTTGTCGCATTTGCGGCTTTCCGCGATCCTTTGCGCAAAGAAGCGAAAGAGACTATCGCTCTTTGTAAAAAGGCCGGTATCCGCCCGATTATCATTACCGGCGATCACGCGGGAACGGCCGCGGCTATCGCTCTAGAACTCGGAATCAGCGTTTCTCCCGATGAAATAATCAGCGGAGATTATCTGGAGAAAATTAATGACGGCGAATTGCGCGAGCTCGCCAAGAAGATTTCCGTTTATGCCCGTGTCAGCCCGGAGCATAAAATCAGAATCGTTAACGCTTTGAAATATAACGGCGAAGTGGTCGCGATGACCGGAGACGGACTGAACGATTCGCCGGCTTTAAAAGCGGCCGATATTGGAATATGTTTAGGTTCGGGCACGGAAGTGGCCAAAGAAACAGCCGATTTGGTTTTATTGGATGATAATTTTAGCGTGATTGTCGGCGCGGTGAAACAAGGAAGGATAATTTTCGACAATATCAGAAAATCGCTTACTTATATCGTATCGGATTCTTTTTCGGAGATGATTCTTATTTTGGGCTCGATAATTTTCCGCGCGCCTCTGGCGCTTTTGCCGACTCAGATTCTTTGGATAAATATTATAAACGACGGTTTGCCTAATTTCTCTTTGGCTTTTGAAGATGGCGATGACGGCGTGATGGCCAAAAAACCGATTGATAAAAATGAGCCGATTTTTAATTCGGAAATGAAAAGGATTATTTTGGGCGTCGGCCTTGTCCGCGACACTCTTTTGTTTGTTTTGTTTTATTTTCTCTCCGGAAAACTTGATTATTTCGGCTGGGACATCAATTATTTAAGAACTATCTTTTTCGCCATTTTAATTTTTAAATCGTTGACGGGCATTTTCAGTATTCGAAATTTTTATCAGCCGGTTTATAAGATAAAGCAATGGCGCAACCGTTATTTGCTCTTTGCCTTTTTCTCCGGCGTCGCTTTGATGGCCGCCGCAATCTATATTCCTTTCTTAAATAAGATGCTTGGCACGACGTCGCTAAACATTAAAGATTGGTTGATTGTTCTGACTGTCGCCGCGGTTAATATTTTGATGATTGAGGCGGTAAAATTTTATTCAAATAAAAACAAGAATCGCGGCGCGGTTAATTCGGTCGTCTGCCGGCCATAGGCTTTTTAGTCGTCGTTAAATACCGAACGAGTAAAAATTTTCGATTCCCGGCAAGCATTCTCAAGAGGAGAGATTAAATTCGCCAGCAAGACATTATCCGGCTCGCCGTTTATTTTTTTTATTTCTTTCTTGGCTTTTTGGCAGAGAGTTTCAATCCCTTCAATAATAATCGGAGAGGATTCTTGGGCAAACAATAAATATAAAATTTCCGGTTTGTCATTTAAATTCAACTTTAACCCTTTTCTTTTAGCGGCTTTTAATATCGGGGTATTGGCGGCAGTTAGATGCCCGTTTTTTAAATCTTCCAGCCAATCATAACTATCGTCCGCTAATTGTTTAGCGGCCAAGGCGTAGCGAAAAAAATTTGCGGCCGCTTTCATTTTTTTATCCGATGCCCCGTAGCCAAGGAAAGAAAGCAGCGCTAATGACGAGAGCGATAAGACCGATGATTTATCGGCGAAACGTTCAATATTTTCCCGTTTCGGCAATTTTTTAGGAATGGCGATTAAGCCATTTTTTATTTTTAATTTTGGTTCAAGAGCTTCTTCAATATTGGCTTTATCCAAATTATCAAAAAGCGCGTTAAATAGCCGATAATAATCAGGGGAGAGATTGAGCTGATAAAAAACTTCCAAATATCGGCGGAAAAATTTATTGGCTGTCGGCAATCTTTCGGGTTTTCCTTCGCCGTCTAAAAAATCGTCGTAAATGTTTAAAGCGTCCCAGAGAAACATCTGCGCCGCCTGTATTCTTGGTAATATATTTTTTATTTTTTGCTGCTCGGTTTTATCAAGTAATTTACTGAACCAAAAAGGCCAGTAATATGTTTTTGCTTTTTTCATTTTTATTTAGGAAGATTAATGTTAAAGACTGTCCCATGGCCGATTTCGCTTGTAACTCCTATCTGTCCATTGAAATCTTTTTCGATTATTTTTTTAGTCGAGGCGAGGCCGATTCCCAATCCACGGCCGTTTTTAATTTTTGTGCTGAAAAACGGATAAAATATTTTTACAATATTTTCCGGAGCGATCCCGACCCCGCTGTCCTTTATGGTTATCTCGACTGCGGTCGGCGTAGCGGTCAGATTTAAGGAAACTTCTTTAATGGCGCAATTTTCGCAGGCTTCAATCGCATTAGCCAAAAGATTTATTATAATTTGCCCGAATTTTACCGAATCGCCTCTAAATTCTATTTCGCCGGAAGCATAAAAATTAAGAACGGTTTGCGCTTTCCTGGCTTTATAGGAAAGTATTTGGATAGTTTGTTCGATTTCTCTGTTTAAAGAAAAATTTCTGATGGCGCCCTCTTGAGCAATTTGGTTTCTGATACTGGCGATGAGATTTTCCATTCTGCCGGTAGCCGCGAGCGCTTGACTTAAATACGACTTGGCGTTTGTGATTTTCGCGTCCGTTTCTATTTTTATTTGTTCAAGGTTCAAAGATACCGCGGTTAACGGGTTCATCAAATCGTGAAATATTCCCGATGACAGCCGTCCGAACTCAGCCAAGCGATAAAGAGAATTTATTTTTTCCATTTCCATCTCTCTTAATTCCTGCGTTCTTTTTTCCACCTTTATTTCCAGTAAATCGCGTTCTTCCCGCAACAATGATTCGCTGCGCCGCGCGCGCGTCAAAGATCGGCTGACCTCCCGGCAGAAGAGCCAGGCAATCGTCGCGATAATCGTCAGAAGAATGGCGTAGGAAATGGCGTCGCCGATTTGCGCCGGTTCGTTGCGCCAATAGTTCTGGACTTTTAGTATTCCTTGCGCTTGATAGTTGGTGATAAAAATCAGGAAAATAGCGATAAAGACAGTGCTTATAAAAGCTAACGGCGCGCCTAAAAGTATGCCGGAAATCGTGATTACCAAAACCGCCAACAGAATTGCGGCCGGCAAATCCGCTCCCCAGACCAGAAAAGAATAGAACATCGGCAAAGAAAAAGTAATAACGACTAGTAGCGATGACAATCTTA
>CAZMKG010000029.1:0-5262 GCA_964567015.1 uncultured Gammaproteobacteria bacterium | reverse complement strand
TAAGATTGTCATCGCTACTAGTCGTTATTACTTTTTCTTTGCCGATGTTCTATTCCTTTCTGGTCTGGGGAGCGGATTTGCCGGCCGCAATTCTGTTGGCAGTTTTAGTAATCACGATTTCCGGCATACTTTTGGGCGCGCCGCTAGCTTTTATAAGTACCATCCTTATCGCCATCTTCCTGATTTTTATCACTTACTACCAAGCGCAAGGAATACTAAAAGTTCAAAATTATTGGCGCAACGAACCGGCGCAAATAGGCGACGCCATTTCTTACGCCATTCTTCTGACAATTATTGCGACAATTGCTTGGCTCTTCTGTCGGGAAGTCAGCCAATCTTTGACGCGCGCGCGGCGCAGCGAATCATTACTGCGGGAAGAGCGCGATTTACTGGAAATAAAGGTAGAAAAAAGAACGCGGGAATTAAAGGAGATGGAAATGGAAAAAATAAATTCTCTCTACCGCTTGGCTGAGTTCGGACGGCTGTCATCGGGAATATTTCACGATTTGATGAACCCGTTAACCGCGGTATCTTTGAACCTTGAACAAATAAAAATAGAAACGGACGCGAAAATCACAAACGCCAAGTCGTATTTAAGTCAAGCGCTCGCGGCTACCGGCAGAATGGAAAATCTCATCGCCAGCATCAGAAATCAAATTGCTCAAGAGGGCGCTATCAGGACCTTCTCTTTAAATAGAGAGATAGAGCAAACCATTCAGATACTTTCCTATAAAGCCCGGAAAGCGCAAACTGTTCTTAACTTTTATGCTTCCGGCGAAATAGAATTTAGGGGCGATTCAGTAAAATTCGGGCAAATTATAATAAATCTTCTGGCTAACGCCATCGAAGCTTGCGAAAATTCCGCCAATAAAGAAGTTTCCTTAAATCTGACCGCCGCGCCGACCACAGTCGAAATAACTATAAAAGACAGCGGGGCGGGAATCGCTCCGGAAAATATCGCAAAGATATTTTATCCGTTTTTCAGCACAAAAATTAAAAACGGCCGCGGACTGGGAATCGGTCTCGCCTCAACCAAAAGAATAATTGAAAAAGATTTTCATGGGCAAATAGGAGTTATAAGCGCAGTCGGCCAAGGGACAATCTTTACTATTAATCTTCCCAAATAAAAATGAAAAAAGAAAAAACATATTACTGGCCTTTTTGGTTCAGTAAATTGCTTAATAAAACCGAGCAGCAAAAAATAAAAACCATATTGCCAAAAATACAAGCTGCGCAGATTCTTCTCTGGGACGCTTTAAATATTTACGACGATTTTTTAGACGGCGAAGGAAAACCGGAAAAGTTGCCGACAGCCAATAAACTTTTCCGCCGGTACTTGGAACTTTTTTATCGACTCAATCTCTCTAATGATTATTACCATTTATTTAATACGATTTTTGATAATTTGGACAAAACCAATACTAAAGAAGCGGGCGGAATGAAATTAAAAATAAAAAATGGCTTAATCGCCATTCCTGAAAAATTGCCGAAACCGGAAAATATCGAACACTTGTCCGATAAATCATTAGCCTTATCGCTTTCGTCGTTGGCGCTGCTTTCTTTCCTCGGCTACAAGGCATCGGATAAAAAAATGAAGGCGGCCACAAAGTTTTTTCGATATGCCTTGGCCGCCAAACAATTAGCGGACGATAGTTATGATTGGTTGGAGGATTTAAAAAGCGGCTGTCTAACCGCCGCTAATACCCCGATATTAAAAGCTGCCGGGAGAAAGGGATTAAAGCTTGATTTAAAAGATAAACCGGAAATTTTATATTTGTTGTTCGCTCAAGAATCTTCTCCGATTATCATCGCCAACATAGAAAAGCTTTGCTTAATGGCCAGAAAAGAAATAAGAAAAATAAATGGCGAGCCGGATAATGCCCTGCTGGCGAATTTAATCTCTCCTCTTGAGAACGCTTGCCGGGAATCAAGAACTTTTACCCGTTCAGTATTTGGCGACCAAAAAAAATCAAAGCGGCGGTCAAAATAGACAGCTCAACGGCCGTGCTTTTTATTTTTATGGGAATAAAATTTAACCATTTCAATCATTAAAATATTAATTACCGCAACCAACAAAACAATCAGCCAAGCTCTTATGCCAAGCGGCGTCGTTTGCAGTATCCTGTTTAAGAAGGGGGTGTAGACGGCAACAATCATTAAAGCCACCCCGGAGAAAAAAGCGAAGAGCAAATAACGATTGCGCCATTGCTTAATTTTATAAATCGGCTGTTGAAAATTTCGAATACTAAAAACACTCGTTAGCGATTTAAAAATCATGATGGCAAAGAAGACGGTTCTTAAATAATTTATGTTCCAGCCTAAATAATCAAGTCTTCCCGACAAATAGAAAAATAGAAGAAACAGGAGAGTGTCGCGGATAACACCAACCCCCAGAATGATTCTCTTCATTTCCGAGTTAAAAATCGGCTCGTCTTTATCAATCGGTTTTTTGTCCATCACACCGTCATCGCCGTCTTCAAAAGCTAAAGAGAAATTAGGCAGGCCGTCGTTAATAATATTTATCCAAAGAATCTGCGTCGGTAAAAGCGCCAACGGCAAATGGGAAATTATCGAACCCAAAACTAAAATCATCTCCGAAAAAGAATCGGACACGATATAAGTCAGGGATTTTCTAATATTATCGAAAATAATCCGACCTTGCTTAACCGCGCCCACGATAACGCTAAAGTTATCATCCAATAAAACCAAATCGGCGGTTTCTTTGGCGACTTCCGTCCCCGACCCTAAACATATGCCGATGTCGGCCGCCTTTAAAGCCGGCGAATCATTCAAGCCGTCGCCGGTCATGGCGACTATCTCGCCATTATATTTCAAAGCATTAACAATCCTTATTTTATGTTCCGGACTAACGCGGGCGTAAACGGAAATCGTTTTGGCTAATTCGCGGAGTTCGCCATCGTTGATTTTTTCCAAGTAATCGCCGCTGACTATATCGGCGGGGGAAAAACTGATTCCGAGTTCCAGAGCGATAGCCGCCGCTGTCCCCGCATGATCGCCGGTAATGATAATCGGGCGAATCCCCGCTTTTTTACATAAAGCGATCGTACTTTTCGCCTCCCGACGCAAAGGATCGCGGAAAGCCGCAAACGCGACAAAAGTGAGCCGGTTATCGATTAAAGTCCAATCCTTATGTTCGACTTCTAAAGAAAAGGGGACATTATTAAGCCGGCGATAGGCCAAAGCGATCACGCGATACCCGGAAGAAGTCAAATTTTCAAAAATTTTTTTTAATTCAAGCCGATCCGCGGCGGAAATCTTTTCTATCCGACCATTTTTCTGCCAAGTTTCGCATTTGTCGATAATAATCTCTCCCGCTCCTTTTTCATAAAGCACCGGCGCGTTATTTTCTTGGCGCAGGCTAATCATAAATTTCTTCGCGCTGCTAAAGGGCATCTCCGCCAATCCGACAGATTCCGACAACATTTTTTCTTGATCAACGCCCGATAGCTTGGCGGCTTTAAGAAGGGAGACTTCAAGCGCCGAACCTAAATCGTTGCCGCCATCAAGAGACAACACGGCGTTGTTGCATAATAATCCGATTTTAAAAGCGGACGTTAAGTCGGGGTTATTTTTTGCTTTTTCATTTTTTGTAAACCCCCTAAGAGAAACCTCTCCATAAGGAAAAATAAATTTTTCCAATTTCATCACGCCTTCGGTTAAAGTGCCGGTCTTGTCGGAACAAATAACCGTAATCGAACCAAGCGTTTCAGCGGCCAAGAGTTTTCTGACTAAAGCCTTCTTTCTAACTATTTGTTTCATGCCTAAGACCAAAATAACGGTGACCGCTACCGCCATTCCTTCGGGAATCGCGGCGACAGCAATGGCCGCGGCGGAAGAAAATATTTCTAAAAATTTGTAACCGTTTATCAAGCCGACGATAACAACCAAGCTGCAAGCGATTACGGCCGCCAAACCTAAAAAACGAGAAACGCCGGTCAGTCTTTTTTGAAGCGGAGTTAAACTATCTTCGGCATTTTTCACCATCTCGGAAATCTTCCCGATTTCCGTATTCTTTCCCGTGGCGACAACTACCGCCAAACCGTAACCGTTTAAAATATTTGTCCCGGCATAAACCATGCTTTTTCTATCGGCTAAAGCCGCGCCGACGGCGTCCGGGATAACGCTTTTCATCACCGCCGACGATTCCCCCGTCAGGCTCGCTTCGTTCGTTTCTATTTCGTAACTTCGAAATAAGCGCGCGTCGGCCAAAACAAAACGACCGGCGCGTAAAACCAAAATATCGCCGACTACTATTTCCGCGGCCGGAATTTCCGTTTCTTTTCCGTCTCTTAAAACAATAGCGCGGTGTTCCACCATTGTTTTTAATTTATTTAAAGCCGAATTCGCTTTGTCTTCTTGAATAAATCCGATTACCACATTAATCAAAATGGCGGCGGCGATAACCTGGGAATCGGTGATTTCTCCGGCAAAAAAAGATAAAACGGCGGCGGCGATTAAAACATATATCAACGGACTCTTAAACTGGGATAAAAAAACCAGCAAACGGCTATATGGTTTTTCCGCGCTTAAAATATTCTGTCCGTATTTAATTAATCTTTTTTTTGCCTCGCCGCTTGATAATCCTTTTTCCGAGGAGTCGGTCGAGAGAAAAACTTCATCGCTTTTTAGGTGGTAAAAATCTCCCATAAAATAGTTTCGTAATTATATTGTTTATTTTATCATAACAATCCGCTTATTTCCATTAACACCGCTCGATGGCCGATTCGTCATTTTTAGACTATTTTTCGGTTTGCCCAAATCAAATAATACGTTTATTATATTATCAGACCGAATTCAGACCAAATAATGAATCAATTGTCTTTAATTTATGGTTCCCTTGCTTCAAGTCAATAATTTAGGCAAAAAATACAGCGGCCAGACTATTTTCTCCGGCCTGTCTTTTAGCGTTTTTCAAAAACAAAAAGTCGGCATTATCGGCCGCAACGGCGCCGGCAAGTCGACGATGTTTAGAATCATTCTCGGACAAGAAGAGGCGGACGAGGGTAATGTAATAATCAGCCGCGACGCGGCTATCGGTTATATCGAGCAAGAAAATAAATTTAAAAATGACGAAAAATGTCTGGATTATTTGATGAGCAAAAGCGGTAAAGAAGATTGGCAGTGCCGAAAAATGGCCAGCCGTTTTAAATTTAAGGCCGATCAATTGGACCGAACTGTCGGCGAGCTATCCGGCGGCTGGTTAATGCGCTTAAAACTGAGCGCCATGCTTCTCTCGGAACC
>CAZMKG010000028.1:0-6022 GCA_964567015.1 uncultured Gammaproteobacteria bacterium | reverse complement strand
GGACGGGACTTTTAATTTTTTGCTTCTAGTCTCGCGGTTCCACCCGGCTTCCTTAAATATAAGGCGCCTCTTTTTTGGTCTTAGGTTTTCACTCGGAAATTTTTCCGACCAAGCTTGGTGGACTTGGCAATCGACCGTTGTGATTAAAGTATAGGTTAATTATCGATATTTGTAAATACGGCTCGCTAACGCGCGCGCATATGGCGTTTTTTGCTTTTTTACCCCTTATCCCTTGGCTAGAACGAGACCATAAACGGCGCCCGCGCCGGCTTCTTTTAAAATCCGCGCCGCTTCGTCTAAAGTCGCGCCGGTCGTTATAACATCGTCGATTAATAAAATATCTTTTCCTTGCAAATCTGCTCCATCCCAGAAAAAAACACCATGAACATTATTTAATCTTTCAGCTTCGCTTAATTTCGCCTGAGCTTTTTGCCGGCCGCGGCGTTTCAAATCCGAACTGAAATCATAATTAAAATAGCGGCTGAAGGCGCGCGCCAAGATTTCCGCCTGGTTGAAGCCGCGCCAGTTCAAACGCTTGGCGGTCAAGGGAAGCGGCATGATTATTAAAGAAGACGGTATTTCGTTTTGCTCGTCATTTTGAAAATTCCAAAAAGTAATTAAAAAACGCGCCAGGATTTCTCCTAACGGTTTTATGAAGTCGTATTTGTATTTTTTGATAAGATTTCGGAGAAGTTTATCTTCGTAATCGCCGGCGATAAATATTTTTTCTAAAGAGGGTGTCTTAAGATTCTGCCGCGCGCTCGCCAAAGCGGCTAAATCGTTGAACTTTATCCGGCGGAAACATTTTTCGCACAAGTAGTCGCCTTCGCGGCGGCAATTAAGACATTCGATCGGGAAGAGAACGTCTAAGATAAACCCGCGAATCTTCCGCAGGCAATCGGGCATAGTCGATTAGTATTATGAGTTTTTATAAATTGACTTTGTAAATCGAACCGCTGAATTTATCCGTAAAGTATAAGTAGTCCTGATCTTCAGAAACCATAACTTGGGAGATATTGTAGGAACCGTCGGGGATGGCTATCAGCTTTTGCGTCCCGGTCGTCAAGTCGATTTTATACAAGCTGTCTTCGGTCATGTCCGCCAGTTCGGGAAAAAGGCCGGAGCCTTCGGGTAGATTGTTTGGTACGGCGCAGTATATTTCCGTATCGGTCGCGAAGGTACATTTGCTCGCCCAAGTTTGAAGATTGAAGCTTTTGCGGTTTTGACCGATAGTGTCGCTGGTCGAATCGACAATCCATAGCCGCGGATTTGAATTATCGCCGGTGTTATAGACGCTATAAAGAAGCTTATCGCCTTCGGTCGACCATTGATATTCTAAGCCGCGCCCTTCGATAACGGTTGATTTGAAATTTTCATCGTTTAAGCCGATAAAATAAATTTCTTGGCGGTTGGCATCGACGCTTTTCGTGTACATCGCCACAATTTGGTTATTCGGCGACCAGGTTGCGTAAGTTGTCGCGTCGTTGTTGCCGAATTTTTCGACCGCTCTCGCTTCCGAACCGTCGTCGTTGGAGACAATGATATAACGGCTGTCGGTATCGATACCCATACTTTTAGAAACCAGCTTATCGCCGTCGGGAGAGAAAGAAAAATCTTTCCAGTGGGAGGGAAGAGTCACCTGTTTTTCGGTATTGAAGTTATATAAAATATTGCTCCCGTCCGGATATTCGATTACCGCTTTCCCGCTGTCCGTCGACCAAGTCACATTGCTGACCGAGTAGAATACTTTATCGCTTAAAGCCGTTTTTTGGCCTTCGGAATTTATTTTATAGAATTTTCCGTCGTCGCTGTCATAGTATTGGACTTGTCCGCTTTTATTGATTGTCGTTCCGACCGCCGGGACCTTGTTTATTAATTCGGTTTTGGTTATGCCGCCGACCGCTCGGCTGTCTATTGTCCCGTTGGCGGAATCTCCCGTTCCGGTTCCGCCGACGCCGGTATTATTTTGGCCGTTTCCGGAAGGCAGTCCGTTGTTCTCGGTTAAATTAATAATAGTCTCTCCGCCCGGTTCGGCGCTGGGTAATCCCTGGATAGTGCCGGTGGCCGTCGGAGTTACTTCGGTTGTCGGCGCGGGCGCCGCTTTGAAGAAAAAGTTCCAAATTAAGTAGCCGATAAAAATAACAAGGGCAAGGAAACCGACAATCAAGAATATTTTTTTATAACGGGCGAAAAAATTCATATTTACGCTTGTTTAATGTTTCTAAATAATATATAATCAGTATATATCAGAAAACAAGATAATTCAATCAAAACCTTTCATTTTTTATTAAGCTTATGAGCCTATTTTCTTTTGGCGACGATAATCTTTTTTTGGGAATCGATATTGGCGATTCTTCCTTAAAAATGGTTGAGCTCAAAAAAAAGAATCGCAAAATATCCTTGTCTAATTACGCTTTTAGCGAAAACGTGAGTGAAGTCAACTTCACGAAGATTGAAGACGTAAATTATTTGGCGAAAGTGATCGCTAAAGTCAGAAGCGATGCCGGAATAACGGCCCGGAAAGTAACGGCCTCTTTGCCGACTTTCGCGGTTTTTTCTTCGATTATAAATTTGTCCAATGTCGACAAGAAAAATATTTCCTTGGCGGTTAACGAAGAGGCGAAGAAAGTTATTCCTTTGCCGCTGGAAGAAATGATTTTGGATTGGAAGATAATCCCCGACGAATCCGGCAATACGCCGACCAAGGGAAATATGAGAGTTTTTTTGACCGGCAGTCCGAAAAAATTGGTTCGAAAATATATCGATGTCTTTAAACAGGCGAAATTGAATTTGGTCAGCTTGGAAACGGAAACTTTTTCTCTCGTCCGCTCTTTGCTTGGCGACGATAAGTCGACGGTGATGATTACGGAAATCGGCGCCAACAGCACGGATATCTTTATTGTTAAAGAAAGTATCCCGGTTTTAAACAGAAGTCTGACGGTTTGCGCTTCGACGGTGACGAAAGCTTTGGCGGAGAAAATGGGCATGACTTACGCGCAAGCGGAACAATTTAAATTTGATTTGAGCGTTACTTTAGGGGCGGATGAAAAAGAAGCTCTGCCGAAACTTATTGCCGAGACTCTCGAGCCGATTGTCACGGAAATGCAGTATATGCTTGATTTTTTCCATTCGCAAAACGGCGGCGATGTCGAAAAAATCGTGCTTTCCGGCGGCGGCGCGATGCTCCTTAATCTGGCCGACTATTTATCGAAGCGTTTGAATAAAAAAGTTATAATCGGCGATCCTTGGAATCGGATAGATTATCCGGAAGAATTAAAGCCGGTTCTTTCCGAAGTCAGCTCGAAGCTGGCGGTGGCTATCGGCCTCGCGATGCGAGAGATAGAGTCATAAGAGAAAAATAGAATTTATATAAAATGTTTTTTAGCAAGACTAAAAAAACGAAAGAAGACGCGAAAAAAAATACTCTGCAAAACCCTAAAATTTTGGAAGTGAACTTAATCAGGGGCGAAGTCAAAGTCGTTTTTGATTGGGGAAAGAATCTCTCCGTTTTGCTTTTGGTCTTATTCGTCGCCGCCCTGCTGGTGGCTGAGACCTATTACGGACTTAATTGGTGGGAAGAGCAGGAAAATTTAAAATCGGTCGAACTTACCGGAGAAATAGCGAAAGTCAACCAGGAAATAAGCAGCATAAAAAACAAATCCGACGAAGCTTTAAGTTATAAAGAAAAATCGAATGAGCTTGGCCGTCTTTTAAATAACCATGTTTATTGGACGACTTTTTTCAGTTGGCTCGAAAAGAATACTTTGAATTCGGTAAGCTACGACGGTTTTTCCGGAGACACTTCCGGAGAATATTCCTTAAACGCCAAAGCGCTCAGCTACGCGCAAGCCAGCTGGCAGGCGAAAGTTTTTTCGGACAGTTCTCTGGTTAAGAAAGTCGATATTTTCGACGTTTCGACTATAAACGCGAAAGATAAAAATAGCGATGAAGGCAACGGGGTCAATTTTTCGATTAAACTGGAAATCGACCCGATAATTTTTAAAAAATAAATATGGCCGCGCCGATAAAAAACAACAGAAATCAGAATGCGACGAATATTTTTTTAAACGATTATTTTAACATCATCGCCGCTTTGGTGGTTATCTTTATTTTAGCCATGGCTTATTTTGCCGTTATCCGTCCGAAATATAACGATACTTTGGCGGCGATTAAGACTAACCTTGAACAACAGCAGAGAATCTATAGTTCCCAGCAGATAAAATTGAATAATTTAAAAGCGGTCGCCGATCTTTATAAAAAAATACCGGCCGCCGATTTGAAAAAATTTAACAGCGTCCTTCCCGATAATTATATTAAAGAAAGATTGTTCGGAGAGCTTGAAGAAATTGTCACTCAGAACGGTTTTATCTTATCATCCGTCAATATTATTTCCGACCAAGAAGACGGCCAAGCGGCCGGCGCGGGGAACGGAAATCAAGGCGCAAATAGTTCCGTTTCGGAAAATGTCGGAGTCATAAATCTGGAATTGTCGGTTACCGCCATAAATTACGCCGGATTTAAAAATCTGCTGCGCACTATGGAAACTAATTTGCGTCTGTTTGATATTACCAAAGTCAGTTTTTCTCCGGGCGGAAATTCGGCGTCTTTTATCCTGTCCACTTATTACTATAAGAAATAGGTATCGCATATGGGAAAAAAATATAAAATCATCCTTTATATCTTGGTTCTTATTCTCGTTATCGCCGGCGCGGCGCTCTTTTTGTGGCGTGAAAGCTTGATAAGCAATATTAACGATAATGCCGGCGTGACCGCGCTCGAGTCGGTTGTCAAAACCAAGAAAACTTCGGACGATACCTTGGATACGGGGATTTTAAGCGAAGATAAATTCGTTTCTTTAAAAGCTAATGTCGTCAAATTTGATTTTGATTCGGTTTGTAAAGAGTCCGGCGCGAAAATCGCCGTTGTTTCGACCGTCGCTTCCGAAGGGACGACAACGGCTTCAACCACCGTTAAGCAAACCGGCTGCCTTATCGGCAACAGCGTTCCTTTTCCCGTGCCGGTCAAAAAAGCAAATTAAATAAATGAACAAGAACGATCAACTGCTTGAACTCTTGCAGTCAAAAAACATAATAACCGCCGCGGCCGCTCTCGACATAAAATCCGAGATTCAGAAAAATAATTCCGATCTCGGCGCTTATTTGCTTGGGAGAAAAATCGTCGACGAGGAAAAGCTGACGGAAATAAAAGCGCAAATGGCCGGCTTGCCTTATTATAATCTTTTAAGCGAAGAAGTTCCGGAAAATATCCTGAATTTTTTGCCGAAAGAAATCTCTAAAACTTATCAGATAGTCTGTTTCGGTCGGGAAAACAAAACGATTAAAATCGGTCTTACCGAATCAAATATCCGTTCGATGGAAGCGGTTAATTTTTTGGCGGCCGACGAGAAACTCACCGTCCAGTATTATTTAATTTCTAATTCCAGTTATCAGAAAGTATTTAAGCAATATCAAAAGTTGGAAGAAGAAATTTCCAGCGCTTTGGAAGTTAAGGCGAAAGAGGAGGGAGAAGATATTGTCGCGGTTAAAACGGAATCCGAAGGTGTTTCCGAAGAAGACATTAATAGCGCTCCTGTTTCTCGCATCGTTTCGGTTATTATCCGCCACGCCGTTGAAGCGCGCGCTTCCGATATTCATATCGAACCGTTTGCCAAAGAGAGCCGCGTCCGTTATCGTATCGACGGTATTTTGCATACTTCTTTAACTTTGCCTAAAAGCATCCATAACGCGATTATCGCCCGTATAAAAGTTTTGGCGAAATTAAAACTCGATGAAACCCGCGTGCCGCAGGACGGACGTATTCGTTTATTGGTTGATAATCATGAAGTCGACTTTCGTGTTTCCACTTTGCCTTTGGTCAGTTCGGAAAAAGTGGTTATGAGAATTTTAGACACCTCGCGCGGCGCTCCGACGCTTGAGGGTTTGGGTTTTAGTAAATTGGCTTTGCGTCGGATGCAGGAGGGAATAAAAAAGACGAGCGGTATCTTTCTGGTCACCGGTCCGAC
>CAZMKG010000027.1:0-6070 GCA_964567015.1 uncultured Gammaproteobacteria bacterium | reverse complement strand
CGTCAAAGCGGTCCGCGCCAAATATTTACAAAATGGACTTTTTAGAATAACCTTAAACGAGGGGAAAAAGAGACAGATAAGAAGGATGTTTGAAGCTCTGGGGACAAAAGTTGTTGATTTAAAGAGAATCGGTTTGAGCGGGTTGGGTTTAGAGGATTTGCCGGAAGGAAAATGGGATTATCTTAATAAGGAGGAGATTGCCAATTTACTGGCTAAAAAATAAAAACAAAGGAGACGTGGCTGAGTGGTTGAAAGCACCGCACTCGAAATGCGGCATACCCGAAAGGGTATCAGGGGTTCAAATCCTCTCGTCTCCGCAGGAATCTATTATTCCCCAAAGGGAATAATAGATTGCTTCAGAAAGAAGCAAGAGAGGATTTGAACTAGCGGCGAGCGAGATATGAGCGACGGCGGAAGCCGGAACGAATAATCGAGCGACGATAAGCGCGAGCTGGCGTAGCGCTTAGCGGCCGGTCTGGACGAGTGAACGAGGCGCAATTTCGGCGCCGAGTGAGCGAGACAATCCTCTCGTCTCCGCCAAAGAAATCATTCTCGCCAAAAACTTATATTATGGATGTAAAAAATAAGAAAATACCATTTTTTATTATATTAATAATTCTATTTTCAAGCGCCCTATTATTGTTGTATTCTCCGATTATTTTCCAAGAAGGCAATCCGTGGCCGCAAATCAAAGGTATCGCCAAACTAACTTTCGGCAACCAAAAAATGGTTAAACTGGACATCGGAGAAAATAAATATATCAGCCGAAGCAACGACCCCGAGATTATAAAATCTTTTATGAAAGAAAAGGGTTATAACTTTACCGAGCAAATGGGGGCCGGCTATATGTTTCTATCGGAAGCCGGAAAAGGAGCCGTTGCGGTTCACAGATACTATAGCCGCTACTATTCCCTGTGGAGTATCACTGAAAACCTAAGCGGCGATGACAATAAATAGCTTAAACAATCAGAGCCTCCATAGTTCAACGGATAGAACGTGAGCTTCCGGAGCTTAAAGTGAGGGTTCAATTCCCCCTGGAGGCACAAAAAAAACTGCTCTACGTAGAGCAGTTTTTATTTTCATTTCCGGGTTTTATTGCTTAAACTTCTAAATTCAGCTATTTATAACGACAGAAAAAATAATATAAACAATATACAGGCCAAGCAAAAAAGCTCCTTGCCATCTTTCCAAAGTATGCTTTTTCCCGAAGAACATAAATAAGAATAGTAGTAAGCTTGCGCTAACAGCCATCCCGATATCTATATTATGCGCCGGATCAAAAGGCAGGGGACGAATAACGGCGCTAAATCCAAGAACCAGAAAAATGTTGAATATATTGGAGCCGACGACGTTGCCGATAGCAATATCGGGGCGTTTACGATAAGCCGCTATAACGGAAGTCGCGAGTTCCGGCAAAGACGTGCCAATAGCCACGATTGTCAAGCCGATTAACGTCTCACTGATATTTAAGAGCTGCGCCAATTTCACCGCGCCTTCAACTATCCAATTTCCGCCAAGCGTCAACCCGACCAAACCTAAAACAATATAAATAATCGCTCGCCCCGTCTTGAGTTCCGAAATCTCTTCCGTTCCTCTTTCGCCGCTACTTCTCGCTATCCCGACAGTATAGGAAATAAAAATGAAAAAGAATAACAGAAGAACTATCCCATCGATTCTTGACAAGACAGACGACGACGCGCCGTCAATCAAAAAATCGTTAGCCATGACACCGACAACAACGGCCGCTAAAAGACTTAGCGGAATTTCTTTCCAGGTAGTGTTCTTCTTGGCCGCTAGGGGATAGATTACAGCCGACATACCAAGAATCAATAAGATATTGGCGATGTTACTGCCGATAATGTTACCAATAGCAAGATCTGTGTTGCCTTTTGCGCTCGCCATTATATTAACGACGAATTCCGGCGCTGATGTCCCGAAAGCGACGATAGTGAGCCCGATGACAATATTCGGAATATTAAATTTTTTGGCGATTGACTCGGCGCCACCCACTAAAAGATCGGCTCCTTTTATCAAGATAAAAAAACCGATTACAAATAGAATGTAAGTTAGCATAATGGATAAAATATTTTATAAAAATTTATTTTATTATACCAAAGTTTAAAAAAAAAACAAAAAAAGGCCTAAATAAATTTAGGTCCTTTTTCTTAGCGGAGTGAAAGGGGCTCGAACCCTCGACCTCCTGCGTGACAGGCAGGCGCTCTAACCAGCTGAGCTACCACTCCAATTTGTAAAAGGCAGTAGAGTTCTAAGAACTGAGCTACCGCTCTAGATTCTTAAAAAATGGCTATTTACCTATAAGCCACAGAAAAATCATAGCAAAAAGATTTCTCCTTGTCAAAGGGTAAAAACAGCCGTCAAAGCCTGGAAAACTTGCAAAAAAAGACCTTATATTATATACTTTAAATATAAAAAACTAGCATATAGTTTTTTTAATTTTTACCAATATGGAAAATTTATTAGACAAAAAAATAATTGCCGAAATCGAAAAAAATCTTTTGGCGCAAAAAAAACAAATCCTCGGAAGTTTGGATGATATTTCTCGTGATGATAACCATGAAGCCGATAATACAACCGCTAAATTCCCGGAATATGGCGATAAGCCAGATGAAAATGTCCAGGAAATAAGCGACTACTCGGCCGATATTGTTACCGAAAAAGTCCTTGAGAAAAGTCTTGAAGATATCGATAAAGCTTTAGACAGAATCGCAAAAGGCACTTACGGTATCTGCAAATACTGCGGGAACCCCATAGACGAACGTCGCCTTTTGGCGCGTCCGACCGCCAGTTCGTGCATAAAATGCAAAACCGAACTTCAGGAAAATGACTAAACATGTTTTAAAAACATACATAAAAAATATAGCTATTATTTTAATGATAGCTATATTTTTTATAGCCGACCGCTGCCTGAAAGCTTTGGCGATCGGCCGGCAAGATATGCCGGCGATAAAACTGGTCGGCAATTTTTTCTCATTTGATTTTACTCCTAATTATTTTATCGCCTTTTCCTTGCCTCTGCGCGGCTTTTGGCTAAATTTAATTATTTTTTTAATTATCTTGGCAATTGCCTTTTTCTTGATTTCGTTCATCAAAAAAAAGGAGAAAAAAATATCGATTATCGGGCTATCCCTAATTTTAACCGGAGCGATAAGCAATCTTATAGACCGTTTAACCGGAGGTTTTGTGGTTGATTATTTATATCTTAAATACTTTACAGTTTTCAACTTGGCGGATGTCTGCATCTTTGCCGGGGCGATATTGTTATTAATGTATATTATTATTCATCAAAAGAAGCAGCTAAATTAAATTTCATTAAACAAAAAGCTTCAATAAAATCCGCTGATGATAGCGGATTTTATTTTTTTGATTTTTCTAATTATATTCACAAAAAATTAGGCGCTTAGTTCATAGGAGGAGCCAAACGATGATTCTTCTTCATTTTTTCTTTTTACCCAATCGGCCGTTTGGCTGCTCACCGGAGAATAGCTGTCGTCGGTCTGAGCGGAAATTTCATCCATAACTTTTTGGCGGTACTTCGGATCTTTCCCGTCAAATATCTTTATCTTATCCTCCGCCAATAAAGTTTCGCCTTGCTTTAAGAATAAACGACCGAAACAATCGATTCCGCCTTTATAACGGGAGGTATCGACTACATTTTTATTCAATCTGAAAGCATAAATATACTTAGCTTCTTTAAGATTAAATAAGCGTTTGATATCCGAACTAAAATATAAAGCCTGGTTTTGACTGTCGCCTTTCAAACCGCCGCTAATATCTTTATCGCTCATATGATAAACAACCATAGAGTTGTTTAAAGCTTTTTCTCTGGCCAGTAAAGACTGCCCCAGTGTTAACTTATCACGTTGGACATAAATCATTTGTCTAATCTCGGGAATCATCGGACTTAATACCTTGCCGAGAATTTCCTCCGGAACATCTATTAATTTTGTTTCTCGGCCAATCCCTTCGGTAGCTTCTTCTCCAAGAAGTTTCTCAAATTTATTTTTTAATTCTTCTTCTAAATTAAAATCCGCCTTCCCCTTTCCTTCCTTCAGGGTATCAAATATAGGAAAATTAAATTTTCCTGATATTTCTTCTATTCTTTCGTTTAATTCTCTAACAAATTCTAAGTTTTCCGGTTTTTTTGAAGACCTCTTGTAATCCAGTTCCCGCGGAGACATTAGAAAGCTGTCATCTTTATCTTTCTTTAATTCCGGTCTTAAAAATGATTCTTTAAATTCCATATATTTTAATATTATGACTGGTTATATTATATATCTTTTTGTCTTTTTATAAAATAAAAGGCTATCAAAAGCGATAGCCTATTCTGTTTTTACCAAGGAAGAAATATTTCTTCGATGGTAAAGTAATTTACGGAGCCATCTCTGGCTTCTATTCTGATAATACCGCCCTTCTTCGCACCGAGCAAGGCCTGGCCGGCAGGAGTGGTATAATCGATGATTTGCGGTCTTCCTTTATCTTTATCTTCGGGAAAACCATACCCATCGATTATAAAAATTTCTTTTTTCCTGGTTTCTTTCCATACAACTTTAAATTTACTGCCAATTTTTATAATCTCATCCTGTTGTTCGGGAACGACAACTCTGCAGCTGGCAGTAATTTTTTTTATTTTTTTTGCCTCGAGCAACCTCCTTATAAGAAGCCGCTCCTCCTCTTCGCCGGTTTCCTCCGGCTCAATCATAGATTTAGCCAAAAAAGAATTGTACTGCGCCTGGGCGCTATCAAAACCTTCCTCAATCATTTTTTTCAAACTTGAGGAGACCCCCCTCTTTCCTTCTTTTTCCATTTCTCTCTTATTTTTTTGTTAATAATGTTCTAATTACTAATTTTGAATTATATTACATTTATGATAATTTGTCAAGTCATTTTTACTACCGAAACCTGCGACAAAAATTTCTCTAATATTACCGCTTATCTGCTTTATTTTTACATTAATCCTCTTTTTTGGCAATATTTCCTCAACCCTCTCCGCCCATTCAATTGCCGTTACCGTGTTCTTATCATAAAAATATTCCTCCACTCCTAAAGCGTCCAAATCTTTTCCGGAAGACAAGCGATAGGCGTCAATATGGCAAAATGTATTAATCTTTCCGTTGCCGGCAACCCTATATATCTTCATTATATTAAACGTCGGGCTATTAACTTTTATTCTTACCCCCAGCCCCTTAGCCAAACCCTGCAAGAACTTCGTTTTTCCCGCGCCTAAATCGCCATACAAAGCCAGAACTTCACCGCCTTTTAGTTGTTTGGCGAGTTCTTCTCCGCAAGAAAGAGTTTCTTTTTCATTGTCGGCAATAATCTTTTTCATAACTTTAGTCTATCTTATTTCTTTAAGAAAATAAAGGCACTTCGGTTTAATATGTATATTCGTATTAAAAAAGGAGGTATCCAAATGATACCTCCACGCATCTTACCAAGTCTTACCAAGGAAAAAATATCTCCTCGATAACATACTCAGCTTCCCGTCCGCCGGAGATCTTAACTTTGACAGAATCACCCTTTTTCCTCCCGAGAAAAGATACTCCAAACGGTGTTTTATAATCAACTATTTTTGGTCGATCACCTTCTCGAGATAAATCGCAACCATCCAAAATAAATGTTTCCGTTTTGTCGGCCTCTTTTTTTCCCACCTTTACCAAAGTGGCAGTAAAAATAGTTCCCAAACAGATAGTTTCATTTTGCTCTTTCGGTTTTACAATTAAAACTCCATTTACCAAGATCTTCTTTAGTAATTTAGAGAAAAAATTATATCTCCTCAACATACAAGTAACACTATGGCCTTCATCGTCGGAACTACAATCACGAATCTCATACAGATTATTTATATGGGATTCATATTTTTTTTCTATCTCTTCAATCTTTTTCAAAACAAAATTTTTTAAACTTTCTGATATCTCAAAAAGTTCTTTTAACTCAGATGTAGCATTAATTTCTTCCATTTCTCAATTATATTTTAGTTAATGTTCTATTTTATCAGTGGGCGCACAAGGATTCGAACCCTGGACCCCTTCGGTGTAAACGAAGTGCTCTA
>CAZMKG010000026.1:5373-6761 GCA_964567015.1 uncultured Gammaproteobacteria bacterium | reverse complement strand
GCCGGCGCTTCCGAGGGCTCGATGGATGCTTCAAATATGTTAAAACCGGCGCTCGCTCGCGGCGAACTTCGTACTATCGGCGCGACAACCACTAAAGAGTACCAAAAATATATTGAGCGTGACGCCGCTCTGGAAAGACGTTTTCAGCCAATAATGGTTAACGAACCGAGCGTGGAAGACACGATTTCCATGCTTCGCGGCTTAAAGGAAAAATATGAAGTCCACCACGGCGTCCGCATCACCGACAACGCCGTGATAGCCGCCGCTAAATTATCCAACCGCTATATCAGCGATCGTTTCTTGCCGGATAAAGCGGTTGATTTAATCGACGAGGCGACATCTTCTCTGCGAATGGAAATCGATTCGATGCCCGATGAACTTGATCAACTGAAAAGAAAAATAAAGCAGCTTGAACTCAATAAAGCCGGCGTGATGACAACCGACAAAAGATCCGGAAAATTAAAAAGCATCAATTCCGAACTCGCCAAACTCAAAGAAAAGGCCAACCAATTAGAGCTCCATTGGAATAATGAAAAAAATATCATCTCTCAAATACGAAACTCAAAGAAAGAAATCGATGAACTTAAAGTCAAGGCCGAGATAGCGACGCGCCAAGGGGCGGATTTAACCGAAGTCGCTAAAATAAAATACGGTCTCATCCCCGATTTGGAAAATAAGATTAAAAAATTCCAAGACGAGTTAATAAAAATCCAAAAGAAGGGACAAAGAATATTAAAGGAAGAAGTTGATGAGGAGGATATCGCTAAAGTTGTCGCTCGTTGGACCGGCATTCCGGTCAACCGCATGCTCCAAGATGAAGTTAAAAAATTAAGCGAAGCTGAAGTTGAATTGAATAAAGAAGTTATCGGCCAAGAAGAAGCGATAAAAGCTATTTCCAATGCTCTGCGCCGCAGCCGCGCCGGAATTAACGAAGAAAAAAAACCAATCGGTTCTTTCCTTTTCGTCGGTCCGACCGGTGTCGGCAAAACCGAGCTCGCAAAAACTCTGGCTCATTTTATGTTTGACGACGAAAAAGCATTAATCCGCTTAGACATGAGTGAATTTATGGAAAAGCACTCGGTCGCAAAACTTATCGGCTCGCCTCCGGGATACGTCGGCCACGATGACGGCGGCCAATTAACCGACAAAGTGCGCCGCCATCCGTATAGCGTCGTTTTATTCGATGAAATCGAAAAGGCGCATCCCGATATGTTTAACATTCTTCTGCAAATTTTAGACGATGGACGTTTAACCGATTCGAAAGGCCGAACCGTCAATTTCAAGAATACGATAATTATCATGACCTCGAATCTTGGCAATGAAATTATTAAGCAATATTCTATCGGCTTCTCCGACGGCAGCGACAAAAAAGAAGCGGCGCAAATGCG
>CAZMKG010000026.1:0-5273 GCA_964567015.1 uncultured Gammaproteobacteria bacterium | reverse complement strand
ATCATCCAAACGATGATTTTAGACGAACTGGCTCTGGAAATAATCGAAGGCAAGGTTAACGAGGGCGACAAGGTGAAAATAGATTTGGGAAACAACGAAAGAATAGCGATTAGCGTCAACCAGACAGCCGGAAGATAAAAACAAAAAAAATTTTTCTAAAACAAAACCCGTTCTAAATCGAGCGGGTTTTGTTTTTTCTAAATCGGCGCAATTTTTCATTTGTCGCGAATGAAAAATTATATTATAATGTCATTACTATGAAAAATATAAAACTAACCATCATATTTCTATTATTCTTAGCCATACCGGTTCCCGGTTTGGCGGCGACAATCGACGCGGACTTTAACCCGAACAGGATTATTGAAGACAGCGAGCTCTTGGATTATGATTCCTTGAGCCTATCCGAAATCCAAAATTTTCTAAAAAACAAAGGGAGTTATCTAGCCGATTACAAAACGCTTAACGCCCACGGCACGACGAAATCGGCCGCGGAGATAATTTACGACGCGAGCAATAATAATTTCGATTGCTCCGATGCGGATTTAAGCGATAACCCGACCGAAGAAGAAAAACGGGAAAAATGCAAACACATAACCACCATTAACCCTAAATTTCTGCTTGTCCTCCTGCAAAAAGAATCGAGTTTAATTGAAGATTCCGAACCCGCGCAATCCCATCTTGACTGGGCGACCGGCTATGGCTGTCCGGACGGCTGGGTCTGCAATCCTTATTACAAAGGTTTCGGCAAACAGATTAATAGCGCCGCGCTTCAATTTTTAGCCTATGTTAATGAACCGCAAAATTATACTTATCAGGTAGGTCAAACATATACCATTAAAAATACCTTGGAGCCATATTGCACCACCGAAAACCAAGTAATGACAGTGACTCCGGCAAATAAAGCGACTGCCGCCCTTTACGATTACACGCCGCATGTCTTTAATGGCAATTATAATGTCTATAAACTTTGGAAACGTTATTTCCCGAAAACCGCAAAGATGTATCCCGACGGTTCGGTCCTTAAAATAGCTGGAAATCCGGGAATTTGGCTGATTGAAAACGGTCAAAAACGTCCATTTCTAAACTATTCCGCTTTTATCTCTCGTTTCAAACCCAACCAAATTGTTGAAGTTTCCGAGAACGACTTGAATGCCTATGACGAAGGTGACGCGATAAAATTCGCCAACTACTCCCTTATCCAGACACCGGATAAAAAAATATATTTAATAGTCGACAAAGAAAAAAGACCGTTTGAAAGTTTAACAGTCTTTAAGAAAATAGGTTTTAATCCGGAAGAAATCGAGAAAGCGACGGAAGAAGACTTGGCGATTTATAGCATCGGAAAAACCATCACTTCTACCTCGACTTACGTCACCGGCGCGCTTTTACAAGACACAAAAACCGGCGGAATATATTATGTAATCGACGGAACAAAAGCTCCTTTAATCGACAAGATACTGCTAACAACAAAATTCAAAGACCAAAAGATAATTAAGGCCGCCGCCGGAGAATTAGATAAATACACGAAAGTCTCCCCGGTTCTGCTTGATGACGGCACTTTGGTAAAAACCGATAATTACCCGATTGTCTATTTAATATCAAACGGTCAAAAACGTCCCTTTGCCAATGAAGAAGTCTTTACCGGTCTTGGATATAAATTCAACAACATAATTACCGTTTCCTCTCAATTTCTATATAACTACCAGCAAGGCGAAGCGATACAGAAAATAGAAACGGAGATTGAATAAATAAAACAAAACGATTTAATCATAAAAGCCCCTTAACAAAGAAGGGGCTTTTATAAAACTTTTATTGATTTCTGTCAACTGTTCTAAAGCCATTTTTTATATTATACTGAAAATACCTAAAAATATGAAAATTTATGGCTCTAATTAAAACGGCAATTCTTCCCCACTCTCCCTTATTGATACCGGAAATCGGGCGGGTTAACTATAATTTTCTCGATAAAACAAGCGCCGCTTATAAGCAGATAGGCGACAGCCTAAAGGAACTGGGACTAGAGACTCTGATTGTTTTAAGCCCCCATTGCCAGACGCAAGACAAAGCTTTTACCATCAACATTTCTCCGGAGATGGAAATAAATTTTAAAGATTTCGGCTTCATCCCGCCCAAGACCGTCTTAAGCGGCGACTCTCTTCTGGCCGATCAGATAAAAAGCGCCTTGCCCGATGAACTGCCGCTCCAGCTTATTTCGGAAAATGTCCTCGACTATGGCAGCGCTATCCCCGCCTATCTCTTCCGCGAATCAACCGCCGATTTTAGAATTGTTGTTATTAGCCCGGCCGATGAACTCAGCCTGAAAGAACACTACGAGTTAGGAAAATATTTAAAAAAAGTAATAAGCGACAGCGGCAAAAAAATCGCCGTAATCGCTTCAAGCGATTTATCGCACCGACTTAAACGAAAATCTCCGGGGGGATATTCTCCCAAAGGAGCAAAATTCGACAACAAGCTTATCGAATATTTAAGCGATAAAGAAACGGCGGCGGAAAATATTTTAAAGATGGATGATAAATTTATAAAAGATGCCGGCGAATGCGGCTTAAAACCGATTGTTATCCTGTTAGGACTTTTGGAAGAGACGCCCGCTAAAGCGCATGTTATCTCTTACCAAACGGATTTCGGTATCGGCTATTTAAGCTTAGAATTCGAACTCGAAAATCGGTCTTAAAAAAATCATATTCAAAGACAAATTTTAATATGCCCGAAGATAAATTCCAATCATTAGCCGATATACTCAAGGAGAAACAAGAGGCAAAAAAAATAAAACCGCCGGCTTATCCTTGGCAAGACTTGGCTTTAAGAGTAATAAAAGAGCTTGGCGGCGTTCCCGGATTCAAACGGGCGGCCATATTTAAAGTCTGCCGCGATTTGCCGGCCAATAAAATAGAAATTGCTCTAAACGACACCAAAGAACTCTGCAAATCAGGTTGCGCTTGGAAATATTTTTTCAAAATCACCGAACAGAAAAATAAGCCAAAAGACAAAAAATAAAAACTATATGCCAAAACAACTTAAAATATTATTGAATCCCAATCCTATCTTGCGAAAAAAATCGGCGCCGATTCCGGCGGCCGAAATCTTAAAGCCCGAGTTCCAAACGCTCTTGGCCGATATGGCGGAAACTATGCTGAAAAAAGACGGCGCCGGCCTGGCCGCCCCGCAAATCGGAAAAAATATCCGCGCGATTGTTATTCAAAACGATGATAATATTATCTTTTTGATAAATCCGACAATCACAAAAAAATCCTGGGCCAAAGAAACGGAAGAAGAAGGCTGCTTGTCCGTTCTTAACAATAAAGGCGAAATAATTTATGCCCCGGTCGAACGCCATAAAAAAATAAATTGTATCTACCTTAACGAAAAAGGAGAAAAGAAAAAAATCAGCGCCGAAAAATTATTCGCCAGAGTAATTCAACACGAAACCGATCATCTTGACGGAATATTATTTATCGATAAAATAGCGAAAACAAAGCCGACAAAAAAATAGGCTTAAAGCCTATTCTTATTTTTGTTCTTTTTATTAGTTAGCTATCAACTTTTTCTGTTTTCTTTTCTTCCGAACATGCTTGATTAACACCAAAACGCCGATAGCCAACAATAAGATAGTTGTTTCTTTATAATATTTAGTCAGGAGCGTCTGGTTTTCTCCGACAAAGAAACCCAGAAGGGCAAGGATGCTAACCCAAACAAAAGACCCGAGGGCGGTAAAAGAGATGAACTGACCATAAGGCATGCGAGAAAATCCGGCCGGGATGGAAATTAAATGGCGGATAACCGGAAGCAAACGTCCCAAGAAAGTGGCTGATTTAGCATTAGCCAAAAAATATTTTTCCGCGCGTTCCATTTTCTCCGGAGTGATGAGCAGCAGGCGAGCAAAACGGTTGCCGGCTATCTTATAGATTACCAAACGCCCGAGCCATAAAGACAAGATATAATTAATGGACGCGCCGATAACGCTTCCGAGAACACCGAACAGAATAATAAAAGTTAAATTCATTTTTCCTTGGCTGGCAAGATAAGCGGCCGGCGGTATAACAACTTCCGAAGGCAAAGGCAAAAATGACGATTCAATCGCCATTAAAATAGTTATTCCCAGATAACCGAGACCTTCGGTAAAATTAAGAATCCAAACAAATAAAGCGTTTAGCATAAAATAAAGCATTCGGTATACAAAATAGAATAACATAAATTTTTAAATATGTCGATTGATAGAAACCAAAAAATACGCGTAATCTTCATGGGCACGCCCGAATTTTCCCTGCCCGGATTAAAGGCTTTACTAGACGAAAAAAATTTCGAAATCGTCGGCGTCTTTACGCAAACCGACAAACCGGTCGGACGAGAGCAAACAATGACGCCGCCGCCGGTCAAGCGTTTAGCTTTGGAAAATAATCTGACCGTTTTTCAACCGGAGAAAATAAGAGACGAATGGGAAAATATCAAGAATCTTCAACCGGATTTAATCGTGGTTATCGCTTATGGAAAAATAATTCCGCAAAGCATTTTAGATATTCCGACTTACGGCTGTATTAACGTCCACGCTTCCCTTTTGCCGAAATATCGCGGCGCGGCTTGTCTTAACGCGCCGATATTAAACGGCGACGCGGAGACCGGCGTGACAATAATGAAAATGGAAGCCGGGCTTGACACCGGTCCGATTCTACGGCAAGCTACAATGAAACTTGAAGGAAAAGAAACCTTAGAAGATGTCCATGATAAATTGTCTTTTCTCGGAGCCGAAATTTTAATACCGACGCTAAGAGATTTTATGGCCGGAAAGATTAAACCGCAAATTCAAGATGAATCTCTTGCCAGTTATATAAAAACTTTAAAGAAAGAAGACGGAAAAATAGACTGGCGAGTACCGGCAATTGAAATTGAACGGATGGTTCGCGCCTATAATCCTTGGCCGGGAGCCTACGGACTCGATAACGGGAAAATCGTAAAAATAATAAGCGTCGATTCAAATATCTTAAGAAGCAATAATCATAAAATTGGCGAGATTTTTTTAGACAACGGACGCTTGGCTGTCCAGTGTGGACAAGATGCTTTAGTTATATTAAAATTACAAACAGCCGGAAAAAAAATAATGGCGAGCGATGAATTCTGGCGCGGCAACAAACTTGATTTATTAAGCTAAAATGATTAAGCTAAAATAAATTTTAAGGTCCCTTCGTCTAACGGTTAGGACGCCAGGTTCTCATCCTGGTAACAGGGGTTCGATTCCCCTAGGGACTACTAATTGAAAA
>CAZMKG010000025.1:4617-6786 GCA_964567015.1 uncultured Gammaproteobacteria bacterium | reverse complement strand
TTTTTAGCGCTCTTATTCTACGTTTTATTATTCTAATATTAAACAAAATGTTTCACTCAAGAATTTTTAAATTAAGTTTGCCCTTCTTGCTTGTTTCCGCTTTTTTCCTATTTTGTCCGTTTTTGGCGAAAGCGGCCAGTGTTTGTACGAGCACGACAGTCGTTAAAGTTATCGCTCGCGACGCAAACGGCGACTATATTCCTAAAGTAAGTGTCGATATTTATAAGCAAACGGTTGATGCCGACGGCAATAAAAAACCGGGAACGAGAGTCGGCGGCGGGACTACGGATGCTACTCTGGGGATAGCTTCCGTTTCTTTTACTAATAGTGCCGCCGAGTCGGCGACTTACGCTATCCGGATGCGAACCGTCGCCAAGGATTCGGCCAGTTTTTATTTTTACGATTATAATTTTTCTTGCGGTGAAACGGCTACCGTCGAGGAAACTCTAAGCGGCCTGGAACTTTCCTTTATCGAGTCCGATGGCGACGCTTTAACTAATCTCAGTTTTAGCATTTACACCCAGCTTTATGATATCGACGGCGAGATCCAGGAAGCGACCAACGAACTTTTAGGAACTTTCAGTTCCGGTTCGACGGGCCAAGCGAGAGTTTATTTGCCTCAAGGAAGCGTTCGCGGCATAACGAACACCAAAGATTATTATGTAATGAAGACGACTTATAAAGGCGTGAGCATTTATCAATATAATATCCGCATAACCGATAAAGAGATGAATAGGATAAGTTTTGGCGCCGGTCTTCTCCGTCTGCGCTTTAAATATTCCGGCGGCTCTTCCGTCACCGGTTTGGCGGCTGATGTCTATACGCAAAAAGTGAGTAGCGCCGGGAATGAAGAAGTTGATAAAAAGGTAGGCAGTTTAACGACGGGCGATAACGGCTACGGCAGTTTGGATGTGCCCGAAGGCAACTACGCGGTGCGCGTGAAAATTGATAATGTTTATCAAACTTTTTGGGATGTTCATGCTTCTGCCGGCGTTGTCTCCGATATTACCTTAACACTCAAAAACAGCGATTCATCGTCTTCTGCGACAAAAACGACCACCAACTGCGCAACCGATTCGAAATTAATTATCGCTTTAAAAGATGTCTCCGGCGGCGCGGCCGCTAATTTGAATTTTAAAGTTTACGAGCAAGAAACGAATATTAAAGGCTTGTCCGTTCTCGGTTCGTCCGAATTAGCCTCGGGAAAAACCGATGCCAACGGTCAAGCGACCGTATCGTTTAAGCCGAATACCGCTTCCGTTTATGCGCTTAAAGTTTGGGACCAAAATAAAGATAAAGGAACTTTTTGGATTTTTAACGTCGCGAAATTCACTTGCGGCAGCGAAAGGACGATTGTTCGTAATTTGCCGGCCTTAAATATTGTTTTGCGCGATTCGGCCGGTTCGCCGAAATATAATTACGCGTTTTCTTTATATGAACAAAAATATGATGTTGACGGCAAGCCGACTTTTAGCGCCAGTGATTTGATTGCCAGTTTGAAAACCGGTTCCGACGGGAAAATTACCGTCTTTGTCGCTCCTTATGACGCTTATCACGACGCGCAATCCGGCGTCTATGCGATTAGCACCAAAGACACAAACGGCAATGTGAAGAATTTTTACAATATTCAGATTTCTAATGAAAAAGATTATGAATTTGATTCATCTTTCAGCGGCATAAACGGGGAACTTAGCGACGCGCAAGGACGCCCGATTGCCAATAAATCGGCAATCCTCTATGAACAAATAGCCAAAGACGGTTATTATAGCTTGGGTAATAAGTTATTTACCGCCAAGACCGATACCGGCGGCCAATTTTCTTTCGAATATCAAGCGGGAACATATGCTTTGGCGGTGGCTGACGATTTAGGCAATCAAAATGTTTTTTGGAATGTTTCAATCGATTCGGGAAAGAAATTGAAAGAGTTTAAATCCAGCATGATAACTTTTAAGGCGCCGGCAACTATCACCTCCTTAAAGCTTTATTACTTAACCGGGAAGAACGGCACTTATTACAAAGGTTCGCAAGCGGGCACGGTAAAATTAACCGGCGGAACCGCTTCTTTAAGTTTAGCCGCCGGACCTTATCTTGCCTCCTATTCCGTTTCCGTGAAATCTTCCGGTTCTTCTTCCGGTTCGACAATCGAATATGGCCAGGCTTTTTATGCCA
>CAZMKG010000025.1:0-4517 GCA_964567015.1 uncultured Gammaproteobacteria bacterium | reverse complement strand
TCTTCCGGTTCTTCTTCCGGTTCGACAATCGAATATGGCCAGGCTTTTTATGCCAAGAACGGGACATCTTATACTCTGAGTCTAGCTTCTTCTCCGAAATATTCTATCTCCGGAAAGACGTCTTTCTCTTTATCAAAAGCCGCCGACGCTAACGCGGTCGTTTCTTCGGCCGGTTCTTCTTCCGGTTCCGGTTCAAGCGCGCCCGCTTCTTCGTCTCTTGCCTCAAAGCTTAAAGGAAAAATTTTATTGCAAGTCGAAGACAAGGGGCAAGCTTGGTATGTTAATCCGACGGACGGAAAAAAATATAGTTTAGGCAGGCCGGAAGACGCTTTTAACTTAATGAGAAAATTAGCTTTGGGAATATCCAACGATAATTTCGCTGCGGTTGAGAAAAATCCGAGCGCTTGGAAAAATCTGGCCGGACGAATACTTCTTAAGACCGAAGACAGCGGCAAGGCCTATTACTTTAATCCCGACGATTTGAAATTATATTATCTCGGCCGACCGGCCGACGCGTTTAATGTGATGAGAAATCTCGGTTTGGGAATCACAACCGGCAATTTGAACACGATAACTTCCGCCGAATAATTATGGCTAATCATCCGACACAATCTTCCGCGCCCGGTTCGTCTCGATATTCTTGGCCGACCATCGGCAATGAGAAGGCGATTGATTTTTTAAATCGCAGTTTAGAGAGCGATAAGGTCGCCCAAACTTATATTTTTATCGGTCCGGAAGAACTTGGGAAGTCGACTATCGCGCTCGCTTTCGCGCGCAATTTGCAAGGCGAATGCGAAGGGTTTAATAGCG
Organism: uncultured Gammaproteobacteria bacterium; assembly: GCA_964567015.1. Classification (GTDB taxonomy): domain Bacteria; phylum Patescibacteriota; class Patescibacteriia; order Patescibacteriales; family UBA12465; genus UBA12465. The sequence continues at coordinate 3,707 of CAZMKG010000025.1, read as the reverse complement.
ATTTATATGTTTTAAGTCCGGAAGCGGATAAAAAAAATATCGGTATCGAAGCGGTTCGGGAATTTATCAAGATGTTAAATCTCAGCTCCTTCCTCGGTTCCTACAAGGTCGGTCTTATAAAAGAAGCGGATTTGTTAAGCGAAGAAGCAAAGAGCGCTCTGCTAAAAACGCTTGAGGAGCCGCGGGAAAAAGTGGTTATAATACTGCTGGTTAATTCCGAGGACAGCTTGCCGGCGACTATTTTGTCTCGCGGACAAAAATTATATTTTTACCCCGTGCCGGCCGCGACGATTTATGATTATTTGATAGACAGTTATGGCGCGAGCCGTTCTTTGGCCAAAGACTTAAGTTTTTTGGCTCTCGGCCGGCCGCTGAAAGCTCTTTATTATTTAGAAAATCAGGATAAGTATAAAGAATATGTCGAGAACGCGGAGAAGATTTTAAGCTTTTTCGGCGCCGACACTAATAGCCGCCTTAAGACATTAGACAGTATTTTTACCGACCGGACATATAGCCGCCAAGCGGCGGCAAGCGCGCTGGCGGTTATTACGATGATTGAAGGCTTGCTGCGCGATTTGATTCTTCTTTCTTTAGGAAAAGACGATCTTATCCAGCATCAATTCTTGCTCGCTTCTTTGAAAAATACTTTGTCGAATTTCTCCGAAGACAGCGGAAATGGGATAAGCGGGCTTCTTGGCCGCTTAAAGTTTGTCGCTCAGGCCAAAGAATATCTTGAGTCGAACGTTAACCCGCGCTTGATTTTGGAACAACTGATAATTAATTTATAATATAATTTGAAATTATAAAAAACATATGTTCAAAAAAAATGGGAAATTAATATTGGCTCTTGTGGCGGTTGTTTTAGCGACTTCCGCTTGTTCGTTTTCAACTAGCACGTCGTCGAGCCCGCAGACCGCCGATGGCAGCATTTTTGCCAGCGCCGATCGGGGCAACACTTGGAAGTTATTGACTTCAATTCCGACCGTGACCGGACGGGCGGGCAGCATCGCCGATTTTAATGTGAATTTATTGACGATGGATCCGCAGGATAACAAGGCGCTTTACTTAGCAAGTTATGAAAACGGCCTTTATTATACCTATAACATTTCCGAGGGTTGGCATTTTGTTTCCGGTTTGCCGAAAGCGACTATCAGTGACATTAAAGTCGATCCGAAATCGAAATGCGTTATTTACGCGGCGACCGGCAATAAAGTCTATCGTTCCGGCGATTGTTCGCGCACTTGGACACAGATATATTTCGACAGCAACACCGGCGTGACCGTTAATTCTATAGCTATCGACCACTATAACACCGGAAATATTTATCTCGGAAACAGCCGCGGCGACATTATAAAAAGCATTGACGGCGGAAATTCCTGGAGAACTATCCAAAGACTGGAAGAAAGTATCGCGCGCCTGGTAATCTCGCCGCTTGATAGCCGTTTAATCTTTGTCGCGACAAGCAAGAATAAAATTTATAGCTTTAATTCCAACACAAACACCAACGCCGGCGCCTCCGAAAATCTAGACGCTAATTTTCAAGTTGAAAATTGGACGGATATGAATAGCGTCTTGGGGGCTTATAATCTCGGTTCTAATTTTAAAGATTTAGTCATCAACGGAAAAGACAATACGATTTTTCTGGCGACGGAAAAAGTTATTTTGCGTTCGGTAGATAGCGGCGCGACCTGGGAGAGCCTCAACCTTATCCAAACGGAGAAGGACGCGGTTATTAACGCCCTGGCGGTCAATCCGGAAAATTCCAGCGAAATTTATTATGTGACCAATACCGCTTTTATGCGTTCGGCCGACGGCGGCGCGACTTGGACGACAAAAAATTTGCCGACCAAGCGTTCCGGCCGCGATTTGTTGGTTGATTTTAAAAATCCGAATATAATATATCTCGGAACGAAAAAAATAGAGAATAAATAATTAATAAATTAATATAAATATCATAATCATATGAGTGAATTTTTACAGAAAAAACAGGGAGATTTTACCGCTGCTTTGGATTTTTTTAAGAAAGATATCGCGACTCTGAGAACGGGGCGCGCCAATCCGTCCGTGCTTGATAATGTTCAAGTCGAAGCCTATGGTGTTATGAATCCGATTAACGCCGTCGGCAACATTGCCGTGTCCGACGCGCGCAGCATCATAATCGTCCCTTGGGATAAGACGGTTTCTAAAGCGATTGAGAAAGCGATTGTCGATGCCGGTCTCGGTTTGGGAATTACCAATGAAGGCGATAAGGTCCGTTTGACCGTTCCGGCTTTAACCGAAGAAACCAGAAAATTATTGGTTAAGACTTTAAATGAAAAGATGGAAAAGACCCGCGTTATCTTGCGTCAAGCGCGCGAGGGCGTCAAAAATTTGATTGAAGCGGCCTTTGACGGCAAGGAAATAAGCGAAGACGATAAATTCCGATTTATGAAAGAGCTCGACGAATTTTCCGCCAAGAAGAATGATGAATTAAAACAAATCCGCGACCGCAAAGAAGCGGATATCATGGAAATCTAAAAAATGAAATCAAAGATTTAATATTATGTTTTTAACGATTGTTATTTTTATTGTTGTCTTGTCGGTGATAGTTTTTGTCCATGAAGCCGGTCATTTTTTTACCGCGCGCAGTTTCGGCGTCAAAGCGGAAGAATTCGGCCTCGGGTTTCCGCCGCGCGCGATTGGAACTTATAAGAATAAAAAAGAGAAGAGGCTTTGGATATTCGGCAATCGCGCGGTTGAAAGTTTGGAAAAAAGCGCCGATGAAGAGTTGCGTCCGGCCGATAAGGCGACAATCTATTCTCTTAATTGGTTGCCAATCGGCGGGTTTGTGAAGATTAAGGGCGAAAACGGGGAAGGACAAAATGAAAACGACAGTTTTGCCGCAAAAAAAATTTGGCAGAGAACTATTATTCTTGCCGCCGGCGTATTAATGAATGTCGTGCTTGCTTGGTTTTTATTTTCCGTCGGTTATATGCTCGGCATGCCGCAATCAACCGACACTGTCGGTCGCAAAGCGATTATCACCGAATCGAGCGTGATGGTTTCGGCGGTTTTGGCCGAATCACCTGCCGCCGCCGCCGGTTTGATGGCCGGCGACGCTATTTTAAAAGTAAACGGCGAAGCGGTCGGGACAGAAAAAGCCCTGCAAGACGCGGTGGCGGAAAATGACGGTTTAAACACGGAGATACTAATAAGCCGTGATGGTGAGGAACAAAAAATCACGGTTATGCCGACTATTCAAAGCGGTTCGCGCGCGACTATCGGCGTGGCGATTTATGCTTCCGGTTTGATTCGCTATCCTTTTTTCTCGGCCTTTGTCGAAGGAGCTAAAACTACCGGCTGGCTGACTAAAGAAATCTTCGGCGCTTTCGGCGCGCTTGTTTCCGGCGTTTTTTCCGGGCAATCAGTCGCCGATCAATTCGCCGGTCCGGTCGGCATCGCCAACATTACCGGTCAAGCGGCGCGCGAAGGCTTTACTTATCTTTTGCAGTTTATCGCTCTTTTGTCTTTAAATTTGGCGGTAATAAATATTTTGCCTTTTCCGGCGCTTGATGGCGGTCGGATATTATTCTTGATTATCGAGAAGATAAAAGGCGGTCCGGTAAAAAGGGAAGTCGAAAATATTATTCATAACATCGGATTTTTCCTGTTAATCGCGCTCGTTATTTTCATTACCTACAAAGATATTGCTAAATTATTTTAATATA
>CAZMKG010000024.1:2334-6891 GCA_964567015.1 uncultured Gammaproteobacteria bacterium | reverse complement strand
ATGCGTACTACCGGTATACGACGCCCCGTTATAAAAAATTAAACCCAAAGAGGGTGTAAATTTTGCGGTTTAATTTTTTTTGTGCCCCGGGTCAGAATCGGACTGACGACACAAGGATTTTCCTTGTTACTACTTAAGTTTCCCTAAGGATTGGACTATATCATCTCCGCTTAATTTCTTAAGGACGGAGTCGGGCGCTCGCGGCGGGGTTATTGTTGGGCTCACCCGCTAGTCTCTACACCTTACTTAATTCTTTATCCCAATTAAGTCTTGGCTCGGGATTACCATCTTCGAATTAACGAATTTAGGCTTCCCCGAATTCACCCGATTTTCATTCCAATGTTTCTATTGGACGGACCGAAAACCAGTCCTTTGCTCTACCACTGAGCTACCGAGGCTCAAGAATCGAAATAGACTCTTGTAGTTTTTTGGTAAAAACTGTTGCGGGAGTTGGACTCGAACCAACGACCTCTAGGTTATGGGCCTAGCGAGCTGCCAACTGCTCTATCCCGCTATAAATTTTCTAGTTTATTTTTCTAGAGTGGGCAATGGAGGATTCGAACCTCCGACCTCAACATTATCAGTGTTGCGCTCTAACCAACTGAGCTAATTGCCCTTTGATTTTACGAGTAAGAATATAACAAATAATAAATAAAAAAGCAAGGGATTGTCCACGGTTGTCCTTGGTTTATAATTCGGAAATTAAGAGCATTAGCTCGGTTTTTATATGGCTAAGACCGCTCTTATTGGAAAAGTCGAGATGAATAAGTCGGTTGAGGTAATTTTTTATAACCGCAGCAGAAAAATTTTTAGCTTGGGAAAGGCCCTTTTTAACGACAAAAGGATGGAGGCGCAAACGAGAAGCAATTTCGGCCGGGCTTAGATTATTGTCTAAAGCGGTACGGATTTGAAGCAAAATTTTAAATTGACGAACAAGCATGGCGATTAAATATTCATCGCTTAAGCCGGCGGCATATTGTTCTTCTAAAAGCCTTAAAGTCGCTGTTTTATTTTTAGCGCTTAAGGCATCGGTTAAAGCAAAAATATCTTCGCTAACCGCTCCGACACATAAATCTCTAACATCATTTTCAGTAATAATTTTGGCCGGGCTATAAAAACATAATTTTTTTACTTCACTGGAAATTAGCCAAGGATCGCCACCGGTTAAATTAATCAAATTTGAGGCGGCGCTTGCCCCAACTTCTTTTTGATAATTAGCCGCTTCTTTTTTAATAAAATTAAGAAGCTGGAGATTGGTAAGCGTTTTAAACTCTTGGACAAATTTCTGCTTGTTTAAAAAGGAAAATAATTTTTTAGCATCGGCTTTTAACGGCTTATCTTTAGTATTCAATTCTTCATCAATAAATATAATTATATTATTTTCATCATCCGAGAATTTTTTTAAGTAGTCGGTTAATTCGGTAAATATTTTTGTTTTTTTATTCTTAAATATGTCGTCGATAATAACTAGTCTCTTTTTAACAAACAGGGAACCGGTATTTATTTTTTCATCGATTTCTTTTAGAGTCGCATTTCGGCCGTCGACAAAACCTAAGCTATCGGCCGCCGGGTCGGTGTCTTTAATATATTTATTTTTCATTTCTTGGAGCAGACGATGACTGCGAAAAGTATCGGCTCCGTATAAAAATATTATCATAATTGGCTGGATGTTTAGTTTTGGAGTTTAGCGTGATTTTTTTGTTTCAATTTTAACCTGTTTTAGGGAAATTATTTTCTGTTCTAGAAATTTTTCCGCCATGTCTTTAAATAATTTTGGATTATCGGTCGTATAATATTTCCTTTGCGGATTTTTAACCGGTTTTAAACCCAATTCTGCGTTCCGGGACAGATAATCTTTTAGAGATTCGGCGACTATTTCTCCCGGGTTAGGAATGGCGATTTTTTTTCCCATGATTTTTACCGCTTCTTTATACAAGAAAGGAAAGTGAGTACAGCCAAGGATTACGGTGTCGACCCGGTGCGCTTTTAAGGGGTGTAGATATTCTTTTAAAATCATTTTTGTTTCCGGCTTTTCTATCCAGTTTTCTTCGATTAGAGGAACAAGGAGGGGCGCACTTTGAGAAATAATTTTAAGTTTTGGATTAATTTTTTTTAATTCGATTTCATAAGCGCCGGAATTAATTGTCGCTTTAGTGCCTAAGATTCCGACATTTTTACATTTTTTATTAGTGGCAATCTTTTCGGCTATTGGTCTGATAACGCCTAGCATACGACGATGAGGGTAGTGTTTGGGCAGATATTTCATTTGCGCGCGGCGCAGAGCTTGAGCCGAGGCGGTATTACAGGCCACTATAATTAGATTACATCCTGATTTAAAGAGAAAATCGGCCGCTTCGCGCGTGTATTTATATATAGTTTCCGGAGACTTAGATCCATAAGGAAGACGGGCATTGTCGCCGAGATAAAAATAATTATATTCAGGTAATTTTTTTAGGAAGGATTTTAAAATAGATAAGCCGCCAAGACCGGAATCAAAGACACCAATAATATTTTTTGTTTTTGCTTTGTTATGTTTACTGTCTGACATATTTTTTGAATAGATTTCCGCGTTCTTTGTAATTCTTGAATATTCCAAAACTGGCGCAAGCCGTGGATAATAAGACGATATCGCCGCTAATGGCTTTTTGTTCGGCTATTTTTACCGCTTCGGCCATATCAACAACTTCTTTTATTTTTTCTTTAGGAAATTTTATAGCTTTTAATTCTTTCTTTATTCTAACCGTCCCTTTGCCCGGCAATAAAACTAAAAATTTAACTTTCGCTTTTATTTTTTTAGCCAAATCTTTAAAATCCACGCCCTTATCCGCTCCGCCGGCGATTTGGATAATCGGAGAAGAGAAAGATTCTAAATCAAGACCGGTGCTTTCCGGCGTGGTTGAAAAGCTGTTGTCAAAATATTTAACGCCATTTATTTCTTCGACCAATTCCAGGCGGTGTTCTAGATTGCTGAAATTAGCGATAGTTTTTTTAGCTTGTGAATCTTTTATTTTTAGAATTTTAGCGACGGTTAAAGCGGCGCCGATATTTTGTCGGTTATAATCGCCGACTAGTTTTGAAGGCGCGGTACTGGCCGTAAAGAAAATTAATTTCCCAGCAATTTTCTCCTTTTTTAGTTTAAGAGCCAAAGATTTATTGGCGATTAAATATTCATTGCCCGGCTTTTTGGTGATATTAAGTTTTGCTTTCCAGTATTCATTAAAAGAATGGTGATAATTAGGGTTATTAGGATCAGCTGGCGCCAAATGTTCTTTGTATAAATTAGTGATAACGGAAATTTTAGGCGCAAATCTTAAATCTTCAAGCTGGAAACTGGATAATTCTAATACGACATAATCAGTCGGTTTGATTTTATTTAGAAAAGTTAAAGGAGGCACTCCGATATTTCCGCCTAGCCAAACTTTTTTACCGGTGTCTTTTAATATCTGATAAATTAAGCTGGCGGTCGTGCCTTTTCCTTTGGTGCCGGTTATGCCAATTATATTTTTTGTCGGACAGAGCTTAAGGAAAACATTTAAAGGACTGGAAGCCGTCGTGTGTCCCTTTTTTAAAGCCTCGGTAATTCCCGGGCAGAATAAAGGCCAGCCGGGAGAACGAAAGAGGACATCAAATTCGTATAGATTTTTATTAAATCCCCGCGGGTCTTGGCGCGCGTCTTTTATCGTTATATCGGCTTTGACTTTCTGTTCTTTTAATATCTTAAGCAAAGCTTGGTTATCAAGCCCCAATCCGAGCAAGGCAATTTTTTTGCCGTTTAATTTTTGCAAGTGGGTAAATTTTGGCATTTCGATAAATATTTAATTATTCAAAGCGGCAATTATTTTAAGTCGCCCCAGTTATCGCCGCGGCTTTCGTCGACTATAATCGGCACGCGCAATTTCAACACGCCCTCCATTATCGCTTTTATTTTTGGAGCGTAAAAATCAAGCTTATCTTTTTTGATTTCAAAAATCAACTCATCGTGTATTTGCAGCAGCATTTTAATCTCGTCTTCGTGTCCGGCGATAAGTTCGTCGATTTTTATCATCGCCATTTTAATTAAATCGGCCGCCGTTCCTTGAAGCGGGGTATTCATCGCCATCCGCTCGGCGCTTTTTCTAACCATCGGAATATTGGAATCTATTTCCGGTAAAGGACGCTTCCGTCCGAAAAGGGTAATCGTATATTTATTTTTTCGCGCTTCCTTTATCGAATTATCAACCATTTTTTTGACGCTCGGGAAGACGGTAAAATATTTTTTAATAAATTCGTTCGCTCGAAAGTAGGGGATACCGGCTGATTGGCTTAAGCCGTGCGGGCCTTGGCCGTATAATATGCCAAAATTTATCGCCTTGGCTTCGCGGCGCATTTTCTTTGTGACTTCATTGGTTTTGACTTCGTTTATCTCCGCCGCGGTCGCCGTATGAATATCTTCTCCGTTTTTAAAAGCGGCAATCATTTTCTTGTCTCCGGAAATATGGGCGGCGAGACGAAGTTCGATTTGAGAATAATCGAAACCGGCTAATTGATAGTCGTTAGCGGCCACGAAAGCTTCGCGGA
>CAZMKG010000024.1:0-2234 GCA_964567015.1 uncultured Gammaproteobacteria bacterium | reverse complement strand
GAATAATCGAAACCGGCTAATTGATAGTCGTTAGCGGCCACGAAAGCTTCGCGGATTTTCCGGCCCTCATCGGTTCTGGTCGGAATGTTTTGCAGATTGGGATCGGTTGAAGACAAACGTCCGGTTGCGGTAATTGTTTGGTTAAAGTTTGTATGGATGCGGCCGGTCTTCGGATTGATTAAGTTTGGTAGAGCGTTAAGATAAGTTGTTTGTAATTTATTAAGCTCACGGTAATCGCGCAATAGCGGGATTATCGGGTGGAGGTCGTTTAATTTTTCGAGCTCATCTTCGGCGGTTGAAAAACCGGTTTTTGTTCTTTTGATATTATCGGTCGGAATTTCCAACTTTTCAAAGAGAACTTCTTTGAGCTGTTTAGTGGAATTGATATTAAATTTTTCTCCGGCGGATTTATAAATTCCTTTTTCCAAGAGATTAAGTTTTTTGTCGACGTCCCGATTAAGTTCGGCGATTGGTTTTGCGTCTAATTTTATGCCGTTGTCTTCAATTTCTCCAAGGACGGTAATTAGTGGCATCTCTATGATTTTGAATAATTCTTCTAACTTCTCGGCTTTTAGTTTTTTAGCGAGCGTTTTAACCAGACGGTTGGTAAAATCCGCGTCTTCGCAGGAATAAAGGCTGAGCTTTTCCGGGTCGAAAGATTTAAAATCAAGCGTTAACTGTTTCGGTTCGCCGCCGGCTAAATCTTTTTTGCTTATTTTTTCAAAACCGAGTTCGGTAAAAGCCAGGGAATCAAGATTGTGTTGGCGGTTTCCGGGATTTAGCAAATAAGAAGCAATCATCGTATCGAAAGCTAAGCCCCGCATTTTTACTCCGTGATTTTTTAGAACGCGCCAATCGAATTTTAAATTATGTCCGTATTTTTTTATTTTTTCATCTTCCAAAATCGGTTTTAATTTTTCTAAACGTTTGTCATTTATAATTACAAAATAAGCTTCGCCTTCTTGCCAAGAGAAACTCACCCCGATTATCTCCGATGAGATCGGATCAAGACCGGAAGTTTCCGTATCGACGGTTATCGCTTTTTGGTTTTTTAATTTTTTTAAAAAAGCCGCGAATTTTTTATCATCAGCAATTAACTGGTAATTAAATTTTTCCGCATTGCGCGCGAATTTTTTTTCACCGGAAGTTTCTTCTTTCTCCCCTTGGCCGTTTTTCGCGTCCCGGTCTTTGTTTAATTTATCGCGGAGTTCTTTAACTTTATTAAGCAAGGATTTAAATTCGAACTCGCTGAATATTTTTAAAACATTTTCTAGTTCAAAGTCGGAATAACTGATTTCCGACAAAGAAAATTTTAAAGGGGCGGAGAGGTTAATTGTCGCCAATTCTTGGCTGAGATAGGCGCTGGTTTTATGTTCTTTTAGGAGTTCGAGAGTCCGCGGCTTTATCTTCGGAGAATTCTTTTCGGCCGCTTTATAAACGCCGTCTAAAGTTTTAAATTCAACCAGTAAATCGCTGGCAGTTTTTTCACCAATGCCTTTAACGCCGGGAATATTATCACTGACATCGCCGCGCAAAGCTTTATAATCGATAATTTGGTTCGGGCTTAGATTAAAGCGCGCTTTCACCTCCGGGGCGCCGTATAAAACACTATCCGATAAGCCGCGGCTCATCGTGTAAACTTTTGTTCGATCATTAATCAGTTGTAAAGTATCCAAGTCTCCGGTGATAATAATTTTCTCCAAGTTTTTTTCATTTTTGGTTTTCTCGCAAATTGTGCCGATTAAATCGTCGGCCTCAAAACCGCCAAGTTCAAAAATAGGGATATTGAAAGCTTCGGCTACCCGTTTTACCAAAGGAATTTGTTCATATAATTCGTCCGGCGCCTTAACGCGGGTTGCCTTATAGTCGGCATAAGCTTCGTGGCGGAAAGTTTTGTCTTTTTTATCCAAAGTTAAAACCACGTATTCCGGGTGGAATTCGTTTAAAGCCTTTAAAAGAAAAGAAGTAAAACCGTAAACCGCGTTAACCAAAACGCCATTTTTGGTGCGCAAAGTCGGGGGTAGAGCATGAAAACTGCGATGGATTAAGGCGTTACCATCAATGATTATTAATTTTGGTTTTGTTTTAGACATGCCTTAATTTTACCATTTTTAGCTGATGGGGGCAAAAATTGGAGAGTAATAAAAAAGCCTCTTTTGCGGAGGCTTTTGTTTTAAATCGCCTGTTCTCGTCCTGTAGTTTGCCCATGTTAACGAAAAAAAGTTCTAACATTC
>CAZMKG010000023.1:0-7588 GCA_964567015.1 uncultured Gammaproteobacteria bacterium | reverse complement strand
GCTCGGGGACAAGGATTCGAACCTCGATAGCCAGGACCAAAACCTGGAGTCCTACCGTTAGACGATCCCCGAATGATATTTAATTGCTCTTAAATACATCAAAATAGTATTAAAAAACAGGGGAAAAGTCAACCCTATTTTTATACTCGCCAAAAACTAAACTCTAGCGTATCTTCTAACCGCAAACAAACTTGCCAAAACATTAATAAGCATGACTATCAAAAATTGAATGCCGAACACTAAGGCAAAATTATCAACAAAATAAGTTAAAAGATTAATATTATAACCGGTAAAGAAAACTTCTAAATATGGCTGGAGCAAGGTCAAAAACGGATAAAAAACCGAAATCACTATCAAAACGCTAAACAGAGCATAAACAAAAGCGGACACCATATAGGGCATATAAATAAAGAAATTTGAGGCTCCGACCAAGCGCATGACTTCTATTTCTTGGCGATGGGTGTATATCGCTACCCTGATGGCATTATAAACAACCAATAAACTCGTTAAGATAAAAATGGAAATAAGAAAAAGACCAACCTCGTTAACGCGCTTGGTAATATTGTTTATTTTATCCAGAATAACCGAGTTGTCGGAAAAATCGCGCGATTCGATAATCGGACTGTCAATCATTCTTAATTCGTTAATCAAATTCTCCGCCTGGCTGAAATCCTCGGGAACAATCGTGAGACTCGGAGATAGCGGATTGCGCCCCAATTCTTTTAAGGCGGCCAAAACCGCTTGATTATTCTTATATTTCTCACGGAAAGATTCCAAAGCATTCTGTTTCGATATATAATTTACGCTTTTCACCTTGTCGGAAGCGGCAATTTTATTCTTAAGCGCCATGATTTCATTTTCCGAAGCGTCCGCTTTTAAATAGAGGCTAATATTTATTTTTTCTCTAACGGCCGAAACGGCATCATCGCTGATAACACGGACAATGAGGAGCGTGTTAATGGAAAACAAAGCGATAACCAATATGGTTACGGTAACCAAAGTCAACCAAACGTTGCGAGCGATGTCTTGAAAACTGAACTTTATGATATGAAATAAAGATTGCATATTTTATAATAAATATTTGCCGCGCGCCTGATCGCTAATAATCTGTCCCTGTTCCATGGTAACAACCCGGCGATTTAAACGATTAACTATTTCTTTATTATGAGTAACTAAAATAACCGTCGTTCCGAATTTATTTATTCGAAGCAACAAATCAATAATTTCATTGGCATTTAACGCATCGAGATTGCCGGTCGGCTCGTCGGCCAATAATATTTTCGGCTGATGGACAAGCGCGCGGGCAATCGCCGCTCTTTGCTGTTCGCCGCCGGAAACTTCGCTCGGATAATGATTTTTCTTATTCTCAAGTCCGACAATTTTCATAACGCTCGGAACGATTTTCTTTATTTTAACCGCGGTGCCGCCGGAAACTTCAAGGGCGAAAGAAACATTTTCCTCCAAAGTTTTTTTCGGCAGAAGTTTAAAATCTTGAAAAATAACACCGATTTGACGACGCAAATAAGGAACTTCCCGCTTCGAAATTTTAGTGATGTCCCAATCGCCGACAACTACTTGGCCGTCATCAACTTTCTCTTCGCCGGTTAAAATCTTTATCAGCGTAGTTTTTCCGGCCCCCGATTGACCGACAATCGACACAAACTCCCCCGGTTCTATCCGCAGATTGATCGCGCGCAGTATCTTTGTCTTATTATACGATTTTGAAACGTTATGAAGAGTTATCATAATTATTTTTTTGATTGGCGCAAACCGTATTTAATCATTTGTTCGTTATCGGCAAAACTGTTAGCGCTTGAAGTTGAACCGAAATTAATGACAATTAAATTTCCCTGGTCGGTTTTTATCCTGGTCATCAAGCAATTGCCCGCTTCATCAAGATAACCGGTCTTCGAACCGATAATCGGATATTGGGAACTAGTCAATAATTTATTGGTATTTTTTATAGTGTGCGCTTTTTTGGTATTGATGGTTGTAAAACTGTATTTAGCGGTCGTGCTGATTTTTTGGAGCAAGGGATTTTTAAAAACCTCTCTGGATATTATAGCATAATCGGCGGGAGAACTCACATTCTGCGGCGCTAAGCCGGTCGGCTCAATAAAGGAAGTACTGGAAGCTCCCCAACTCTTTACCGTATCGTTCATTTTTTTAATAAACGCATCCCGATTCAAACCGCTCACACGCACCAAACTTTCGACCGCGTTATTGGCCGAGCCGACTAAAGAACTGTATAATAAATTTTCAATCGTCATTGTGTCCCCGTCTTTTACCGTTAGCTTCGCTATTTCCCAAGGATTGCAATACTTATAATTATAATTTTCGTCTTGGATTTTATAGCTAACGACTTTATTTAAAGTCGGGCGCGTGTCTAAAAAAACTTTAGCCGCCACCAGCTTCGTTAAACTGGCTAAAGGAGAAACGCTGTCTTCATTCTTTCCCCAGATAACGCTGCCATCTTTTTCTTTGACAATAATCGCCGAAGAAGCGGAAACTATCGGCGTAGAAACGGTTTGCGGCGCGACGGCCGCCGGGGCGATGATTTTTAAGGGGTCTATTTTTATGTTTATAATTCCGGCCCCCAGCGAAGCGATTTTTTGAAAAGCAACCTTATCGAGATCGATGACTCGATCGGGATATTTATCCCTCTCCGGGCCGAAGTCATTAATCGTCACGTCAACGTATTTTCCATTATCCAAATTAGTCACCCGTAAAACTGAGCCTTTCTTAAAATCGGGTGAAGCCGCGTATAGTCCGCCCTTATAAGCATACCAACTGGCTTTGCCGACTGTTAAAATATCGTGGTTGGCTAAGACAATTAACTTTCCGGCGGTTGAAGTGATTGTGGCGGTTACATATTTTCCCGCCGGATTATCTTCGGTTAGCAAAGGAGCCCAGACTCCGGAGATGCTATCGACCAAAAAAATCTGTTTAAAATAATTATTGGTTTTTCCGTAATTTATCTTAACCGTCATCGGAAAAGCGGGATCATAAGTACTCGGATTATTAAAAGAATATTCAAAAACCGACGTTAAAGCGTCCCATTCCCAAGGCGTGCTCGTGGCCGGAGAGCTGGTCGCGACAATCGCTTGTTCCGTAAAATTCGGAGTAATAAATTCGATATCGGCCGCTCTAACCGCCAACGGCGCGGCAAAAAATAAGATTACGCCTAAAATCAATTTTCGATAGTTTATTTTCGATTTTCGATAGTTTATTTTCATAATGTTTCAATATATTATCTTTCGGCCGATTGACTAAATAAGCGGCTTACATCTATAATTATACTTATCTTGCGGGTATCGTATAATGGTTATTACATCAGCTTCCCAAGCTGAGGAAGGCGGTCCGATTCCGCTTACCCGCTCAAAACTCGCCGAAGTAGCTCAGTTGGTAGAGCAACGCACTCGTAACGCGTAGGTCAGGGGTCCGAATCCCCTCTTCGGCTCAAAATCAATCAAAAAAATAATGCCACCATTTCTTAAAATTGCTTTCGGAAACGGTGGTTTTATTTATATCTCCGGTTGTCGTGGCATTATTTAAATTTTCAATGACGATAACCTTCTCGCCCGGTTTCTTCATATTTAAATTAAGGCGCGCCTGTTCTTCCAAAGACTGGTCGGATTGCAGATAATCAATCATCTGGCGCAAATCTTGATTCGTTTTTTCAAAATTGGCAATTTCCGCTTTAACATCGTCGATTTCTTTCTCCACTAACCGTTTCTGCGTATAGACTTTCGCTAGCGGAAAAACAATCAGTAAAATAAAAATCAAGCCGATAATCGCTAAAAAGCGCTGGCTGGAAAAAAGTCTATAAAAAAAATTATCCGGTTTTTTTATTTGTCCGGCGCTTAAAACGCGCGGGTATATTTTATGGTTGTCCATCGACTTTTATTATAACATAAAAAAGCCATACAAAAAAATCGCCCCTAAACCGAGCGATTCTTTTATTATAATTGTTCCTTAATAAATTTTATGGCCATTTAACGCGATTTCGGCGTTACCCAAAAACCCATATATTTTCCTCTCATCAGGCGGATTTGAGCATCAAAGCAAGGAATCGAACCGAAAACAACAATCGTAAAAGGAACAAAAACCCACTCTAAAATCATCTTGATATTTTTCCAAACGGTATACTTTTTCGGTCTCTCGGGCAATAAAAGCGAAGTGATAACCGCCGACAAAACCAAACCGACCATAGCGACCGTCATCAAATTCTGGGTCACTGTCGGCAAATTGCCGGAAAGCACGGTCGAATTAAAACGATCGCCGCCGATAAGCATCGGCATCCAACCGACAACGGCGATAATCAAAGCGTTGGTCGCCCAAGACCAAAAACCGTGGATTTGAATAAAAATATGACCGATTAATTTCGAGCGATCGACGGTTTTCCAGCGTTTGGCTGTATTAAAAATCAAATAGGGGATGTTCTCCGAACCCCAAGCCCAGCGGCGCTGTTGTTTATATAAGCTTTTGGCCGTATTCCAAATATCTTGATCGAAAGTGACATCCATCGATACCTTATAATATAAAGGTTCGACGCGATAATCGCCGTTATAATATAATAGGCAATCCCAAAAGATGCGGGAATCTTCGCTGACCATCGCCGGCGACCAATATCCGATTTCTCTTAAGGCCGCAAAAGTCATCGAATGGGACGAATAAGTGACCAGACTTTCTTGTCTAACTTGCATAATCATCTGCCAAAAAGTGTTTGATGAAGCCGTGAGTCTGGAGAAGAAAGGCGTCTCCCAAATATTATTATGATAAACCGGAATCGGCTGATAGCTGGCGTGATAAGGATCGCTGACCGTTAAAAATTTATAGGTCAAAGCGAAAAAATAACCGGGCTCGACAATCGTATCGATATCAAAAACGCTGACCAATATTTTTTTAATGTCTAAATTTTCTTTATCGATAATCTCCCGGCTCACAACTTTAACCGCCCAGGCCTGATTCGCGCCCTTGCCTTTTATTTCTCCGGCGACATTATCGGGGTGCCAGGTAATTAAAAATCGACCGAACTTATCGCCGAATTCCGTTTGCATAGCGGCGGCGATTTCCTTTGCGCTCTGTCCCGCTCTTTCTTCCATCGCTAAGTTAACAATCATCCGCTCTGTCGGATAGCCGTCTTTTACTAAAGATTCCAGCGCGCCGCGGACTATTTCCGCGCCTTCGCCGTATGTCGGTAAAATAACCAGCTGCCAAAGACTCTCCCAATAAACACCTTGATTGGAAAGAGAATCGGGAGAAACTTCTTTAAGGTCGGCAGCGGTCAGTCCGCCTTCCTTTAAACACCGGCATTTATCTTTCCAATCGGTCGCGAGTCCCGCGTTTAGTTTACGGTATGAAGTAATCAAAAAAATGGCCATATAAACGACCAAAAGCAGCCAATAAACATCAAAGGCGATAACAAAATAAGCAACCCAGACAGGCTTAAAATAAGAGAGCACGATTAAAATCACTAAAGTGGCAATCGAAATAAAGCCGGGCAATATTTCCAAAAAACGATAAAATTTATAGTCTTCTCCCTTTAAATCCGTAGCTTTGCCGACTTTTAGATAATTTATTGGCTGTTCCATATGTTTAAATTTTGCCGCCGATATTAGATAGCGCCCCTTCTTTTTAACTCAAAAAGGCAATCCGCGCAAGCCTTGACATCAACCATGGCGTCGTGAGCTTCCGGAAAGCCTGTTTGAAATAAGCATTGGTATAGTTCCGTTAAGTTAGGCCATTTATATCCGCCGCGGCCGTTATCAATCTTGCAAAACTGAACGCTCGACTTCATGGTGCAGATTTTATTGGCGCCGATTAGGGGATTAGCCATACAGGAACGCAAAAGTTCCGAGCCGACAATCTTATCGTCGAAATCGATATTATGACCGACCAAGTATTCCGCTTTTTGCGCGTCGGCGATAAAATGTTCAAGCGCCTGTTTAAGTTCAACTCCTTCGGCGAGCGCTCTTTCCTGAGTAATCCGGTGAATCTTCGCGACTTCGTCAGGAATAACAAAACCATCCGGTTTGATTATATAGCTATAGCTTTCCCAATGATTCCCTTCGGCGTCATAAATACTCCAAGCCAGTTGGACGATGCGCGGCCAATTCGAAAAATCATCAAGTGGCGCTTGATAATTTTTTGGCAAACCGGTTGTTTCCGTATCAAAAATCAAATACATAAAAATTTAAAATTTGTTGTTTGAAATCGTCATCTCGATTCCTTCGGACAAATCCTGCTCTTTTAAGCTATCTTGCCCGGCGGATGATTGATCGCGATTTAAAGAGGGATGGGCGTTTTTTATTTCTCGACCGCGGAAATCGACCGGATTAACCTTGGCTAAATCGGCTAATGATAGAGACGGCGTATCGCTAACTAAAACCGTTTCCTCTTCTAAATGTTTGGTTTCTATTTCTTTGGCTATTTTTCTTTTTTCCAGTTCCAGTTTTTTTTCTTCTTTTTTCCGGCTCAAACATTCCTTGCAATAAACCGGTCTGATGCCATCGGGAACAAAGACGGTTGTGGTTGTTTTTCCGCAACCGGAACAAACAGCTTCGTAACCGGAGCTTTGGACGATTCGCGGGTGATTGGCCGATTGGCCGACAAAATGATTAAACTGATTATTAATAGGTGCCGGTTTTACTTCCGGCTTTACTTCCGGTTTCACTTCCGGTTTTGGAACCGTTTTTAAAACCTGACTTTCCGGTTTATACTGAGCGCTGGCGCCGGCGCGCGGGGCAAACGGACCTCCGGCCAAGTTTTTCTTTTCCGAAGGAGCCGGTTCTTCATTATAACTCTCGTGCCAACGCATAATTTTCTCTTCGACAGCCACCCTCTCCGACGCATATTTCTCCCGAGAGTAAGCGATAACTTTATCCGTATTTCTAGTCCTCTCGCTTTCGCTTAAAGGCGGCAAACCTTTGGCGGAAAAAGGGGCGGAGGCAATACCGTCAATCATCAATTTCAAATACATTTCATACTTCGGCAAATTAACCAAATCTTCCTGCGTAAAGGTCGGTAAAAATTCTTTTTCCAGTTCTTCGGCATCGGCCGCGCCCACGCGGAAAACAACCATCGTGCCGACATTGCCAAAAACCGCCGGTTTAACTTTCTCGCTTAATTGTTCGATATATTGATGCGCCAAAATTAAATTCAATCGATATTTTCTCGCTTCCGATAAAATATTGGCGAATGAATCGGTCGAGAAATTTTGGAATTCATCGATATATAAATAAAAATCGCGGCGCTCTTTTTCCGGAACATCGACGCGGCTCATGGCCGCCAATTGGATTTTAGTAATCATCATCGCTCCGAGCAAAGCCGAGTTATCTTCGCCGATACGGCCCTTCGATAAATTCATGATTAAAATCTTGCCGCTGTCCATTATTTCGCGGATGTTAATCGATGATTTTACCTGCCCGACGATATTTCTCATCAAAGAATTGGACAAAAATTGTCCAACTTTATTTTGAATAGGCGAAACCGCCTCGGAAGCGAACTTATCGGCATAGCCGGAAAATTCTTTTTCCCAAAAAGCTTTAACGACCGGATCTTTAATATTAGCGACGACTTTTTTACG
>CAZMKG010000022.1:0-7745 GCA_964567015.1 uncultured Gammaproteobacteria bacterium | reverse complement strand
GTAAGAAAAGCTGGCGATCAAAAGAATCGCCGCCGATTAAAAGCGCGGTTCTAAGCCCTAAAGCTTGGCCGATTTTTTTTAAGCTTTCTTCAACTTGAGCGGCTAATTCGCGAGTCGGAGCAATGACTAAACCCTGCTTTTTATTTATTCCGATTTGTTGCAGCATTGGAATTCCATAAGCAAAAGTTTTGCCGGTTCCGGTTTGAGCAATACCAATAACATCAGCCCCCGTGATAGCGGTCGGGATGGTTTTTTGCTGAATCGGAGTCGGGTTTTCTAAATTAAGTTTTTTTAAAATTTCCAAAATTGAGGCGCTAATGCCTAAATCAGAAAATTTTAATTTTGATTCTTTGGAAGCTAAACTCGCTGAAGAATCGACTTTTGTAATATTTGTCATAAAAAATAAGTGACCCGATTTTCTTAGGCCACTTAGATATGACTGAGATAAGATTCGAATCTTGAATTAATGCTCCAAGAATAGCACGTAATTTTAATTAAGTCAAATTTCCCTAATATAAAAAATTGATATAAATCGCTTAATCAATTATAGTTATGGTATGAAATACTTAATTAAATATTTAAAACCATATCTAGCCGGGATTATTATCCTGTTATTTTTTGTTTGGGGACAAAGTTATGTCAACCTTATTCTGCCCGATTATACGGCTAAAATAGTCGACCTGGGAATCACGGCTCAAAATCTTTCGATTATTAGATCGGAGGGAATAAAGATGATACTGTTTACTATTTTAGGAGGACTTTTTACGATTCTAATAGGCTTCAGCGCCGCTAAAATTTCCGCCGGTTTTGCCAAACGCTTGCGCGAAGCGGTTTTTAAAAAAATAGAAAGCTTTTCGCTCGATGAATTTAATTTATTTTCTTCCTCCTCTTTAATTACTCGCGCCACCAACGATATCCAGCAAATTCAAAACGTCTTATCAATGCTCCTGCGCATGTCTTTACTCGCTCCGTTCATGGGAATCGGCGCCATCGTCAAGGTTTACCAGCTGGCTCCCGGGATGTCTTGGATTACTTTAACGGCTGTCGGTATTTTGGCGGCAATGATGACCGTCCTTTTTCTCGTCGCCATCCCTAAATTTACGATTATCCAAAAGATAGTCGACCGTCTCGGCCTGCAAATACGCGAAATGCTCACCGGTATTCGCGTCATCAGAGCTTATAATAACGACAAACGGCAACAGCTTAAATTTGAAAAAACAAATACGGAATCGATGAATCTGAATATCTTTATCAGCCGGCTGATGTCGATGATGCAACCGGTTATGACTTTAATCATGGGTTTATCGGCCGTGGCGGTTATCTGGGTAGGGGCCGGTCTGATTGAATCCGGCCATTTGCAAATCGGAAATATCTTGGCCTTAACGCAGTATGTCGCGCAGACGATTATTTCCTTCCTGATGATTTCCATTATCTTTATCACGATTCCGCGCGCCGCCGTCTCTATCCGCCGCATTAACGAAATATTAACGACTAAAACAAAAATAAACGACCCGGCCGAACCGAAAAGATTACCAAGAAAAAAAACGGGCTTATTAGAATTTAAGAATGTTAATTTCAGTTACCAAGGTTCGGAGCAAGCGGTTTTAGCGGACATATCTTTTATCGCCCGTCCCGGACAAACGACGGCGATTATCGGCGGCACCGGGAGCGGTAAAACAACTCTCCTAAATCTTATCCCCCGCCTCTATGATGTTACTAGCGGATCAATCACCGTCGACGGAATCGATATCCGCGACTTGTCGCAATATAAACTCCACGATTATATCGGTTATGTTCCGCAAAAGGCTTTTTTATTTTCCGGCACGATTAAAAGCAATATCGCCTATGGCCGACCCGATGCCGATACGGCCGAAATTACCGAAGCGGCCGCTATCGCCCAAGCCGAAGAATTTATTGCTAGTTCAGCCGACGGCTTAGACAGCGCTATCGCCCAAGCGGGAAATAATATTTCCGGCGGACAAAAACAACGTTTGGCAATCGCCCGGGCTTTAGTCAAAAAACCGCCCATCTTTCTGTTTGACGACAGTTTCTCCGCTTTAGATTTTAAAACCGACGCCGCCCTGCGCCAAGCTTTGGAAAAAAATTTAAAGAGCACGACTATTATTATCGTTGCGCAGAGAATCAGCACGATTATGCAAGCGGATAATATAATCGTTTTGGACAACGGAAAAATAGTCGGCCAAGGAAAACACCAAGATTTGCTGATTTCCTCTCCCGTCTACCGAGAAATCGCCGAATCCCAACTATCCGCGGCGGAATTAAAAGAAAAATAATATGGCAAAATACGAAGGCAAACCTTTTCGCGGCGGACCGCCGGGAGCGCAAATCGGAGGGAAAAACGAAAAAGCGAAAGATTTTAAAAAAACCGCAAGTGAATTTTTAAAATATCTCAAGCCCTACCGGATAAATTTAATATTGGTTTTACTTCTGGCTTTAGCCGCTACCGTCTTTACGATTGCCGGACCGAAAATGCTGGGGCAGATGACCGATGTCGTCGTCCAGGGTCTTGCCGGCCGCGGTAAAATAGATTTTAGCCAAATAGTTAAAATCGGTTCCTGGCTAATCGGCCTGTATGCCGCCAGCGCTCTTTTCTGTTATCTGCAAAACTGGATAATGGCCGGGGTTTCCCAAAAAATAACTTATTCCTTCCGCCAAAAAATAGCCGCCAAAATCTCTAAACTGCCTCTAAGCTATGTCGACCGCAAAGAAAAAGGCGATATCATCAGCCGCGTCACCAACGACGTCGAGACAATAAGCCAAAATTTAAATCAAAGCCTGGTCCAAGTAATAACCGCGGCGGCGACTGTCGTCGGAATTTTGATAATGATGCTAAATATCAGCTGGCAAATGACTTTAATCGCGCTCGCCGTATTGCCTCTAAGTTTTGTGTTTATAAAATTAATAATTAAACGTTCCCAACGTTATTACAATACCCAGCAAACGGCTCTCGGAGAAATCAACGGGCATATCGAAGAAATGTTCGCCAACCACGCAATTGTTAAAGCCTTTAGCGGCGAGGATCGTTCGATAGACAAATTTAATGGGATTAACAGCGATTTATATAACAGCGGTTGGAAATCCCAATTTCTGTCGGGTTTAATGATGCCTCTGATGCATTTTATCGGCAATCTCGGCTATGTCGCCGTAGCGGTTGTCGGCGGCTGGCTGGCTCTTATCGGCCAAGTCACTATTGGCGGCATTCAAGCTTTTATCCAATACATGAATCAATTTACTCAGCCGATTACCCAAACCGCCAATATCGCCAGCGTCTTTCAATCAACCGCGGCGGCAGCGGAAAGAATTTTTGAATTTTTAGAAGAGACAGAAGAAAATCCGGAAACCGACGCGACTATGGAAATAAAAAACGTTGCCGGACAGGTCGAATTCAATAAAATTAATTTCAGCTATTTTCCCGGACAGTCGATTATAAAAGACTTTACCGCCTTTATAAAACCGAAATGCAAAGTCGCGATTGTCGGTCCGACCGGCGCCGGAAAAACGACTATCGTTAATCTCCTGATGCGTTTTTATGAAATCGATGACGGCAAAATATTAATTGACGGAATGGATATTAAAAAGATGAAACGAGCTGATGTCCGCCGCCTGTTCGGCATGGTTCTGCAAGACACTTGGCTTTTTAACGGCACGGTGGCCGAGAATATCGCTTTTGGAAAACCGAAAGCGACGCGCGCAGAAATAATCAAAGCCGCTCAAGAAGCGCAAATCGACCATCTTATCAGAACTATGCCCGACGGTTACGACACGATCATCAATGATTCGGTTGATAATATTTCCGCCGGTGAAAAACAATTATTAACGATTGCCCGCGCTATTTTAGCCGATGCGCCGATGCTGATTTTAGACGAGGCCACCAGTTCGGTCGATACCCGCACGGAGATACTTATTCAGACGGCAATGGAAAAACTGACCAAAAATAGGACAAGTTTTGTGATTGCTCATCGCTTATCGACTATAAAAAATGCCGATTTGATTTTGGTTATGCAAAGCGGCAATATTGTCGAGCAAGGCCGACACCAAGAACTGCTAGCTAAAGGCGGCTTCTATTTTTCTCTTTATAATAGTCAGTTTACGGAAAAAGAAATCTAAAATTATTTTTTCTTATTTTTAAAATCTGATTTTAATTTAGAAAAATACAGCGTATTTCGAAAATCTTTGAAGTGCTCGCTATAACTGTCTTCGCGGTGTTTTCCTTCAAAAAGGTAGCCGCACTTTTTTGCTGTTTTGGCCGAAGGAATATTTCTTTCATCACACTTAATCTGGATTCTATTTAAGCCTCCATTAACAAAGGCTTCTTTTTCTAAAACACCGACCGCTTCAGTCATGTATCCCCGACGAGTAAATTCCTTAGATAACCAATAGCCGATTTCTCCGGATTTATTTTTTTGATTAACATCAAATAAACCGACATTGCCGATATATTCTCCATTTAAATAAATACCGTAATCAAATTTCGTCCCATCTTTAAATTTTTTATCTACCTCCAAGAGATATTGAAAAGCTTCCTCTACCTTTTTTTCTTCTTTCACCCAAGGAAACCAAGGATTGAGATGCTCGCGATTTTCATCAACGACCTTAAATAAAATTCTTGCCGCGGAAATCGTCGGTTTAAATTTTTTTAAAATAACTCTTTTGCCTCTTAATTCGCTTTTTAATTTTTTCATATATTTAGTGTTATATAATAAAAATAGCATATTTAAGGTTATTTAGTAAATTAAAATGTAAAAAATAAAAACCACCGATTCTACAACGGTGGTTTTACAAAATTATTAAATAGATTATTACCATTTAATCTCAAGAAATTATGGACATGTCTACTGCCATAATCAAGCATTTTTAACTTATCTCCATCCAAACAGAAATTCTCTTTTTCAGCAAAACTATGAGAATTACAAAATGGTTGATTCTTGTTTGCCGAATTATGGCAAATATACATCCAAACGTCCGTATAGCTCCAAAATGTTATTTCCTGACCTCTTTTTTGAATATTAATTAAACCAAATAAAGAAAAGTATGTTGGCATAACAAATGAATTTTTTGTTTCTCGGTAGAATAGATATTCATTCCAGTTGGCCATAATTCCACCAAACAAAGAACGTCTCAAACCAAAAATTTCATATTTTTTATGATGCAACATTTGCAGGGAAATTATTTTTGATCTTTCGACAACAGATTTTTCATCAACCCTCAAGAACCGTCTCTTTCTTATCAATCTTTTTTGATAATACCTTTTGAGACCGTTTTTCTTGATTGATTTAAAAAAGTTTTTTACTTCATAATAGGATGCCTTAAAGAATCCTATCAAATCAATCACTGGCAATTTAACAACCACATGATTGAAGACAAAAACTGTGCGACTTGTTCCTCTTTTTATCTTCATTTTTTATTTAATTTAATTGGTTTTCATAAAAGATATAAATCTCCTCTGAAAACCAATTAAACCACAATTTTTAAGGTTCTATATAACAAAAAATTATATCGCATGTACTCTTTTTGTCAATAGATACGCAATGTTTCGGTACCCTGAAAACACTTAGCTCTCATAAATATTGTTCTGAGGCGACCTAGGACGATTAAAATAAATAAACAAAATATGCTATAATTATTAAAAATTTTAATATCTAAATAATTTTATGAGCCGCCCATTTTTTTACATCCTTTTATTAATATTTAGTAAAATCGAATTCTATTTTTTGTTTTTCTTCTGTTTTTTTAAATTCCTTTATATAGGCTATTATTTTGCGTTATTTCTAACCATAATAACGTTTATCGTCTCGTCTATAACCTATGAGGTTTTGAGAAAGAAAGGAATTATAAACAAAAAGATGGATGTGTCCGATAAAAAAAGCGGCTCTGTAATTATATTTATAATCTTGGCTATAATAATAACGGAAATTGTTATTATTCTTATGAACAATATATACTAAGATTAAGGACGATATATTTAAGCTAAAAACGCAACTATCAACTATTTTTTACTATTAAACCCGAAAATAAAAAATCCCGACTCATATAAAGTCAGGATTTTTAATAATGTTTAAGTATACAACAATGAAATAATATGAAAGGCGTCCACTAAATAAAACATTAGAAAATACGCCACATACCCCTTGCAAATCTTCTTCTTTTTCTTTTTTTTAATTGTTATATATACCATCATATCCTTTTTATATCCTTTAAATCCTTCTTCATAATACAAAAGATTGTAAAACGTGAAAAAGGAGATAATAAAAAAACAAAAAGAGGACATAATTGTAAGACCAGACATTCCATTCGTATCACCCAGCATATTTCCTTTTAAAAGAATAAGAACAAAACTCACAGGGAGAAAAAAAAGAAGAAAAAATACACAAAGAAAGAAAACGGAAATCTTTGTATTTGTTGATGTCATTTCCTCCACGTCTACAATACAAAATATTAGGTAGAAAGACATAGCAAGCGCCATAATCATAGGAAATATGTCTTTCTCGTTCAAGACGCAAATTGCCGTTATACCGGTAATCACAGAGCAGAAAAAAACAACGAGCAAAAAAATACTCGGGAGCAAGGAATAATTTTTATCAAAAAAGATTTGCGCCAATATCATTAATAATAATGACACGACAGCAAATAGCATTGGATAAAAAACTATTTTATCTTCTGATTTTTCAATCCGAAAAGAAATTTCGCCTTTCGTAAGAAAATCCTTAACAGCCGTAATACACGTTATATCATTAGATTCGACTTGATGAGAATTGTTTTCCTCTGCGTGTAATTTCGCGCCGCCAAATAACGTTATAAAAAATAACGCTGCCACCAACAATAACTTTTTCATTGCTTATTTTAAGTTTAAGATTATATTAATTATTAAATTCGTTAACTAATAATAGCGGACTTAATAATTAATATAATCTTGTTCTTGTTTATAAAGGTACTACAAAACAACAAAAAAGTATACCACACTGGTATACTTTTGTCAACTGTGGGTGGCTGCATTCTGGTCCCAAGCTTAATTTAATACAAAAGACACTCATATTCGCGAGTGTCTTTAAAAATGCTCGGGGACAAGGATTTCCGCCTCAGGCGCTCATCAATTTGCGCCTTCGTTGTCGCGGTCAGCGTCCGGCCTGCGCCCCGGCAGGCCGTCCGACGCTCCCCTTTTCGCCGCTTCTACTGAAGCGGCTCAAGACTCGCTTCTGCCCTGTTCGAATCCTCGCCTCTTCGAGGCGTATAGCAAAAAAGGGGTTAATACCCAAAAAAGAGAAGATATATCTTCTCTTTTTTTCTATGCTCGGGGACAAGGTTTACGAACCTGTCGCTCAGCTATCGCTTCGCTCCCCTAGGGGGCTTCCGCCCCCTTAGGCACTCCTTCACTTCGCTCAGTCGCTGATACCCCCACAAATCCGCCTTCGGCGGCGGTGGGAAACTTCCGTTTCCCAAACCCTTCCCCTGGTTCGAATCTTTTTTAATCACGAGCTAATGAAAATACACCCGAATGGGTGTATTTTTTATTAGCTCCGGGTCGTAGACAAGGTTCGAACTAGTGTGGCTAATATTAGATGATAATTAGAGGTATAATCCTAGACCTAAATAGTAACATCTATTAATTTTGAAAAAAATATAATAAATACGGGGCTAATTCAAATATCGATTTATTGAACCCTTACTCAATAATTCCTTTTTAATTTTAAAAGCATTACCATAACTAATCATCCCCAAATATGAAT
>CAZMKG010000021.1:0-7770 GCA_964567015.1 uncultured Gammaproteobacteria bacterium | reverse complement strand
ACAATGCGTATAAAATTCCATCGAGTCGAAAAAAAAGTAGAACCGATTTTTAAGTCAAATAATCAGATTAAATACCCGGAAGTTTTTGTTATTGATGAATTAAATGAGGCTCTAGGTATTATGTCTATCGAAGAGGCTATTGAAAAGGCCCAGGAAGCCGATTTAGATCTAGTCGAAGTAAATCCTAAAGCCAATCCGCCGGTGGTTAAGATTGTAAATTTAGGACAATTGAAATATGAGCGCGAAAAGCAGGCTCATAAACAGAAAATGCAACAGAAAAAAATAGAGACAAAGAACATTCGTTTAACTTTTAGAATCAGCGAACACGATCAAGAGATGCGTCTTTTGCAGGCGGAAAAATTTTTAGCCAAAGAAAATAAGACTAAAATAGAATTGATATTGCGCGGCCGTGAGAGACAGTATCCGCAAAAAGCGGCTGAAATAATGAGGAATTTTGTGGCCAAGCTTCAGTCCAATCAGGAACTAAATATTGAGATTGAACAACCCTTGACAAATCAAGGGGGAAGATTTACTATTATATTGATCAATAAAAAGTAAAAATCGTTGAATTCAGGTGCTTACCTGTTTTTTTAATCTGAAAATTATGCCAAAAATAAAGACACATAAGGCGACCGTTAAACGCTTTAAGAAAACCGCCAATAATAAACTTCTCCAGCGCAAGGCCGGACAAGACCATTTTAACGCGCGCGATACCGGAAATGCCACGCGCAAGAAACGTTTGGATATTTCCGCTTCCAACACTATTTCCAAGACTATTCATAAATTAACCCCATATAATTAATAATTATTTGTAATTGAACATATGCCTAGAGTAAAAAGAGGGATGTCCCATGTAAAAAAGAGAAGAAAGCTGTTAAAAGCCGTAAAAGGTTATAAATGGGGTCGAAAGAAGTTAGTAAAATTAGCTAAAACCGCTCGAACCAAGGCCGGCGCTCATGCTTTTACCGATCGCCGCAAGAAAAAAAGAGTAATGCGCGGTCTTTGGATGATAAAAATTAATGCTTTTGTCCGCGAACACGGCTTGTCTTATTCTCGTTTTATAAATTTATTGAAAGTTAATAAAATCGAGGTCGACAGAAAGATTTTAGCGGAACTTGCTGTATCCGATAAAGAAGCCTTGGAAGCCTTGATAAATAAAGTTAACAAATAATATGATATTTTGGATAAAAATAGCCCAAATTGTCGTTGCCATTTTATTAATGGTGGCTATTTTAATGCAAAATCGCGGCGCCGGTCTTGGTGGTGTTTTTGGCGGTTCCGGCGGTGTTTATTTAACCAAACGCGGTTTGGAAAAAAAGCTTTTTATTGCGACTATAGTTTTAGCCGCCATTTTTCTCCTCTTATCGTTAGCCGTCTTCTTTAAAGCTTAAGCGTCGGTTTTTTTGGCCGCTTTATATAAGATTACTGTGAACTCACTTAAAACTAAAATTATCCTAATTTGGAAAAAGGTACGCCAAACCTTGTCTTTTTTTTGTGTAAACAAAAGACGGAGAAACTTTAACCAGGCGGATATTGATAAGAGGCTGGTTTATAGTTTATCGCCGCGCAAGATTCCCAGCGGAAATCAATTAAAGCACTTAAAGAAGTTTCTAAACCCCAAAGAACATCTGGTAATTAAAATATGTTTGCTTATTGTCCTTATAAACGCGGTTTATCTTGGCGCAGTTTTCTTTAAGAAACACCTCCAATACTCCCCTGTTTACGGCGGCGAATATATTGAAGGAATCGTCGGTTATCCGAAAACAATTAACCCTTTATACGCGGTCAATCGCGATATTGATAGTGATATCAGCCACTTAATCTATTCCGGTTTATTGAAATATGACGAAAACGGAACGCTGGTTAATGACTTGGCGTCTGATATCACCATCAATAACGATGTTGAATACTTAATTACCATTAAAGATAATGTTAGGTGGCATAACGGTGATAAGCTGACGGCCGATGATGTTATTTTTACGATAGAAGCCATAAAAAATTCCGATTATCGTTCGCCGCTCCGCAGTTCCCTGTCAAATGTTAAGGCGGAAAAAGTTGATGATCGAACAATAAAGTTGACCCTAGCTTCGGCTTACTCGCCGTTTTTAGAGGTTCTTACCTTCGGAATTTTACCAAAAAATATTTGGGAAAGCATAAGTCCGAGTTCGGCCGCTTTGTCGGATTTGAACTTGAAGCCAATCGGTTCCGGACCTTATAAATTTAAGTCATTGATTAAGAGTAAAGAAGGCGATTTAAAAGAATATAATTTAGTGGCGAACGAAGATTATTTTTCCGCCAAGCCCTATATCAAGAACATTAAATTTATCTTTTTTGTCGATTATGCCGAAGCCGTAAAATCCCTAAATGATAATCAGATCGACGGCTTGGGATATTTGCCTTTTTCCGAGCGCAAAGAATTGTTGGCAAAAGATTCGCTGGTTTTAAACGAACTTATCCGTCCGCAGATAATTTCCGTTTTTTTCAATCAAGAAAAAGACAAGGCGTTAAGCGATAAGGCCGTTAGGGTTTCCTTGACTCAGGCAATAGATAAAGATCGGGTAATAAAGGATGTTTTTGACGGCGTATATCAGCGCGTTGACGGCCCTGTTTTAACAAACAGCTTTGCTTATAATGATCAGTTGACGAAATATAATTACTCTCCGGAGGAAGCCGCCAATAATATAAAAGGCAAATTAGCTTCGACGACTTTGACGGTCATCGATTCCGGAAGCAACGTGGCTGTCGCCGAGAAAATAAAATCATATTGGGAACAAATCGGGGTAGCAGTCGAGCTGAAAGTCGTGCCTGGAGAACAAGCGGCCGATATAATAAAAAATCGTAATTTCGAAACATTGCTATATGGAGAATCTGTCGGCGGCGATCCGGATGTTTATGCTTTTTGGCATTCCGGTCAAATTGGAGTTGGCGGTTTAAACTTAGCCGGTTATAATAATCCCGAAGTTGACAAATTATTAGTAGAGGCGCGCAAGACGACCGATAAAGAAGCGCGTAAAGTTAAATATCAAAAATTTCAAGAGTATATAATGGCGGATGTTCCGGTAATCTTTCTTTATTCCCCGACTTATACTTATGTCCAAAGCAAAAAGATAAAAGGTTTTTCCGGGACGATGGTTATCGAACCGGCCGATCGTTTTGCCGGCATTTCTTCTTGGTATTTAAAGACCAGCAAAAAATTAACGTGGTAGATGCGCCTAGCGGCGTTTGTTTCTCCGCGCTTTTAATAACTCATAAAACTTAATACCGCCTGATTGGCGGACAAAAAATACTTATGTTAATAAAACAACAGAACATTCCGGCGGCAAACCCCCGGAGAAATTTTTCTGGTAATTTGCCTAAACGCGACGCGTCGGAACAGATACTGGAATTACAATCTTTAGCCAAGCTCGGACCGAGTTCCGCGCAAAAACCAAGCGAGCGGTTTTCCGCAAATCCTCGCTTTCGGCCGAATAGACAATTTAAACCAAAAGGAAGACTAAACGGTTCGGCGCCGGTCGGCCAGCCGCGCCAAACGGCTGTTGCCGGGAAGAACGCTCAGACCGATAGACCAAAACAAGAAAATAGACCGAGACTTTATCGTCCGACGTTTGCTCCTTTGGCTGTTGTCGCAAAAGAAAATACCACAGGTTCAAGCCTAAAAATTTGTCCGCTCGGCGGGCAGGAAGAAGTCGGTCGCAACTGTACAGTTTTTGAATATGATAATGATATTGTTATCTTAGATATGGGCTTGCAGTTTGCCGATGAAGACATGCCCGGAATCGATTATATCGTTCCGAACGTTTCTTACTTGCGCGGCAAAGAAAAAAATATCCGCGGCGTTATTTTTAGCCACGGACATTTGGATCATATCGGCGCCGCTCCGATTCTTCTTGAACAATTAGGCAACCCGCCGATAATCGGCCGTAAATTAACTTTAGCGATGATTAAACACCGTCAGGAAGATTATAAGCGCGGAACAGCTAAAAGTTTAAAGACGATAAATATCGATTCTCTCGATCAAAAGATAACTTTAGGAAAATTTCAAATTAGCTTTTTCCAAGTCGAACACTCGATTATCGACGCGGTTGGAGTCATTATTTCCACTCCGCACGGGACAGTTATTCATCCTGGAGATTGGACAATGGAAAGCGATCCGCTTGAGGGGGAGGCGGTAAGTTATGAACGCTTGTCTCAACTGCCATCGCCAAGAATATTAATGCTGGAAAGTCTGGGCGTCGCTTATTCTAAAGAACGAGTGCCGGTCAAAACTACTCAACATAACCTAGAGATGTTGATTAATGAAGCTAAAGGACGTGTAATTATCGGGACTTTCGCTTCTCAGCTCGAACGCATTACTCATCTTTTGGCGTATGCCGATAAGATAGGCAAGAAAGTGGCGCTCGACGGCTATGGGATGAAAATGAATGTAAAGATCGCTCAGGAGTTAGGGTATATTCCGGCGTATAAAAATACAATAATTCCGATTGAAGATGTTCATAAATATTCGGAAAATAAAATTTTAATAATCTGCACCGGCGCGCAAGGAGAATCGAATGCCGTCTTTTCACGCATCGTCAACGGCAACCACCACTACATAACGATTAAAAAATCGGATGTCGTAATCTTTTCTTCTTCGGTTATTCCCGGCAATGAACGCTCGGTCCAGAAAGTGAAAGACCAGATTTATCACTTAAGCGATAATGTCGTTCACAGCAGTATTATGGACGTCCATTCCGGCGGACACGCCAATGCCGAAGACATCAAGAAAATTTTGCATCAGATTAAGCCTGATTATTTTTTGCCGGTCTATGCTAATTATTATATGTTGGTCGAAGCGAAAAAATTAGCTTTGCGCGAAGGATTCCGCAATGATCAAATTTCCGTTTTAGACAACGGTAATATAATTAAGTTTCAAAGAGGGCGCAAACCGATGGTTCTTAAAGAGAAGGCCAACACGGACTATGTCATGGTTGACGGTCTCGGTATCGGCGATGTTTCCGAAATAGTTTTAAGAGACAGAAGAATGATGGCCGACGACGGCATGATTGTTATTATAGCGACCATCGACGCTAAAACCGGGTCGATTATCGGCAACCCGGATTTAATTTCCCGCGGCTTTGTTCACATGAAAGAAAACCGTGACTTAATCGAAAAGACGCGCGCTAAAGTTAAGGCAATTGTTAAAGATAAAAATCCGATGACGGCCGCCGATGACGATTATATAAAGAATAAGATTAGAAACGAAATTGGACAGTTCTTATTTAAGGCTACGGAAAGACGTCCGATGATTTTGCCGGTCATTATAAAAGTTTAGGCCGCCGGTAAGAAGATAGTTAAAATCGAATAGTTTAAATAAAAAATCCCCGGAAAACAGGGATTTTTTGTTGTGTATAAGTTGTTGATAAAAGTATTGACAAGGCTCTGGTCTTATGATATAGTGATTGGTTGTTTAATAAGACAAATCAACAAAATTAAAGACCGTTTTAAATGGGTCAGGCACGACAAGCATGGGGATTTTCTTGTTAGGATTTTTCCGGCATTGCGCTCGAAAGTGCCTAAAAGAAATTTTCTTGCCTACCCATTTAAGCCGGCCTTTTTTGTTTTTTAAAAAAAGGAGGCTTTCGCCTCTCTTTTATTCGAATAACCTGTCTTTACCGACTATAACGTTTACTTTATCTCGCATCACTCCAATTTCGACCGGAGTGCCTATCTCGAATACCCCATCAATTAATAACTTCTCCTCGGGATTGTTTATTTTTATTTTTTTTACGGTAATAATCGATTCGTCTTTCTTTCTGGTTCTGATTAAAACATCAAGTTTCCCATCGTGCGGGTTCGATTTTATTTTTTCCTCCGGATCGCTTAGAAGATTTATAATTTTCACTTCCCCTCTCTCCTCTATCTCCAGAGAATAGTCGTCTATTTCGATAGTTGTCCCCGCGCTTTGAATTGACGCCTGATTTAAAAAATAATAATTTCCGACCAGTCCGAGGTCTATTTTTTCTATTCTTCTGGCCAGAAGAATATTACAGGCCTCGTCGATATTTTTTATACCAAAAGAAGAGGCGATGGAGTTATCATCACCCACGGGGATCAAGCCTAAAAGAGTTTTCTTTTGAAAATCGCCATATATTTCCGTATCAATAATAGAGCCGATAATTTTATTTATCGTCTGATTATTGCCGACGGCCACAATCGTTTTTGCGCCTAACTTTATTTCATTTTGGATTGTCGCTTTGATATTTTTTATTCCTCCGAGACGGATTATTTTTCCGTTTAAGCCAAGATCGGTTAAGCGGATTTCCAAGCGATTAATAGCGCGGTTATATTTTGGCTTGTTTAAATACTCATCGTAAATATAAACATGCATAGAGTTTTAAAAAGAGCCTTATTATTCTTCTGTACTGTTTTTTTCTTCCTCCGGCTTTTTATTTTCGTTTTTTCGGTGTTCCTCGGTTATCGATAAAAGCTGTCCATTGATAATCGCCCCTTTCTCTACAGACAGTTCATTGTATTGGATATCGCCGAAGATTCTTGCCGAGCTGCCTAAGGCTAGATAGCCTTTAGCTTTCATATTTCCTCTTACTTCGCCATTGATGATTGCGTCTTTCGATTCAACATTGGCCAGAACCTTTGCTTTTTCGCCTATAAAGATATTCGAATCGGTCTTTAACGATCCTTCAAGGGTGCCCTCGATAATAATATTTCCCTGCCCCTGAAAATTCCCCTTTACTTTTATCGACGCGCCAATAATAGTTTCCGCGTCTTTAAATTTTTCCAAACGGATTTCTTTATTAAACATAAAGTTTTTATAAAAAGTAATTAATAAATATAAATTCTGCTTATATTTTAAGCTAGTTTGCGGCACTTGTCAAAGAAAAATTGAAATATTTAATGGCTTGGGGTAGAATAAGAAAGACACGATTTTTATTATGTTCCCTTAGTTCAACGGATAGAACGAGAACCTCCTAAGTTCTAAATCCAGGTTCAATTCCTGGAGGGGACACATCTATATTTTTGCTTTTATTAGCTAAATATATGGATAATTATTTTTTGTTATTGACAAAATTTTGTCTATATGCTATAATTATTTGTTAAGATAAAGTTCTTTCACAAATAGGTAGGAATCATATTAATTATCAAGCCCACTAGATCAATTAGCGGATTTAATAATTAATATGATTTTAAAACCTAAAAATTTAATAGAAAAATGGAAAGAAAAAGAATTAGAGTAAATTGGGCTGGGATTGTTTTAAGTGTTATATTTATAACAGTTTCTGCTATTGTCAGAAAGGACATAGGTCCTTTGGCGATGATAGCCATGGTCGCGTTTTGTCTTCTTGTTCTCTCCCCTTTCCGTGTAGAAAGAGAAAGAAGAAGAGAAAAAAAATAAAAGAGGTAAAACCTCCTGACCATTTTGATCCCGTCTATTATATAGCCGGGGTCTTTTTTTATTCGTGCTATAACAGGTAATCCTTGTATTTATGTGCCATATTATTTAAGGTTTTGATTTAGCTCTCTTTTTATTGTTTGTTCTAATAATAGCCAAATTTATAGACTATTGACATTGTTACCTTTTTTGCTATAATTTTAGGGTAATTTTGGTATATAGACACGATATACAGACACAAATTGTTCCTTAAGGAACAATTTTAATAAAGGGCCATTAGCTCAGTTGGCTAGAGCGCTTCCATGGCATGGAAGAGGTCAAGGGTTCAAGTCCCTTATGGTCCACAATAAAAAACAACCTTCTGGTTGTTTTTTATTGTGATT
>CAZMKG010000020.1:2357-8152 GCA_964567015.1 uncultured Gammaproteobacteria bacterium | reverse complement strand
CACAAAAAAACAGCCTTCTCTAAATCTCTTAAAATTTAAAAAAGGCTAAATTCCCATTGAAATCAAAGGATTTCTTTGAAATATACCGCTTATTCTTTGTATCATATTTGGAGTTGTTTGGTCAATGTAGCTATCTAAATCTTTGGCGGGATGTTCTGTGGACGAACAATTTTTGGGATCATGACGCAGTAGATATAATTGGTAATTTTTTTCTATATTATAAACATCATTCGCGCCGTTAAGATAGATATGAAGATTATCTTTGGCATAGCCGCCGCCGACTACAGAAAAAGTGTCCGGGTCAGCTTTAATAATTTTTTCTCCATTATAAAAAATTTCTGTCGTATTTTTAGCGTAGCCATCGCTTAGGACTCTAAAATCATCGGAAAGAGAACTAAATTTTTTGCAGTAATTTTGGCAATAATAAACACCAGTTTTATCTTTAGCATAATTATCGCCAAGAATAGAGAATGTTTCCGCGTCTAATCCTGTCGCAACTTCGTCTTCGTAAAAGACATGCCGAGAATCTTTAGAAAATTTATTATTTAGCACTTCAAAAGTAGTCTGGTCCGCGCCTGTAATTTCCTTCAGCCCATAGAATGCCTGGTCATTATCTTTGCTGAAAGATTGCGAGAGAACAACAAAGCTTTCCGGATTAGCTCCGACAAGCTTTTCTGATCCAAGGTAAACACCATTTTTGTCTTTTTGGTAGAGGCTATCTAAAACAACAAAAGTTTCGGGGTCTCTGTCTAACAGAGAACAGCCGTCTAAATAGCAAAAATAAACACCATCTTTATCTTTAACATATTTATCATTCAGTATTCGGAAGCTATCCCTGTCTAATTTAGTAGACCATTCATGGAAGTATAATGTTCCATTCTGCCACTTCCATCCGCCACCCAAGTCTTCAACATCTGCATTCTGGGCAGACTGTCGGCCTGTGTTATTGATTTCATCCGATGCTTTATCGGGTGTTTTATTTAACGAGACATTACAGGCCGACAGGAAAAATAAAGGAATTAGGAGAAAAAAGATAGAAATTTTTTTCATAATTGTATTAGTTAATATTTTAACTATATCTTTTATTATCAAAAGAATTAATTTTATTTTTGGTTTAGGTTTTTCTCGCGCCACTCTTTTATTTTTTTGTGGTCACCGCCCAATAATACTTTCGGCACCGGATATTTTTTGGCGCCGACTTTAAATATTTCCGGCCGGGTATATTGCGGATATTCGGTCAGCCCTTCTTCGGAATGAGATTCTTCAACAATACTTTCTTTATTGCCAAGCACGCCGGGGATCAATCTCGTTATCGAATCAATGATTGTTAGCGCCGGCAATTCGCCGCCGGTTAAAACATAATCACCGACAGAAATTTCTTCGTCGATAAAATTTTTTATTCTTGCGTCAACGCCTTCATAGCGTCCGCAGACAAAAATAATTTCGTCCAGCTTAGAATATTTTTTCGCCAGCGCTTGGTTCCAAGTTTTTCCGGCCGCCGACATTAGTAAGATTTTTCGTTTTGACGGTTTTATTTTTTTGTTCAGTTTTTTTATGGCTGTTAATGCTTTGTATAACGGCTCGATTTTCATTAACATCCCGGCGCCGCCGCCGTAAGGCGTGTCGTCGACGGTTTTGTGTTTATCGGTTGTCCAGTCGCGTAGATTATGAATTCTAAATTTAACGATTTTTTTATCTTGCGCGCGCCTTAAAATACTCTCATTTAAATACGAGTCGAATATTTCCGGGAAGATTGTCAGTAAATGGAATTTCATAGGTTGTTTTACTTATTATAATATTTTAGCCCTTAACAGATTTATTATAACAAAAAAGCGCTGTTTTTACACGGCGCTTTTTTGGTTATTCAATTTTGTCTTGTTTTAGATTTTTAAATCATCGATTGCGGATGTGTCGATATCTTCGCGTTCATCGCGGCGTTCGCTTGATGAGCGATGATTTCCACCTTCCGGGTCATAGATCTTTAAGTTGACGCGAGAGTTGTTCTTGGCGCCGACAATCTTAAGCAAAGTGCGGATTGCTTGCGCGGTTTGACCCTTGCGGCCGATAACATAACCCATGTCAGCCGGATTGATTTTAAGAGTCAATAAGACGCCTCTTTCGTCAATCGTTCTGTCGACCACCACATCGTTTGGATTGCCAACGATTTGTTTCACAACAGTCTCTAAAAACTGTTTGTCTTGTTCTACCATACGTTTGTTTTAATTTATTAAATAACTGCTATTTAGCAGATTTATATGATTAATTATAACACGAATCCAGAATTTGTCAATTTAAACAAAGTATCTGTTTAAGCGTTTTCCGCCGGAGTCTCCGGAGTTTCTTCTACCGCCTTTTCTTCGGCAGCTGCCTCTACGGGAGCTTCTTCGACGACCGGCGCTTCTTCGACAACCGGAGCCTCTTCTGCCGCTTTTTTCTTATCTTCTTTAGCCTTTATCTGATTTAAGCGTTTTTCGTTCTTTTTTCCCGGCTTGGAAGCGACAGCTTTCTTTCCTTCAACAATCTTCTTTTCGATAAGAAGATTATTAACGGAAGCGGTCATTTGCGCCCCTTTGGAAATCCAATATTGGATTCTATCGGTTTTAGCGACCAGTTCTTTGGAATGAGGGTTATATGACCCTAAAATCTCCAAAACATTTCCATATGGATCGCGGCTTTTTTCCGAGATAATCAGACGGAACATTTTCTTGTTTGTTTTGCCATTTTTAGACAATTTGATTGCTAACATAATTTTGTTTTTCAGTATTATTTTATATTGGAAAATAATAGCTTAATATTAGTTAAAAGTCAATATTAGATTATTAATCGCGGATTAGGCCCCTACCGTTCATTAAAATTGTTCGGGCGGGAAGGTCTATGTCCATTTCCGCCGAAACTCGGGCGACCCCCTCCGAAGCTTGGACGACCGCCGCCAAAACCGCCACCGGTCGATTTGCCTTTTTCATCTTTCCATAAATCATGGTTCTCCGGCAAGCCTTTCATGGTTAAATTGATGCGTCCTTGGTCGTCTATTTCTTTTATTTTAACCGTTACTTCATCGCCGACGGAAACAAAGTCGCTTGGTTTTTCGACTCGATAAGGAGCGAGTTCGCTGACATGGACCATACCGTCTTGATTAGAGTTTAAAGCGACAAAAGCGCCGAAATCTAAGATGCGGACAACTTTTCCTTTAATAATTTCACCGGCGGCAAAAACATGAACTATTTCTTTAACTTGTCTAACGGCTTCCGCAACTTTATCCGCTTCCGTGCCGCAAATCATAACTAAACCATCATCATCGATATCGATGCTAACACCGGTTTCGGCGATAATGCGGTTAATAACTTTACCGCCCGGCCCGATAATCATACCAATCTTCTCCGGATCAACATTGAAGCTGGTAATGCGTGGAGCATATTGAGATAATTCCGCGCGTGGAGCCGCAATAGCGGCTTTTAAGACACCTAAAATTTCATTTAAAGCTTGGCGTCCTTGGGTTAAGGTTTGGCGGATAATCGCTTCATCAAGTCCGATAGTTTTAGTATCGAGTTGAATAGCCGTTAAACCGGTATCGGTTCCGGTAATTTTGAAATCCATGCCGCCATCGCCATCTTCCAAGTCCTGAAGATCGGTAATAACTTGCCAGCGGCTCATATCAGGAACAGAAGCCAGACCCATAGCGATACCGGCAACATGTTTTTTAATCGGCACGCCAGCATCCATTAAAGTTAAAGTTGAAGCGCAAGTTGAACCCATTGAAGATGATCCGTTTGAACCTAAAGTTTCGGAAACCACGCGGATAGTGTAAGGGAATTCTTCTTTTGTCGGGATAACCGGCAATAAAGCTTTTTCAGCCAGAGCGCCATGGCCGATTTCTCGGCGGCCGGTACCACGTAAAGGAGAAGCTTCACCAACGCAATAAGGCGGGAAATTATAATGATGCATGTAGCGTTTTTTGCTTGTGCCTTCAATGCTTTCTAAAGATTGTTCAAGTCCCGGAGCGCCTAAAGTAACAATAGACATTACCTGTGTTTCACCGCGAGAGAATAAAGCTGAACCATGAACGCGCGGCAATATGGCTGTGTCAGCGAGCAAGGGGCGGATTTGTGTTACCGAGCGTCCGTCAACACGTCTTTGTTCATCAAGAATGGCGCGGGTAATTTCTTCGTCGACTAATTTTTCCGCTAAAGTTTTAATTACGTAACCGCGGCCGTCTTTATCAACGCCGGCGTCAAATAAATATTGGTCCAGTTGGTTTTTAATTTCTGTTAAAGCGGCCTTGCGTTCAATTTTTGTATAATAAACTTTATCGAATAAAATATTCGGGATATTTTTCTTTAGCCACTCCTCGCCTTTAGCAAGCAATTCCTTCTTTAATTCTTCTTTAGCCAATTCTTCCGGAGTCTTAAGAGATTTTTTGGCCGGCTTTTCTTTCGGAGCGATGTTGGCTTTTAATTCATTGAATAAATCAATCGCTCCTTTCATTGATTTCATCCCGGAAATAATCGCGTCAGCCATAATATTTTCCGGAACTTCGTTAGCGCCGGCTTCAATCATGATTAAACGGTCGCAAGTCCCGGCAACAATTAAATCTAAATCGCTTTTAGCTTGCTGTTCATAAGTCGGATTAAAAATAAACTCGTTATTAATCAAACCAACCCTAATGCCGCCAATCGGACCGTCCCATTCGATTCCGGAAATAGATAAAGCGGCCGAAGCAGCCAAAAGAGAAACAACATCGTAGTCGTTTTCTTGGTCAACCGCCAAAACGGAAATAATTACTTGAACATCGCGTCTGTCATTTTGGTTAAATAGGGGGCGGATAGCACGGTCAATCATACGTCCGGTCAAAACCGATTGGTCAGTCGGACGGCCTTCGCGTTTTATCCATTGGGAACCCTTAATGATTCCGGCGGCGTAAAGTTTTTCTTCGAAATCAACCATTAAAGGGAAGAAATCGATTCCTTCGCGTTCGCTTTTCGATTGAACGACGTTGGCCATCACGACCGTCTCGCCGTATTGGACCAAGACCGAGGCGTCGGCTTGTAGAGCTAAACGGCCAGTTTTAATGCTGAGTTCACGACCCAGCCATTGTGTCTTAAACACTTTTTCGTTTGTCATTTTTTTGTTGAGCCTGGCCATCAAATTAAAGAACTGTATCTAAATACAGCGCTATCTATTTAACGGTCAGGCTTTATTAATTTATTAATTATTTTTTAAAATTTTTTCTAGGGGTTATCATTCGGGAATTTCTGCTATAAATCAGAAATTTTTTATCGCTGCCCAAATCGGTAAAATCATCCGCTTCTTCAACCAAACGGGAAGAGCAGGTTTTTCTAAAAGCCATTATTTCCACTAAGCATCCTTTATTGTTTTGTAAATAAGAAACTAGCGGCAAATAATCGCCATCGCCGGAAACAATAACAATTACATCTAATTTATCGCCCAGTTTAATCGCATCAATAGTGATGCCGACATCCCAATCGCCTTTTTTTGCGCCGCCGGCAAACACCTGCAAATCTTTCATCTTTACCTCAAAACCCTGTTGACCTAAAGCTTCGATAAAAGGCGCTTCTTCTTGATTTTCTGTCCGTATAGCATAAGCAGTGGCCCGGATAAGTTTCCGGCCGGCCACTGCTTTAGCTAATATCTCTTTGAAGTTTACTTTTTGATTATATAAATTCTTGGCCGAATGGTACATATTCGAAACATCGACCAAAATTCCTACTCGTTGTTCACTGTGTTTTATCATTTTATTTATCGTCTTCTAAATCCTCGTCTTTAAGGTCGCCTTCGCC
>CAZMKG010000020.1:0-2257 GCA_964567015.1 uncultured Gammaproteobacteria bacterium | reverse complement strand
ACTCTTTCTTTTGCTTTTTTGTCTAGCATAAATTCTTTGGCTCTATCCGAGAAGCGGGCTAAGCTAGCCCGGCACCCAGAAAGAGTTCCGTTATTTTAATAATTCGCTTATTTCAAAGCGTTAATTTTTTTCATTAATCTTGATTTCTTGCGGGAAGCGGTATTCTTTTTGATTACGCCTTTTTTAGCCGCTTTATCGATGGCTTTTATAGTCTTGGTGTAATCTTTTTTGATTTCTTTGTCACCGTCTTTAATCTGTTTAATGTTAGTTTTTACTAAATTTTTCAGCTTATTGGACACTTTCTTGTTGGCGGCGTTTCTTTTTACGGCTTTTCGTAATTCTTTTTCCGCCGATTTCTTGTTTGGCATACGGAATTTTCTAAATATTAATTAATTAAAAGTAATCAAATACTAACATAATAATAAATAAAAATCAAGCCCTAAGGGCGTTGAAAAGCTGCTGTCGGATCTTTTTCTTTATTTTAATATTTATTGTATAATATTAGCGTATGAATAAATTTTTTAAACGAATCGGCTGGCGCCGCGGCGGGGTGATAATTTTTTTGTTAATTATCGTCGCTCTCTACTTCAACCGATCATATGCTCATATTTATAATAAGATTGACGAGGCTAATTTAAAATCTTCGGATAATGGACAGTCTTATTTTATAGTTAATAATAATGCCGCCAGCTCAAGTCTGACTTATGTCGCCCTGGGAGACAGCCTAACGGCCGGCGTGGGCGTAAATGATTACGAAGATTCCTATCCCTATCTCTTAGCGCAATATTTCGCCGGGAATAGTTATCGGATAAATTTGCAGAGCCGTTCTTATCCGGGACTGAAAACCGCCGATTTAGTAAAAGATTATTTGCCGGAGGCAATCGATGATAATCCCGACGTAGCCACCCTGCTGATTGGCGTTAATGATATTCATGGCCAGATATCCGCTAAAGAATTTGGTCGAAATTATGAGGAGATACTTAAAAGATTAACTTCAGAAACCGAGGCAAAAGTATATGCGATTAATATTCCTCTTTTAGGATCAAGGAATCTTTTACTCCCGCCGCATAATTGGTTTTTGAATTTTAAGACTAGGCAGTTTAATAAGATTATTAAAAAATTAACCGACAAATACTCGGTTAAATATATTGATTTATATACGCCAACCGAAAAATTCTTTAGGGAAAACGGTTCGCACTATGCCGCCGATTTTTTTCATCCCTCAGCCGAGGGCTATAAAATCTGGGCCGATTTAATTTATGCTGATATCAATAACTAACCCCATCCAACAGACTTGGATATTTTCAATTATTTTTTTTGCCGCTCTTTTGATTTTTATCAAACCGCGGAAAATTACCGAATGGTTTCCGGCTTCTTTAACGACGGAGTTGAAGGGAATGGCGATTTTAATGATTGTTTTGTCGCATATCGGGTATTTTCTAGCGACCGATACGCGGTTTCTTTGGCCGCTGTCAATTATGGCCGGCGTCGGGGTAAACTTATTTTTATTCCTTTCCGGTTTCGGTCTGACGGCCAGCCAAATAAAAAATAATCTTAAACCTTGGCAGTTTTATAAAAAACGCTTATTAAAATTATTCCAACCGTTTTGGTTGGCCCTAATAATTCTTTTCGGATTGAATTTTATTTTTTCCGGCCCGGATTATTCTTTCGGTTATATTGTTAAATCATTTTTAGGAATATTTACTCAAGCCGATTTATATAACGATATTAACTCGCCCTTGTGGTATTTTACTTTTATTCTCGGCTATTATCTTATTTTTCCGATTGTCTTTCTTAAAAAAGCCCCATGGCTTTCGGCCTTTATTATGTACCTAGTCGGCTATTTGTTTGTTTATTTTGAGCCGTCCGCTTTCGATTACATAATCCACATGTATAAGATTCATATCGTCGCTTTTCCGCTCGGCGTTTTAGCCGCTTGGGGAATAACAAAATTAAAGAGCCCGGAAATTTTAGAAAAGTTATCGCGCGGATGGCGAGCATTCGGATATTATGCGGTTATGCTCGGAGTGTTTTTCTTGTTTGTTTATGCTAATTATAATTCGGGCATCGGTAATCCGGTCAAGGAACAATGGATGAGCATTATCGCGGTTATCGCGATTTCTTTGGTTTTTATCTTGAAAAAGATAGAATTCAGGTTGTTTTATTGGTTTGGCTTTTATTCTTATGAAATATATCTTTTGCATTGGCCGATAATGTATCACTATGACTTTTTGTATCGCTTCGTACCGGCTTGGCT
>CAZMKG010000019.1:1610-8804 GCA_964567015.1 uncultured Gammaproteobacteria bacterium | reverse complement strand
TCTTGCATAACTTCTTCGGGCATATTTTTGTGTTTTGTTTATTATATTTCCGTTCCGTTCACTTTTTACCAATCTGAGTATAATAACACATTTTTACCGGCTGCTCAATAATGCTCACTCTGAGAACCCTTTTATCAATCCTCCTAATTCCGTTTCATAACCATGGAATCCGTGGAGACTTTTTTTAATTATCGCCACTCGATGTTTTTTGCTTTTAACATTCTTCTCGAACCAAGAGGCAATTTCTTTCATCGGACGATCGCGGCAATCATCGTTTTCGGCCAAAATGACTAGAAGCGGTTTTTCGATCTTCTGCAGAATTTTCGGACTTTGGTTAGAGGCGTAAGTAAAAATCTCTTCAATACTATCAGGCGTATTAAGGCTTAAAAAACGCTGGGCCTCAATTAATTCCGGCCAGATATTTTTTGGCATAAACTCGTGTCCTTTTCCCGCTTTAACCATCTTTCGGGCGCAGCCAACCGCTCGGGAAAAAACCTTTTTATCATTAAAAGCCACAGCATCGGCATAGTCGCTCATTGGCGCCAACAATATGGCTCCCTTGACCGGTGATTTTTGCTTTTTAGCCAGATAATAGACACTTTTCTGACAACCGGTCGAATGCCCGAGCAAAAAGATATTTTTAGCGCCTAAAGATTTGGCGCAGATTAATGCGCCCTCAATATCATCAACACAATCGGTAAACACTTCGCGGATCATCCCGATATCTACATTTTTATAGCCCTTTTTGCTTGAACATAATTTTTTAATCGGGGTAATTACTCCGCTGCCGCGATTGTCAAAAGCGAGAACGGCATTATTCTTATCGACAATTTTCTCAAAAAGGTCGATATGACCGAATAAACTGCCGGTTAGACCATGCAGATAGATAAAAATATTTTTCGGTTTTTCCGAACCAAAAAAGATGCCGTTGAGAACAAACTTTTTCGGCGTAATTATTTTTTGCGTGTTTCCCTTCATATGTTTAAAATCGTGATTAATATTAATATTATAACACATCATTTGATTATTTTAGAAACTCGTTTATTAAAAACGGCCGCTGATTACTCGCCGCTTGTCCGATTTCTTTTCTCCAGATAAACAAAAACACAGAACTATGTTCTGTGTTTTTGCTTGCCGCACGGGATGTAGGAATCGAACCCACGTCTACTCTTTTGGAGAGAGGTATGTTACCACTACACCAATCCCGCAACCTAAATTTTAAAATCGGAAAAACGTTTTATAATTAACATTATTTCATCAAAAATACGGTAATCTCCATATTGAATGGAAATACAGCCCTTATAATCATTTTTTCTTTTCTTTCCCGAATGTTCTTTATTATAAATACTAATTCGCTTTTTATCAATACCTGTTATTTTCGACCAAAAATTTATCATTGTCTGATGATTATGATAGTTATGAAGATGGATAACCGCTGATATTTTTTCTTCTTTAATATCAAAGGATGCTCGCAATAATCTCATATATACACCTACCATTTCCGGATCAGAATTAGTAAAACACACCCTCTTTTCAGTCTTAGAGCCTTCGGCCCAATATAATAATGAGAGAAAAAGCTTAAAATCATTTTTTGAATACTCTTGTTTTCCGTTTAGCACTAAACATTGGGAAAATAAATTCTTGCGATATTTTTCTTGTTTTTCTAATAATATCTTTCTGGCTTTAATTTGGGAAACAACAATTAGATTATTCATTCGCTTTTTACCAGATTCGGATATTGGTTCATTACTAGTCCAAAGGCTAGCTGTACTTTTAGCCACTTTTAAATTTTCACTTATTTCCCGATAAGAATAACCCTGGCGCCGTAATTTTTTAGCTTTTTCTTTTAACCCAAATGTCATAATAAAACCCTGTATTAGTATTACATAATCATTATGCAGGGTTTTATTTTTTAAATCAATATTAATTTTGTCTCCTATTCTTCTTTTTCAGCTTCTTTTTCTTTCATCGGCTGACCGCAGCAAACAAGCTGTCCGCCGCCGTCTTTTTCAAATTTTACCTCATTCCCGCAAATGGCGCAGAAATAGACTTTGCC
Organism: uncultured Gammaproteobacteria bacterium; assembly: GCA_964567015.1. Taxonomy (GTDB): domain Bacteria; phylum Patescibacteriota; class Patescibacteriia; order Patescibacteriales; family UBA12465; genus UBA12465. Next base: position 6,748 of record CAZMKG010000019.1, on the reverse strand, counting down.
AATCCTGTTTTCCATAAAATTATATTAATTATTAATATGTTTCTTCAAAGATTTCAAAATAACCTTGAGGATGACTGCAAGCCGGACATTTTTCCGGCGCTTCGTCGCCTTCATAAATATAGCCGCAGTTTAAACATTTCCAACGGCGCGGACCGATCTTCTTAAAGACCTCACCTTTTTCGAGGTTAGCCAAAAGCTTTGCGTATCTTATTTCATGCTTCTCCTCAACTTCACCGACTTCCTTAAATATTTTAGCGATTTCCGGATGGCCTTCTTCGATAGCTTCTTTTTCCATGCGCGGATACATTTCGGTATTTTCAAAATGCTCTCCACTGATAGCCGCTTTTAAATCCTCGACTAATTCGGTCGGGATAAGCCCGAGCTGTTTTGCCCAGAGTTTGGCATGCTCTTTTTCGTTATTCGCTGTTTCTTCAAAAATATTGGCTATTTGAACATAACCGGCTTTTCTAAAGGCGGAAGCAAAATAAGTGTATTTATTGCGCGCCATCGATTCACCGGCAAACGCTTCTTCCAAATTCTTTTTTGTTTTTGGTCCCAACATAAATTTTAAAATTAATCTTTTTTATTATCTTTGGCGGCCTTTTCGCTAACGGCCTTTTCGCCGCTATCATCCAGTATCCCTTCCCCCGGGGCTTCATCGCAAAATTCTAACTCATAGATATGGATAATCGTAATGGCTAAAGTAAGCATTAACGGACCGATAACGACACCCCACAGCCCAAAAAGGGCGAGGCCGCCGAGTATCGAGAAAAAAATAAATATCGGGTTTATTTTTGCCTTGCCTTTAATCATATAGGCGCGGACAATATTATCAATCGTTCCAATTACTAAAAATCCCCAAATAATAATAACTATTCCCTGCCAGATTTCACCGATTAAAAGGTAATAAATACCGACCGGGAGATAAAAAATTGCCGAACCCAGATAAGGCAAAAGCGAAAACAAGGATATTAAAATAAAGGCCAAGAAAACGGGAAAACCGACTATCGCGAAACCGATGGCGCCGGCGATACCTTGGGCGAAAGAAGCGGCAAAGGTAGCTACCAAAGTCGAATAACTGACGTCTCTAAATTTATTGAATATCTCCCTATCGTATTTATCCGGAAGGGGCGAAAGGTGCATCAAATGGACAAGCATTTTCTTGCCGTCGACAAAGAAAAAGAACATGGTCATAATTATCAAAAGCAAGGAAAAAACGAAGTTAGCCGTTTCTTTAACAAGATTGGTCGCTCCGGAAATAAGCCAAGCGCTTGAATCTTTAGCGGCGGCTAGAATCGTATCCTGGAAAGCCTTATTTTGAAAATTATCAAAATTAATGTAATGAAGCGGAGTCTTCTGAATTATATTGCTGTTAATGACATCTTCAAATCCATGATCACTAAAAAAGGCCACGGTTTTATCATAAGCGACCACCGATTTTTCCGCGCCATATACTATTAACTTCACGGCCGGTAAAATTATAAGCAAAACAAGTAATAAACACATTAAAAGAGCGGCTAAATTTTTCCGCCCTTTAAAGGCTTTAGTTAAAGCAAGATACGGTTTATAAAATATAGTCGCCAAAATGGCGGCCATAAATATCTCCGTGATGAAGGGCCTAAATACCAAGTAGCAACCGATGATAACCAGCAGGACTAAAATCAGAATGAATGGCTTGGTTAATTTTTTAGGCATATAAAGATTATTTAGTTTCTTTATGAGGAGTGTTTTTTTTGCATTTATCGCAATATTTTGACAGCTCTAAACGCTCTTTTAAGATTTTCTTGTTCTTGCGGGAATGGTGGGTAGCAGTCTTACAAACCGTGCATTCCATCTTTATCATGTTGTCTTGGGACATATTTTTCTTAGAAATTAATTATACATAAACAATATAGAAAAACGGGCTAAAAGTCAACTGGCGTAACCTATCGCCAACCGACGATTGACAAGTCATAATTATTTTTGACAATTCGGGCAATAATTAGTCCCGCGACCGGCGAGTTTTATCTTTAAAATCTCGGTTCCACAGGTCGGGCAAGCGCTTTTACTCCGTCCGTAAACCTTTAAAAACCCGGAAAAATTACCTTTGCGTCCGCGAGAATCGACATAATTATTAAAAGTAGTGCCTCGGTTAACGATAGCTTTTTCTATTAAACGGTTTATCTCTTTATACAATTTTTTTATTTCCTCTTTTTTTAAACTGCCGGCCAAGCGCATTGGTCTGATTCCTGCGGCAAACAAAGACTCGTCGACATAAATATTCCCCAAACCGGCTATAAGCTTCTGATCGAGCAAGGCGGCTTTAATATTTTTCTTCCGTCCCTTTATCGCTTCCGCCAAACGAGCATCCGTAAATTCGGGCGTAAGCGGTTCCGGTCCGTAATTTTTTTCTAAAATGTTTTTTAGTTCCCGCGCGTTAGCTAATTTTAAATAACCGAATTTTCTCAAATCGTTAAAAAATAGAGCGCCGCCGCCGGAAAAATAAAAAATAGCGCGCGTATATTTATTCGGCAATTTGCCGCCAACCGATTTTTCATACGAACCGGAGGCTAGACTGTGGCCGCCGACGATTTTTCCGCCTTTAGATTGGAATATCAGCTGACCGGTCATTTTTAGGTGAATCAATAAAAACAAGTCGTCGGAAAAAACAAAAATCAATAATTTTCCGCGACGTTCAATTTTTATTAATTTTTTTCCGACAAGCGCGCGTTTAAAAACAGCCGCGGAATGAGAAGCAGACCCGGGACTGATGATATCAAGCGCGACAATCTTCTTGCCGACGAGCGCGCCAAGATCGCGACGAATAGTTTCGACTTCTGGCAATTCCGGCATATTTTACAGATAAAACAAAACCGCGATTACGATACCCAGAGCTAAAAATAAAATAGCATAAATCTTTAGCAGGCTGAAACCTAGTTTATCAGGGTCAAGTAGGGGCATATTTTTATAAATTTTGTAGATAAGAGCTTAAACCATCACCAAACTTGGAATATTTTATCGGCACTTCCAAAGTTCCATAAGCATAAGGCGCCGCTTGATATTGGCCGAAATAAATAACAACGCCGCGATTATCCAAATAAAAATTACGATAGTTATCGGCGTTTGGCCTGGCGCCTTCCCGAATCCAATCCATTTCATACTTATCCATCGTTAAACCCTTGGCTTTATAAGCGGCGATGACTTGGGGTTCGGCATTGCGCCAGAGGGCGGTCAAATACTGATAGTCGGATTTAAAAACATCGCTATAATACAAGCGTTTACCGGTCTTAAGATCGTAAGTGCGGAAATTAGGCGTCTCTGAACCATGAGCGCCGCCGGTAAAAGAATATATATAAAACCGAACGCTAACAGTCTTATCTTTATACTGTGAAACTTTATAATTTATATATAGGGCTTCGCTCCAATGCTCGCTCTTAACGCCCGGCCCGAATTCTTTAATAGTAACACCGATAAAATCCCTTATATTTTTATCTATGGCTTCAATACCAAATTGCGGATACTCGACATTCAAATCAAGCGCCGGAGTTTTCTTTGTTATCTTTACCGCTTTAGGCTTTAAAACCGGTTGGTTGGGCGAAACGATTAATATCGGCTGGGTATCGGAAGCGGCAAAAACCGGAACCGCAACTAAGAGAGCAAAGGCGACGGCGATAAAAATCAAAAAATATTTCGAAATATAAAATTTAGCTTTCGTTACTTTCATCGCCTCTATCATATCGTTATATATTAACAAATTAAAGCCTGCTATTTAATTATAGTACTTATCGCCAATAAGTGTAAATAAAAAAGACTCCTAAAAAGAAGTCTTTAATTTAGTGTGGGCCGAGTTGGATTCGAACCAACGAAGGCGTGAGCCAGCAGATTTACAGTCTGCCCCAGTTGACCGCTTTGGTATCGACCCTTATTGCTTAACAAACCTGGTCTTATAATAAAAAAAATATTAACACTTGTCAAACCTTCAAAAGGCCGCTTACGGTTAATATTTTTTGTCTATTATTTTACTTTCGTAATTACGAAATAAACTAAGGCGTATGAAGAGAATATAACGATTAAACCGATTGCCGACCATATTAAGATATCTTTTCCCTTTTTAACTTTCTCGGAGCTGCCACCAGATGTCATCCAGGTAAGCCCGCCAAAAATAAACATGAGCAGAGCGATGGAGCCAACCACGCCCATCACGGCGTTTATTACATTACCAATCAGTTTCTGGGGCGACGTATCGGTTCCCAGGGGATTTTCAAGGCAAGTCGTGCCGGCAGGACAACCGGCTGTCCCGGCAGCAAAAACCGGAACAACCGAAAATGAAAATAAGGTTATTAACAATAAATAGGTAAAAATTATTATTTTTTTCATAGTTTTTTATTCTTATTAAAATAATAACATTTTTTTATAAAAAAAAGAAGGGGTTGCGATGTTTCCATCGCTTTCCCCTCCAAAATCATTTAGGTTACCACCAGCGTTACGGTAACCGGCTTGTTAGATTTAAGCCGGAATCTTGGCCGCTCATAGAATGGAAATGTCTGAGACATTTCCGGACTATCCGCAACCACTGTCCCGTCATCATAGGCAATCTTATATCCGCCCGTAGAATCGAGCTGATACTTATTGCACTCTTGTCTGCTCACCACTACAATATTGAATGGAGTTTCTCCATTTACATGAATGTAGTAAGTGCCTTTTGCAAAAACAGAGTCTTTGATAACCGGGGCAACAGTAATAACCGTGTCTGTTATTATTGGCTGGGTAATTGCCTTGACCTCTTCCTTTGGATAGAACAAATTATCGATACTATCCAGCAAATTTCTAGCCTCAGCGACTTTGCCCTCCCTGAGTAATTTATTATACTGAGGAAGTAAAGCTTCTTTCTGCCGATTTTTTTCAGCTTCAAGAATTTCATCGGCTTTTACTTGGACTGTATCAATCACCTTACTGACCTCAAGATCAGCTTTCATAATCCCAAAAGGAATTTTACTTGATGTTTGTGGCATATAACTGCCAAAAGCAATCACAAACAGCAAGACTCCGGCAACCAAATAAAGTATTTTGGCAAATTTTTCAGCAACCCATACCAGGCAAACTACTAAAAAAATTCCCCAAAAACTAAATCCGAAAGCTACGTGGCAGATAAGACCCAT
>CAZMKG010000019.1:0-1510 GCA_964567015.1 uncultured Gammaproteobacteria bacterium | reverse complement strand
TTAAGCAAACATTGCCCGGAAAATTGCCGGAACGATTTTTAATAAAGCGCTGCTAGCTAAATGTACCGGCAGCTTGCTCCACACATTTTCTTTGTTTCCTGAATTTGCAGAAACATTTTCTTTTGCGTCACTATCAACTGCGGCAACCGAAATTTTCGGTGCTACGTTTCTGGCAACGGCATAGGATCCTGTCCAGGCTACTAAGCGCTCAAACCAAGGATCTCCCGATTGAGCATAATCATTATCAAGCATACCCTCTACGGCCAAGCTGACTTCTTCGGCAATTTCTTCTCTAAGAGATAAAGGGCCATAAATTAAGGAAACAAAAGTAAGAATCAGGGCTGTTTTCCAAACCCAATGATGATTGTGCCCGGGAGAATTTGTAGGTTGAATAACAAATGTTTCTTCCCCCTGCGCCATCACCTGATTGTACATAATTTCCTGTCTTGACAAACCATCCTCACCACGAAATAAATTCGGATGAACTAAGGGCTGACCAATACCGATAATGAAAGCTGCTATCCAAAATATACCTGCGAGACACATAAGGATAAAGGCTCTCCCGTTATTAGTGCCGAGCCACCATCTAGCACTAAAGGCTTCTGGTCTATCAACACGCGAGCGAAGGCGTCGGATACGTAACTTGGCATGATTTTCAATACCATTTACGACTGCCTTAATTTCTTGGTCATCTCCAGGAGCAACAACGCAGGGAAAATCCCAAATAGCTACCCCTCTTTCGTTTGTTTTGACCGTATACTTTTCCGTCCGGGTGAGTAAATCTACCGGGGTAGATAAACCATAACCCTTGGCTTTCAGAACACGAACAAACACTCGGAAATTACCATTACCGTCATGCAAACGGACTAAAATTACTTTCTGCGGGTCATCACTATCGGATTTATCAGTTTTAGAAACCGATTTTTCCGGCAGCTCAATCGTCGCCGATGCTTTTTCAGTCGATTCTTTCAGAAACACCTCAAACTCAATGGTTTGTTTTTTATCAGACAGACAATATGAAGTTTTATACTCCAAAAATCCATCACTAGCAGAAGTATTTCTGCTTACCTCTTTACGATCACGATGAATGATCGTTTCCAGCGCAGCTGGGCTGCCATTCTTACTGGTACGAATTCTGAGAGTAATCTCATTTTCCGTAACAATAGAAGTCAATTCTAAGCCATAAGAGGCTTTTTTAGGGGTAGCAAATTTATTGCCTCCACCTACTGGGTTGTTACCCTGTCCTGAGTTTGCCATGATTCTGTTTTTTTTATTTTTTTTGTTATTATTCAATTTTCAATGATCAATTTTTGCCGTGGCATCAATTTCTCATTTAACTGATTATCATAGCACTTTTACGTAATTATGTCAATAAAAATAAGCAAATTCGATAAGTTAACATATTTTGGCTAATATTAAAAAGAAGCCTATCTTAAAATTAGGCTTCTTTTCTTCCTGAGCCGTTGACCGGGATTGAACCGGTGACCTTCTCCTTACCATGGAGATGCTC
>CAZMKG010000018.1:0-9505 GCA_964567015.1 uncultured Gammaproteobacteria bacterium | reverse complement strand
TCGGAATTGTATATATTATTGGACCTTGATTTGGATCGAAAAGATTTAGAAATAGACAGCCGAATAATTACGGCGATAAAACGCGTCCGCGCCGGAGAACTAATAATAAAACCGGGTTTTGACGGCCAGTATGGAGAGATAAAGATATTTTCCGAAGATAATTTTCCCGGTCGGCAGAAGTTATTGTTGTAGCGGTCGGGCCAAAAAATAAAATTGTTTATTCTTAAGATTTATCATATGCTTGGTCTTCGCAAAGGATTAAAATCAATTGTTCTGGCCGTTGTTTTCATCGCCCTTGCTTCTTTAGCTTCTTATTTTTACAGTTCCGATCAGGCAAGACAAATAGAAATAAAAGACAATCAATTGCTTAAGAAAGGCAAAGAACTTATAAGCGTTGTTCTTGGCGCTTCGGGAGAGATAGCTAACTCAAGCGCCGAGAGAAATTTAGGGTTCGGCAATAAGATGGTTGATACGGCCGATGATTTTATAAAGAATACCGATTGGCAGGGAATTATCGACGGGACAAAAACTATTAAAGATAGCGTGCCGGAGGATATTGCCGGCTATGTCGCAAATAATGATAATGCCGCCGACTCCGGAAACGCGATTGATGATCTTAAAAATATCGCCGCGGAGGCGACGGAAATAACCGATTCTGTTGCGCCGATTGTTAATTCAGAAAATTCCACTTCGGGATTTTTCTCAAAAGTGGTTTCTAAGTTTAAAGAAGAGTGGGAAAGGATAAAAGCCGAAGACGCCGCTTCTTCCGTCTCCGGCGGAGAAAACATTTTCGGTCTGGAAAAAGACGAGGAGCCAGCGGCCGCGGAGACAAACGGGTCTTTAGAATAAAAAATAAAAGACCCCATAAGATTAAAGGCTAATCCGGAAAATTTGCGTAAATAATATTTTAAAAATAAGTCAGCAATAATTTATAAATTTTTTTACATTCTATCATCACCGGTTTGCTATAATAAAATTATTAATAAATATAAGATATAAAAGTATGATTAAGTCAAAAGAAAAAAAAGAAAAAAAAGTTACTCAGGAAAGAGGAGGCGATAAAGATAAGAGAGAAGAAGCGGCTTTAAACGCGATGGAGCAAATTCGCGGAAAATTCGGCGAGGGCGCGATAATGCGTTTTGGCGATGTCCGTCGAACTAATGTAGACGCGGTTTCTACCGGCTGTCTGTCGCTTGATATGGCGACGGGAATCGGAGGCGTGCCGCGCGGGCGTATAATCGAAATATATGGTCCGGAATCTTCCGGAAAAACTACTTTAGCCCAGCATATCGTGGCTGAAGTCCAAAAAACCGGCGGAATCGCCGCTTTTGTCGATGCCGAACATGCGCTCGACCCTGATTATGCCGTTAAAATCGGTGTTAATATAAAAGACATGTTGCTTTCCCAGCCGGATAGTGGCGAACAGGCTTTAGAAATAGTTGAAACCCTTGTTCGTTCCAATGCCGTCGATGTTATCGTTGTTGATAGCGTCGCCGCCTTGGTTCCGCAAAAAGAAATCGAAGGCGATATGGGCGATCAGCACATGGGCCTCCAGGCGCGGTTGATGAGTCAAGCCTTGCGCAAACTGACAGCCGCAATCAGCAACACAAAAACTGTTGTTATCTTTATCAATCAGATTAGAAACAAGATTGGTGTTTTCTTTGGCAATCCGGAAACAACGACCGGCGGCAATGCTTTAAAATTTTACTCTTCAATCCGTATTGAAATAAGACGCGCGGCTCAAATTAAGCAAGGAGAAAAAATTATCGGTAATCGCGTAAAAGTAAAGGTAGTAAAAAATAAGGTTGCGGCGCCTTTTAGGACTTGCGAATTCGATATTATGTATAACGAAGGAATATCTGTCGCCGGCGATTTAGTCGATTTAGGAGTCGAATATGGGACGATTAAGAAAAACGGCAATACTTACTCTTTTGGAGATATAAAGCTCGGAACGGGCAGAGAAACCGCCAAGAAGATGATTAAAGACGATAAGAAATTGGCGGCGGAAATTCGCAAAGCGATTTTAGCCGAAGTTAAGAGCAAAGAAGTCGAAGAAAATAAAGACAATAAATAAAACGAAAAAGTAGTTGAATTAAAAAATTCTCATAAAAAATCACCTTGAATGGCTAAGGTGATTTTTTATTGGAACAATCTTTAGTATTATTTTTCAAGAGCCTTCTTTTTTGTTAATCCGGACTCTTTAATAATCCTCTTTATCTCTTTGGCGATTTGTTTTATCGTCCGGGAGCCGTCGATATTTTTTAATTTTTCTTGGTCGCGATAATAATCCAATATTGGAGCGGTTCTTTCGCGGTATATCCTCAAGCGATTTTCAACGGTTTTTGTATTATCGTCGCTGCGGCCGGAAACTTTAGCTCGGAGCAGTATTCTGCGCAAGGCTTCCTCTTCGGTGAGTTTTAGATTTATCACCAAATGGATATTTGTTTTCCATTTTTTGGCTAAATGATCAAGCGCCTTGGCTTGCCCGAGATTACGCGGATAACCGTCGAAAATAAAACCGTCGCAATTAGAATTGTCTTTTATAAATTTCTCGACAATATCGATTATTATATTATTAGGGACCAGCTGTCCGGCATCAAGATATTTTTTTATCTTTTCTCCTAATTTTTTATCGCCTAACATTTGGCGGGACAATTCGCCGCTTGAAAGGTGGACTAAATTATTCTCTTGCGCGATTATCTTAGCTTGCGTTCCTTTGCCGGCTCCCGGGGGGCCAAAAATAATAATGTTCATTTAATATATGTTATTTGTATAAGATATCTTTTTACTTTTCCTTGTTCATTATAGCTCAAACTAGTGACTTATAAAAGTTTCCGTTTTCGGCGGTGTTTCAACAAAAAATCACCACCGTGGTGATTTTTCTATGTGCCCCGTGCAGGATTCGAACCTGCGACCATCTCCTTAAGAGGGAGCTGCTCTACCAACTGAGCTAACGAGGCTTTTAATGTGGCGGGGGCGGGGATCGAACCCGCGACCTTAGCGTTATGAGTGCTACGCTCTAACCAGCTGAGCTACCCAGCCATTTTCCGAGTAAGGCTCCGCCGGTCGGCGGATAATCTACTCAGCTATTCTATAATAAAATAAAATCAATTTCAACCCTTCCTGTGCGCCCGGCAGGATTCGAACCTGCAACCCCTTGGTCCGAAGCCAAATACTCTATCCAGTTGAGCTACGGGCGCCACAAAACGCCCTAGAACCCGGAGAAAATATGTTTTCCGGCAGGGCGTAGAAAATTTATCTGTTTCCCTTTAGAGCCTGTTTTAGGTGGTACCCGGTTTTAAATTTTGCGACTTTGACTGCCGGGATAGTTATTCTTTCGTTCGGTTTTTGCGGATTAACACCACCGCGCGCATAACGGACGCGAGCTAAGAATGTACCGAAACCGGCGATAGTGACTTCGCGGTCGTTTTTCAGCTCTTCGATAATTGTTGCCGTTAAGGCATCAATCATCTTTTCGGCCTGTTTTTTGTTTAGCCCTTCGACATCATGATAAATTTTGTCGATGAGTTGTGCTTTGTTCATATGTTTGTATGTTTATGAATAAACATAATAATATAAATCATTTTTGGCTTATCGGGCGTATTCCGTCACTCTCATTTCTCGGATAACATTCACTTTTATCTCTCCTGGATATTTTAACTCATTTTCTATCTTTTTTGCAATATCCCTAGCCAAATTATGGGATTGAAGATCGTCAACGGCTGTCGGTTCGACAAAGACGCGAACTTCGCGTCCGGCCTGGATAGCATAGACTTTATCAACACCTTCGAATGTTAAAGCAATCTTTTCCAGTTCTTCCAAACGCTGTAAATAATTTTCATAATTATCATTTCTGGCTCCCGGTCGGGCAGAAGAAATAGCGTCGGCCACTTTAACGATTACGGCGACTAAAGTTGAGGGTTTATCATCATGGTGGGTTTCTATCGGCGCGATAATTTCTGCCGGCAAGTTAAATTTCTTGGCGATATCACGTCCGATTTCGGTATGGTTACCTTGGACTTCATGGTCAACCGCCTTACCGATATCGTGAAGCAAGCCGCCTTTTTTAGCTAGAGTAACATCGGCGCCCAATTCCTCAGCCAACATAGCTGATAAATGAGCAACTTCAATTGAGTGGCGCAAAGCGTTTTGACCATAGCTGGTGCGGTACTTTAAACGTCCGAGAATTTGGACAAGCTTCGGATCAAAACCGGTTACGCCGACTTCATACATCGCCTCTTCGCCGGCTTTTTTTATATCAAGGGCAATATCTTTTTTGGCATTTTCAACGGCATCCTCAATCTTAGTCGGATGGATGCGACCGTCCTTTATTAAGTAATCCAAAGTTTTTTTGGCGATATGGCGGCGGATTAGCGAGAATCCGGAAACGGTAATCGCGTTTGGGGTATCATCAACGATAATTTCGACCCCGGTCATATTTTCAATCGCCTTAATATTTCGACCTTCACGGCCGATAATTCTGCCCTTCATTTCGTCGCTTGGCAAATCGACGGTTGTCGTTGTAAGCTCGACTGTATAATTAGAAACCAATCTTTGCATGGCAAGAGCCATCATGTTCTTAGCCCTTTCATTAATAGTGTCTTCGGCGTTGCTTTCTAATTTATTAACTCTGACCATCAAATCTTCGGCGGAGTTTTCCTCGATTTTCTTTATTAAAATGTCTTTGGCTTCTTCTTGGCTGAGTTTCGAGATTTCCGCCAATTTTACTTCCTGGTCTTCTTTAACTTTTTTTATTTTTTCTTTTATCTCTTGGACTTCATTAACCTTATCGTATAATTTTTGTTGTTTTTCTTGCAGGTCTAAAAGTTTTTGGGAAAAAGAAGTCTCGCGCTGTTCTAGTCTTTGCTGTTGCTGATTTATCTCATTACGGCGGTTAGCCTCTTCTTTTTTGGCCTCGTCGATAATATTAAGAGCTTTATCCTGCGCTTTTAAGAGCAGGTCTTTCTCTTTAATTTTAGCTTCGCTGATTAATTTTTCTGCCTTTTCGGTCGCATTATTAACCTTGGAAGTGGCTGATTTTTTATAATATAAATAGCCAATAAAAAAACCACCCAAGGCAAGAACGACATACAAGACATAACTAAGATATTCCATATAAATTAGAGCTGTCTTTAGGAAAAAGGTGGTATATTGAGGGTTATTCAGTTTTGAAAAATAAAGTATCGCTAAAAAGTGATATTTTAGAAGATATGTTTATTAGCTTCTTGTGATTTTTTTACTAATTTTAGATAAAAATTCAGAGTAAACATAATTAGATAACCTTCGAAAATAATTTTTATGACAACCGTCGCGGCGCTCCATTTTTCTAACTTATTCCTAGAAACAGGCTTATTAAATAAATTATATACTTACATCCTTACTTTAGCACTAAATTTTTGATTTGGGAAGGGCTATTTATGACTTGGTTTAAAATAGTGTTTTTTATTTTCGTTAACCTTCCGTTAAAATTGACTAAAATTAAAAAATGAAGTAATATTAAACAACAGATAAGAAATAAATAAAGCTTTTACGCCTTAAATTTACTAATATAAACAAATTTTCCTATGAATATCAGCGAACTCGCTAGAATTTTAAGAATTTCCCCGCAAGAACTCAGGGATTTATTGCCTGAGATGGGTTTTGCTATCGGTCAAAAGGCGATAAAAGTTGATAATAACACGGCTAAGAAGATTATGAAGGATTGGCCGTATTTGCGTCGCGAATGGGAAGCTAGAAAAGCGGCGGCGGCGATAAAAAAACAGGATGAAGTTTTACCGAAAGAAAAAAAGACGATTGCCGTGCCGAAAGTTATTACCGTGCGAGCTTATGCGGAATTAGCCGGAATCCCGGTCAATCGCGTTTTGGCCGAACTTATGAAAAACGGCGTTTTTACATCCATCAACGAGAAAATTGATTTTGATACCGCTCTAATTATTGGCGAAAATTTAAATTTAGATGTCCAGCCGGCGGAAATAAAAGTAGAAGAAGATGAAAAAGAAGACAAAAAACTCGAAGCGATTTTAGCCGGAGAAGATGAAAAAAATTTGCAGGATCGGCCGCCGGTTATCGTTGTTATGGGGCACGTCGATCATGGTAAGACAAAATTGCTTGATTCTATTCGCAGCACGAATGTGGTCGCCGGAGAAGCGGGCGGGATTACCCAGCATATCGGCGCTTATCAGATTACTCGCAAAGACCGAATTATCACTTTTATCGACACCCCGGGGCATGAAGCTTTTACCGCTATGCGCAGTCGCGGCGCAAAAGTCGCCGATATTGCTATTTTAGTGGTCGCCGCCGATGATGGCGTTAAACCGCAGACCGTTGAGGCTTTCAGAATTATTGAAGCCGCCAAAATCCCCTATCTGGTAGCTATTAACAAGATTGATAAACCGTCCGCCGATGTTAATAAGACAAAACAGGAGTTATCTACTCAATTAAACATAACCCCGGAAGATTGGGGCGGAAAAACTATCTGCGCGCCGATTTCCGCTAAAGACGGAACAGGCATTGAAGATTTATTGGATATGGTTTTATTGGTTGCCGAAACGGAGGCCACCAGCTTAAAGGCTAATCCAAACGCCAGCGCCGCCGGAACTGTTATCGAGTCCAATGTCGATAAAGCGGCCGGACCGCTGGCAACTATCTTAGTCCAAAACGGGACGCTCCGCGTCGGCGATCAGCTTTGTTTTAATGAGGTGGTTTATGGAAAAGTAAAATCGTTAAAAAATTATAAAGGCGAGGAAGTAGCCGCGGTCGGCCCTTCTACGCCCGCGAAAATATTGGGATTAAAAATTTCTCCGGCTGTCGGCGATATTTTAAATGTCGGCGAAGGCGAGAAAGTTAAGGTTAAAAAAATAAAGACTGTTTCCCAGGCGGCTGATGTTATGCCTATAAGCGGCGAAGACAACTCCGACGATAAGACGCCGAAGTTTAATGTAGTTATTAAAACCGATTTCTTGGGTTCGGCCGAAGCGGTTGAAGAGTCTTTGATGAAACTGAATAATGAAAAAGTTAAAGTTTGCGTTATTAGTAAAGGCTTGGGTTATATAACCGAAGGCGACGTAAAACGCGCGGAAGATTCCGGCGCGGTTATTTTAGGATTTAACGTTAAAATTTCTCCGGCGATTGAAATTCTTATCCGCGAGCGCCGGGTAACGGTTAAAATTTTCTCGATAATTTACGATTTGATTCGTTATGTAAAAGAAGAAATGCAATTATTGGTTAAGCCTGAAATAAATCGTGTCGAACTCGGTCGCTTAAAAGTTTTGGCGGTTTTCAGAACCGAAAATAACAGCCAAATTGTCGGCGGAAAAGTTTTAGACGGAAAATTGGAAAATAATAGTTTGATTGACGTTAAGCGGGGTAATGATTTTATTGTTTCCGGAAAATTAACTCGCTTGCAATCGGGGAAACAAGATGTTAATTCGGTAGAAAAAGATCAGGAGGCCGGAATTATGTATGAAGGCAAGCCGCTTATCGCCGTTGATGATATTCTGGTTGTTTATAAAGAGGAGCGGATAATAAACAAGATTTAATATGGCCAAAATTGACCGTATCAACGATTTAATATTGGAGGAACTGGCTCAAGCCGTTAATCGGGAGATTGCGCTTGAAGGCGCCCTGATTACAATTACACACGTTGAATGTTCACCTGATTTAAAACAAGCCAAGGTCGGTTTTTCGGTTTTACCTGATAATTTAGCCGGAACCGTTTTACGGCGTCTAACCGGCGCTACCGGCTTATTGGTCAGTTTGATTAAAAAGAGAGTCAAATTAAGAGTCATGCCCCATTTGATTTGGGAATTTGACGCCACCGAAAGAGAAGCCGGCAAAATCGAGCGCTTAATCGCCTCGATTGACGAGGAGCCGGCTGTCCATGAAGACTTGTAAATAACCAATAAAATTAAAGATATTTTGTTTTTTTAAAAGTTCGGCCCGGTCTGGACTTTTTTGTTATTTGCGGTTAAAATAGTCAGTTATAAATTTAGTGAAAATATTGACTCAGTTATGAAGATGGATTTAACTCTAAAACTACAATTAGCCTATCAGAAGATATCTAAAGCTAAAAATATTTTGCTTATCGGGCACACTTCGCCGGATGCGGACGCCTTAGCCTCTATCGGGGCAATGGCGGAAGTAGCAAAATCTTTCGGTTCGAAAATATGCGCCTACGCCGGCGATAAACAGGTGGGGGTTTATAATTTTATCGCCAACGAATCTTTGGTCAGTTCCCAAGAGCCGGATGATCTTAAAATTTTTGATGTTATTCTTATTCTTGATTGCGGTTCAATTTCCCGAACCGGTCTAGAGGCGAGAATCAGAAATCTGATTGCCGCCGAGTCTAAAGGCTCTATAAAATCTCGTCCATATATTATCGAATTTGATCACCACGAACCGCAGGGAACATGCGCCGACCTGGAAGTCAGAGATCCCGCTAAAGCTTCGACCACGGAATTGATTTACCATTTTTTAAAAGCTAACGGGATTGCTATTACCAAACTTTTGGCTGATTGTATTTTAATCGGTTTAGTGACCGATACCGGGCATTTTTTGCATGCTAACTCTTCCCAAGAAGCCTTGGCCGTCGCTTCGGAAATGTTGATGCGCGGAGCGGCCTTGCCGATGATTATTGACAAGACAGTTCATAATAAAAGTTTCTCTTCATTAAAAGTTTGGGGGCAAGCCTTGGAAAATATGAAATATAACGCCGATACCGGTTTTGTTTCCTCGGCTCTCTGCGAGGAGGAATTATCGGTTTTGTTGACGCCGGAAGAAAGGAACGCTCAAGGCGATTTATTCGGCGGAATTGTTTCTTTCCTTAGTTGTTTGTCCGGTGTTCGCGTCGCTTTATTTTTGCGCGAAGAAGACGGGAAGGTAAAAGGAAGTTTAAGAACCAATCTGGACGATATTGACGTTGCTCAATTAGCGGGTAATTGGGGCGGGGGCGGGCATAAAAAAGCCGCCGGCTTTTCCGTTGAGGGAAAACTGCAGGCGACTGATACCGGCTGGAGAGTTGTTAAAATATAATAATTTTATTTATATCAAAAAATAGACTTAGTTAGTCTATTTTTTTCGCCGTACGCTTTTATTTGATTTATTCTAAATAGCCTTTTATTTAGCCAGAAACTTTAAGGTTCTTTGGGTTCCTTTATAATAGGCATCTTTATCTTCACCATTAAAACCCCATTTATTACCATCGGGATCGATTGCTTTAAAAGTATCAACATCAGCATGCACGGTTAGAGCGCCAAAATATATACTTTCTTCATCGCCAGCAAATCCCTGGCCTACCACTCTAAAACTAGACGGTATAGAATTATTTATTCTTATTATATCTTTATAATCCGGTCGAGCATAATAAGCATAATTACGATCAAGGGAATAATTTTTATCTAAAACTGTAAAACTAGATGCCTGCCCTTTGTCGATTGGCCAATCAAAATAAAAAGCGCATTGATTATCTTTGCCATACCCTTGGCCCAAATCTATCACGACACCATTC
>CAZMKG010000017.1:1448-10965 GCA_964567015.1 uncultured Gammaproteobacteria bacterium | reverse complement strand
AAAAGTTTGACATAATCGGATTATAAGGATAATATTTATCGATTATTATTTGTTTTAAATTAATTTAGTTTTTTGAAAATAAATTTTGAAATACTTACTAAAATATATAAAAAATGAAAAAAATCTTGTTATTTTTGTTGGTTTTACTCACATGCTCGGCCATCAAATCAAATATGGATTTGGTTGAAACCGACATGGCTTTCAAAAACACGAGTGAGACCAAATCGCCGCATTATCGCCTAAGCGATAGTGAAAAAAAATCATTTTTAATTATAAAAGATTCGCTAATGAGAGAATCTTTAGAAAATAAAAATGATACCGTGAAGTAAGACGCAACCTCGAATTTCTAAAATTTAATTAAAATTAAGTTTAAGAATTTCGAGGTTTTTTATTTTTTGAATTTTGCATTATCTTGACTATAAAAAAAGAGGTTGTATTTTAAATACAACCTCTCGAAAAATAATTTTTATTTTTTTTTGTTTAGCCCTCGACCTTCGCAATTAGGACATTCACCTGTCCCTTTGCAATTAGTGCACGGCATACCAAACATGTCTTCTCCCGTCCCCATACAGTCAATGCATTTACCGTTGCCATGGCAATAGGTGCACCATTTTGAATAGGGTATATTTTTCGGTCTTTGATACAGAAAAAAAGGATTTTGGCTATAGTTATTATTGCCTTTATAGCCCACCCTTACTTCTTTCATGTAATTGACAAAAAATTTGTCAATTTCTGAGAATTTTCTTGCAAATATCAATGTATCCTCTTCGGACGCTGATATTAAAGAAAATCTATCTTCCGATAATTTGGTGATTTTAAAAACCAATCTTTCTTTATTAATTTTTAAAATCAACGCATCTCTTTTGAAAGAATATCTCCCAACCTCAATTTCTGCAGGTGTTCCCGGAGGGGCGATTAAGCTTTCTGCGGAGCAGATTAACACCCCGTCGTCGCAGAACGTTATTACCACGTCGTTTGATGAATAATTTTGTAGCCTCCAGTCTCCAATAGGAAACTCGGACGTTGTCGAATCTGTGACATCCGTTATTATTTGTATCAACATAGACTGCGCATTTATTTTTAAACACGCAACAACAAAAACAAAAGTGATAATTTTTTTCATTATTAATAAATTGTTAAAGGTTCTATATCCTTTTTACATTTTTTTTGTAATTCTGTCAAGATATAGAGGCGGCGCTATTTATATCTTAAAGTCGGTATGTTATAATTATTATAAATTATTAAGGAAAATTAAGATTTTTTAATTTAGTCTTTTTTTACTTATTTTTATGAAAATTTTTGAATATTCTGTCAGAACGACGAAAGAAGTGTTAAGCGAGCTTGATGTTAATCAAGATTCCGGATTATCTTTCGACAATCTGCCGGCGCGAGAAGCAAAATATGGCCTTAACAAAGTTAATTTAAAAGCGGTGTCAGCTTGGAGCATTTTTCTCCGCCAGTTTAAATCCGCTTTTATTTATCTTCTTGTCGGGGCGATAATCTTGACGGTCTTTTTGGGAGAAACCACGGATGCTTTGATGATTTTCTTGTTTTTAGCCGTTAATACTATTTTAGGTTTTCTGCAGGAATATCGTTCGGAAAAAACTGTCCAGCTTCTTAATCAATATGCCTTGCCGCGCGCGACTGTCTTGCGCGACGGCGCGGTTAGCCGGATTAGCGCCGATGGTTTAACTGTCGGAGATATTATCTTCTTGGAAACAGGCGACAAGGTTCCGGCTGATGCGCGGATTCTCGAAGCTGATGGCTTGGTTATTGACGAAACTATTCTGACCGGAGAATCATGTTCGGTTTATAAGGAATCGGGGTCAATGGCGGCGATGCCGACTTCCTATCATCAAGCGGTTAATTTATGTTTTTCCGGCACGGATATTGTCAAAGGCAAAGCCAAGGCGGTTGTTGTCGCTATCGGTAAAGATACGGCTTTTGGACAAATCGCTAAATTAGTCGGCGAATCGCGGCGGGTAAGCGACTTTGAAAAGGGGATTTCCGATTTTTCCCGATTTATCCTTAAGCTGGTCGGCTTAACTTTAATTTTAGTTTTTGCCGCGCACCTGATTATCAAACCGGGCGGTATTAATATTCTTGAATTGATTATTTTTTCGGTCGCTTTGACAATCAGCGTTATTCCGGAGGCTTTGCCGCTCGTGACCACTTTTTCGCTCGCGCGCGGCGCCAGGCGTTTGGCAAAAAAGAAAGTGATCGTTAAACGTTTGTCGGCGATTGAAGATTTGGGCGGAATCGAAGTTTTATGCAGCGATAAAACCGGGACTCTAACGGAAAATAAATTAGAAATCGTAAATGTGAGCGCAGTCGATTCCGAAGAAACTTTATATTTTGCCAATTTAGCTTCCGCTTTTGAACTTAAAGAAATGACCGAAGCTTTTGATATCGCTTTGGCTAATGGTTTGCCCGAAAAATTTAAAGATAGTTTAAAAAAGGCTAAAAAAATAGATGAAGAGCCTTTTGATCCGAAGGTTAAAAAAAATGTTGTTTTAATAGATGACGGGGAAGGGATTTGCTTGATTGCGCGCGGAGCCTTAGAAAGTATTTTGCCTTTATGTTCGCTCGGTGAAGCGGATAGGAAAAAAGCGCTTGATTTCGCGGCGGCGGAAGGAAAGCTCGGCCACCGGACGCTCGCCGTTTCTTATCGTCGTTTAACCGAGAGTGAAAAATCAAAAGAAATTACGCCAGATATGATGACGGCGCCTTTTTCGTTTTCCGGCGTTATCTCTTTTCAAGATCCGATTAAAGATACCGCGGTTAAAGCGATTCAGCAGGCGGAAAAAATCGGCGTAAAAATAGTGATTATTACCGGTGACGGTCCGGAAGTGGCCGGCGCGGTTGCGTGCGAAATCGGTTTGATTGAAAATCCGGAGTTTGTGATTACCGGCGATGACTGGTCAAAAGAAAATGAAGAAAAAAGGGAAAAACTGCTTGAAACTTATAGAGTTTTTGCCCGCGTTTCTCCGGAACAGAAATTTAATATCATCAAAAGCCTGCGGGAAAAGCATATGGTCGGTTTTTTGGGAGAAGGAATAAACGACGCTCCGGCTTTAAAGATTGCCGGCGTTTCGTTGGTGGTTAACAGCGCGTCCGATATCGCCCGCGAAGCGGCGGATATTATTTTGCTTCAGAATAATTTATCCGTTATTGTCGCCTGTATCAGAGAAGGGCGCCGTGTTTTTGCCAATACGACAAAGTACATAAAATCGACGCTGGCCTCGAATTTCGGAAATTTTTTCGCGGTGGCGATTGCTTCTTTGATGATTGATTATTTGCCGATGCTTCCGATTCAAATTTTATTGCTTAACCTTCTGTCCGACACGCCGATGATTTCTATTTCCACGGATAACGTCGATGAAAAGGAACTGAAGTCGCCGAAGAAATACGAAGCGAATGAAATAATCGTTATCGCGATTATTCTCGGGTTGATAAGCACGGTTTTCGACTTTTTGGTTTTTTCTATTTTCTTTAAGATGCGCCCCGAGGTTCTGCAGACAAATTGGTTTATCGCCAGCATCTTAACCGAGCTGGTCTTGGTATTTTCCATTCGGACAAAATCGTTTTTCTTAAAGACGACACGTCCGTCAAACTCGATAATCGCGCTGAGTTTGATAATTGTCTTTACGACC
Source organism: uncultured Gammaproteobacteria bacterium (assembly GCA_964567015.1). Lineage (GTDB taxonomy): Bacteria > Patescibacteriota > Patescibacteriia > Patescibacteriales > UBA12465 > UBA12465. The sequence goes on along the minus strand of CAZMKG010000017.1, from coordinate 7,312 downwards.
GTCGCTTTGCCGTTTACCGCTTTCGGACAAAAGATATTTAGATTCGCGCCGCCGCGCCCCGAGCATTTGGCTTTGATATTCGGTATCGTTATGGTTTATTTTGTCTTTACCGAGACCGCCAAGCTTCTTTATTACCGGCGGAAAAAAAGCCGGCTGTCGGTTTTATAACCCCTTTTAATTTTCTAAAAAATCTGTTAACCTATCTGGGTTATTATTAATTTAAGAAAGAAACTATGGCTAGTGAAGTTGTTTTAAGATTCGATGAAGTTAAATTCGAATACATCAATAAACGTCCGGTTTTAGATGAGGCGTCTTTTATCGTTCGCCGCGGCGCGAAGATAACCTTGATGGGCCAGAATGGCGCCGGCAAAAGCACGATTTTCGGGCTTATTAAAAAAGAACTGACCCCGAAAAGCGGCCGGATATCCGTCGCGGAAGGCGCGACTATCGGGACGGCTCGCCAGACTATGGCGCGCGAACATTTAGGTTTGAACGTCGAGCAATACTTTGCGACCGCTTTTCACGAGGTTCCCGGAAATATTAAAAGCCGGATTGCCAAAGCCCTGGAAGCGGTAAATTTCGAGATTCCGCTTGATCGGATTGTCGGCGATTTGTCCGGCGGCCAGCAGGCGCGCTTGCTTTTGGCTTATGCGCTTATCCAAGATCCGGATATTTTGCTTTTAGATGAGCCGACCAATAATCTGGACAAAGACGGTATCGATCATTTAATCACTTTTTTAGTCATGTATGATAAGACTGTCTTAGTTATTTCCCATGACGCGGATTTTTTGAATTGTTTTACCGAAGGCGTTATTTATTTGAATGTCTTTACCCATAAAACCGAAATGTATGTCGGCGATTATTTTTCTGTGGTTGAAGAAATCGAACGCCGCGTCGAAAGGGAACAGCGCGAAAATGCCCAGCTCGAAAAACTAATTAAGGACAGAAAGGAAAAAGTTAATTTTTTCGCCCATAAGGGAGGTAAGATGAGAAAGCTCGCGCAGAAGATGAAAGAAGAAACCGAAGAGCTTGAAGAAAATAAAGTCGATGTTCGTAAAGACGATCGGACTATCCGCGATTTTGAAATTCCGGTTCAAGATATCGCCGGCGACATTGTCACTTTAAAAAAAGTAAAAGTCATTTCTAACGGCGAACCGGTAATTAAAGACATAAATAAAATTTTACATAAAAAAGACCGATTATTGGTTGTCGGTCCGAATGGCGTCGGCAAGAGCACTTTGCTCCGTTCGCTCGTGGCCGGAAAGCAGGAAGGACAGGCGATTTTGCCGGGCGTTAAAGTTGGTTATTATAGCCAGGATTTTTCGACGCTCGATTTTGAGCAAACAGTTTTTGATTCTTTAAAAGACGCGCTGGCCGACGGCTTGGGCGAGCAGGAATTACGTTCGATTGCCGCCGGATTTTTAATCACCGGCGATTTGATGGGGCACAAGATCGGCGCGCTTTCCGAAGGGCAGAAAGGTTTATTGTCTTTTGCTCGTTTAGTGTTAATGCAGCCAGGTTTGTTGGTGCTTGATGAACCGACTAACCATATTAATTTCCGCCATATCCCGGTTATTGCCGAAGCGGTTAATAATTACGAGGGCGCTTTGATTATGGTGAGCCATATGCCGGAATTTGTTTCGGCTGTAAGAATAACCGAAGAATTGGATTTGGGAAAATTGGCCAAATAATTAGTAATTTTGGGTTTTATTAAAAAAGACGTCTAAATTTTGACGTCTTTTTGTAAATATTTAGTGAATAGTATCCATATTTAGAAATAATTCACTAAATATTGACATTATTTAGTTAATAGCATATAATGTTCTTATAGCACAAAGTTATTATTTTTTAAATTTTATGTCTATCACTAAACCAATAAAAAATAGAATAAATGAGTTAAAGGGAGAACTTGATACTCTTAGTGTCGGCAAGGAGTCTCTTTTAATCATGATTGATGATGCCGAGATTCCGGAAAGTGTTTATAACTCTAATGCTATTGAAAATTCTACTTTGACGCTTAAAGAGACCGAGCGAATTTTGCTTGATATGGAAGTTTCGCGTGATGTGTCTCTGCGTGAAGTATATGAGGCAAAAAATTTAGCTCGAGTTATTTCTTATATTCACGGCAAAAGTAAAAATGTAAAAATAGATAAAGAATTGATTTTATTTTTACATAAGATGCTTATTAATGAAATTAATGATGATATTGCCGGTCGTTTCAGAAAGCCGGGTGAATATGTGCGAGTCGGAACATATATTGCGCCGCCGCCGGAACAGATCGAGAATATGCTCGATTCAATTTTATTAGAATATACTAGCGATTTTTCTTCATATTTTTTAGAAAAAATTGCCAGGTTTCATTTGAATTTTGAAAATATTCATCCTTTTAACGATGGCAATGGGCGTATCGGTCGGTCTCTTGTGTGTCTTCAACTCCAACTTTTAGGACTTCCGATTATTATTATTCGCGATCGAGAAAAAAGAGATTATTATGAGGCTTTTAGTAACTATAGAGATAAAAAAGACACAAAAAAAATGGAAAAGATCATGGCCCTGGCCTTGATGGAATCGCTAGCTAAAAGAATCACCTATCTTAAAGGACAAAAGATTATTTCTTTGTCTGAATACGCGAGAGTAAATAAATTATCATCCTCGGCAATAATTAATGCCGCTCGCCGTCAAAATATTCCCGCTTTTCGAGAGAAGGGAGCTTGGAAAATTGCGCAAGACTTTAAATATGTAAGCAGAAAAATAAGCCAAAATAAAAAATAATATAAGAATTATATGAAAAATAATCGGCTCTTATTTTTAATAATTTTCTTTTTATTTTTAACCGCTGCCACCCCCGCCTTAGCCCATAATCCGCGTTTGGTTTATGATAAAGAGGCGCCAAGTTCCGCGCCGATTATAATTTCCAACCCCGATATTTCCCAGGCTTTTTATGGCCGCCTTAAAGGTAGCCCGGAATATTATCAAATAAATTTACAAGACAAACAATCTTTCTATTTTCATACTTTAGTCCCGGATGTTGCCGGAATTACTAAAGATGTTTCGGCAAATCTTTTATCAGCCGATGGAACTTCAATTGTTGAGTTGGAGCCAAGTGAGAGCAGTTGGCCGGCTTATCACGAAGAATTTGCCGGCGACGATTATTTTGCCGGTCCGGAAAAGACAATTAATTTGGAGCCGGGCGCTTATACGATTAAAGTATCTAACGGAATCAATGAAGGGAAGTATGTTTTGGTTGTCGGCCGGAAAGAATCTTTTCCGTCGCGAGAGATTTGGGGCACAATCGTTAATTTGCCGGCTTTAAAAGTCTATTTTGAAACTTCGCCCTTTTTGTCTTATTTTAATTACGTTGGTTTGTTTATGGCCGGTTTGGTTATTATTATTTTAATCACTTTCTTCTTAACGCGTTTTATTTATCGGCGTATAAAAAATCTCGGGAAAAATGTTAAAGCATAATTTAGAAAATAATTTTAAAAAAAGCGCGATAATTACCGTCGGGATATTATCCGTTATCTTTGTTTTGTATTTTATATTTTTTTGCGGACGGAAAGCGGTCGCGCCGACAGTATCGGTGGAAAATGTAAAAAATATTACTCCGGTTTCCGCGCCTAAAGATACAGAACCAAGCGCTGATTTAAAACGAAATACTGTAGTTGGAGCCTTAGAACCGGATACAATTGAATTTATCTCCAATGAATTTGTCTCTGATAAGGCGGCAACCTCTTCGCTCGCCACTTCTTCGCCGATTAAAAAAGGCCCGATTAAGAAAAATATTAATATCTCCGTCCCGTTTACACCGCAGGCGCCAACTGCTAACTGGAAAGACGAGCGCCAGGAAGACGGCTGCGAAGAAGCAGTGTCTTTAATGGCGATGGCTTGGGTTGATAATGGAGAGAACGGAACGAAATCAACTGCCGCGGATTGGGAAGAAAAAATTATCGCCCTATCCGATTTTGAACAGGAAAAATACGGCGAGTATCGCGATGTCTCCCTAAGCGATATGGTTGAATGGATATTTAAAGATTATTTTGAATATGAAAAAGTGAACGTTAAATCATTGGCGAGCTCTTCCGATATTTTAAGCGAGCTTGAGAAGGGAAATATAGTTTTGGCACCGATGAACGGACAAAAGTTAAAAAATCCTTATTTTACCGCCCCCGGTCCTTTAACTCATATGATTTTAATTAAGGGTTATGATTATGCGGCCAAGGAATTTATTACCAATGACCCGGGGACAAGAAGGGGCGCGGATTACCGTTATCCGGAGAGCATTCTTTTCGAGGCGATAAGCGTTTACCCGACTGGCGCGCATGAAGAAATCAAGAAAATAGAAAAGGCCGCAATAATAGTTGAAAGGTTATAAAAGGCGGCTAAAATTTGATTAAATTTTGTGCGTTGACAAGATAGATAATAAATATTATAATGTTTTAATAAATTAAATATTATGTTTTTTTAAAATATTTAATTTTTTATGTCCTTTTAAATAATAAAAAACAACAACCCCAAAATATATAAAAAATGGAAAAGAAAATGGAAGAAATTACGGAAATGTGTATTGCAAAAATTCGTCCGGATAAGATATTATCCGTCCCCGGATTACGAAGTTTACTTTTACCTTACGAGGACAAAGAAGTAAGGTATTACCCGGAAGAGATTATCCGAGACAATATGGACGGTAAGTTTATTTTTTTTGTCCCAGTGTTAAACGAGAGCTTTGTTAAAAGCGGAAAAACAGGAGAGAAGATGACGGTCCCTCTATTTCTTCTGGAGTTTACGGAAGATCAGATAAAAGAATTAAAACGTATAGTCCGAAAAAAATTCGGAGTCCCATTGTCTTCTTTTTATCTGGAGAAAAAATCGGATCATCTCTCTCATTCTGCGCGCGAATTGGTAACATCAGCCGATTTTGATCCCGATGCACAAGAGGATGAAAATCGTCGTTTAGACAACTTGGTTGAATCGGTAAGGCCGAAAAAATTAGTAAAAAAATCTGTCTTAGACGAAATAAGAGATGCCATCCTGAATAAGGAGGAGGACTACATCTTCGAAGATCTCAGACTGGAAACTGGCGGTTTTAATAGATTTTTTTAAAAAATTATCAAAAAAAATCTGTATTTTCAAACACAAAAAAGCGGCTGCCAACCGACAACCGCTTTTTTTCTTTGTCTAAATATTTTTTTATTCAAGACAGCAATCAATCACTTTTTTTACTAAAGTTCCGAGTCTGCCGGCAAATCCCTTCTTTTCCTCGTCTTTATTATTAAGGGCGTCATCGTCTATTTTCTTTACATCCCCCAAATCAATCAATTTCATATTTAATCCCCAAAACATCGAGTATAAATCATAAGATTTTTTAAACATCTCTTGCGCTTCTTCTTTGTTTCCTTTTCCTTGAGCTTTCGTCCCGACCTCCATTAAGCGGTAGCTGGCGGCGAGGAGATGTTTAGAAATACACCAGACTTCGCCTTCATATTCTTTAATAATTTTTTTCAAAAGCGATTTGCGCATTTCTCGGATTTCACTCAATAAATCATAATATTTCGGGTTGCCGGTTTTAGCGCCCGTGAAAAAGAAATGCTCTTCAATACTGACCAAATTCATAATCGCAATACTCAAATCCTGGTCGGACGACAAATCCAGCTTATTATCTTTTTTCATTTGATCGACTTTTTCGATCATCTCATTTAAAGACATTAAATTTTCGGACATATATTTATATGTTATTTAATATTCATTTTTTACGCCAGGAACACTATCGGATAACTAGCGAGCCGTGAATACTTTTAAAAATCGAAGATTTTTTAAAGTATTCAGGCGAGCCAGGAAATATGATTTCCTGGACGAGCCAGGAAATA
>CAZMKG010000017.1:0-1348 GCA_964567015.1 uncultured Gammaproteobacteria bacterium | reverse complement strand
CGAGCCAGGAAATATGATTTCCTGGACGAGCCAGGAAATACGGTATGATTTCCTGGACGAGCCAGGAAATATGATAAGCAAGCTATTTAGTCAAAAAATAAAAAACAAAACTAAAAATAATTAATGAGCCGACCGGCCAAGCCACCTTTTGGAAGGGGAACTGGGCATGTCCGCCATTATTCTTCTTAATATTATTATACCATAAGTTGGCGCCTAAGAAGGCTATACTGCCAACCGTTATTCCTAAAGCCAACTTATCGACGCCGAATAATTTATTTCCCGGTTGCCCGATAAAATCTTTTGACATTAATGGCCAGATAACCATCGCGTAATAAATAATCGTCGTTAAAATATCGCGAACATCCTTATTGCCGAATTTATAATCTTTTTTATTAAACCAATTTATCGTCCAGGCGATAAGGCCGACAATCAGTCCGCCAATCCAAACGCCGGCAATCGAATCATCAATGCCTAAGTATTCGCTTAATCCTAAACCTGCTCCGACCGCGACGACGCAGACCGGACAAACCGCTTTCACCGGCAGGGCGATTAAACTTAAGGTCGGTATGGTTAACAGAAAATATTTTTTCATTTATTTAATCTTAAAAAAATCGATTATGTTATCTTCGCCTTCAATACAATTTTGACCGTCGAAGAAAAAGGGCACACCGATACCGTTAGAGATATCTAGGCCGCATTGTTTAGCTTTTTCACCGAGCAGGCGGGCGTTAGCTTTATTGTTATAGACTTCAAGTTCTTGAAAATTCAGTTTGTCTTTAATGCCATTTTCATTAATATAAGCTTCGACATTTTTACAGTGCGGACAAGTATCGCCGAAAAATAAAATCATCTCCGGTTTATTGGTAAGCCGTCCGAGATTGGCTAGCGCCAGTATAGCTAATATAATCCCCAGGATTATTATAAGAGTTTTATATTTTTTCATGAGATAAAATTTAGGTTTTGTATTGCCATCATAACATAAAAAACCTAAAATCGGAATATTTTTACGTTTTAATTTCCGATTTTAATTATGATTTTTTATTTTCTCCAGAATTTCAGCAATAAAATTATCTTTAGAAATATCGCGGGTTTCTTGCGCGCCGCGATCGCGGACGGCGAGAGTTGGGGAATTTACTTCCTTGTCGCCGATAACGAGCATATAAGGAGACTTTTCATTAACCGCTTTTCTAATCTTATTGCCGACAGTTTCGTTAGCGTCGTCGATTTCAACGCGGATGCCGGCATTTCTAAATTCGGCGGCTAATTTTTGACAAGCCGAAATATGGGTTTCGGCGACGGAAACTAGCTTAACCTGGACAGGTGATAGCCAGACAGGGAAGGCGCCGGC
>CAZMKG010000016.1:0-11264 GCA_964567015.1 uncultured Gammaproteobacteria bacterium | reverse complement strand
GGTAAAAATCGCGAAATATTCTATTTTTGATATTACCAATGAAAGCATCAAGAAATTGGTTGGCATTTTAAATTCCTGGCTCGAGGGCGGGGCGACATTCAACGGTCAGACAAAAATTGTCGAACCGATTGTGCGTGAAATGATTAAAAATTTAGAATTATTATCTAACGTCGGTTTAGATTATTTAACGCTTAGCCGCAGCGCTTCGACTTTATCCGGCGGTGAAGCGCAGAGAATAAGACTGGCCTCTCAAGTCGGCTCAACTTTAAGCGGTGTCCTTTATATTCTCGACGAACCGTCTATCGGTCTGCATCAAAGAGATAATGATAGATTAATCGCGACCTTAAAAGAGCTGCGTGATAACGGTAACACGGTTATTGTCGTTGAACATGATGCTTCGACGATGCTCGCCGCCGATTGGTTAATTGATATCGGCCCCGGCGCCGGTGACTACGGCGGCAGGGTTTTATTTTCCGGTATTCCTGAAGATATTAAAAAATGCGGCGAATCGATAACCGGCGCCTATCTATCCGGCAAGAAGGAAATAAAAACACCAAAGCAATTTCGCAAGGGTAGCGGCAAAGCGATTAAGATTGTCGGCGCGACCGAACATAATTTAAAAAATATTGATGTTGAGATTCCGCTCGGAAAATTAGTGGCGATTACCGGCGTTTCCGGTTCCGGCAAATCGACTTTAATGAGCGATATTTTAGCTAATGCGTTAACGCGTAAATTTTATCGCGCGAAAGTTGAACCGGGAGCGCATAAAGAAATTCAAGGCTTGGAAAATATTGATAAAGTTATTGATATTGATCAATCGCCTATCGGCCGTACGCCGCGTTCTAATCCGGCGACCTATACCGGTTTGTTTACCTATATTCGAGATTTGTTTGCCGAACTGCCGGAAGCGCGAGTTAAGGGTTTGGGCGCCGGCCATTTTTCTTTTAATGTTCCGGGCGGTCGCTGTGAGAATTGTGCGGGCGACGGCGTAATTAAAGTTGAGATGCAATTTCTTTCCGATGTTTATCTGACTTGCGATGTTTGCGGCGGCAAGAAATTTAAACCGAAAGTCCTTGAAGTTTTATATCAGGGGAAAAATATTTTTGAAGTTTTGGACATGACGGTTTCTGAAGCGAGAGAATTTTTTAAAAATCATTCGGCTATCAGCCAGAAATTAAATATTTTAGATGAAGTCGGTCTCGGTTATATTAAACTCGGTCAAAGCGCAACAACTTTCTCCGGCGGGGAAGCGCAGAGAATAAAACTAGCAACCGAACTAGCGCGCCGCGCGACCGGCAAGACTTTATATATTCTTGATGAGCCGACAACCGGTTTGCATTTTGCCGATATTGATCGACTACTTAAAGTTTTGAATATGCTAGTTGATCAGGGAAATACGGTTTTAATTATTGAACATAATTTAGACGTGATTAAATCGGTCGATTGGATTATTGATTTAGGACCGGATGGCGGTGAAGCGGGCGGGAAACTGGTCGCCGCCGGAACTCCGCCGGAAGTGGCTAAGATTACCGACAGCATTACCGGGCAGTATTTGAAAAAATTGATGTAGTTTTTTAATAAGATTAGTACTTTAAAAAACATTTTGTCTCAGTAGCAAGCGTTTTAATCTAAAACTTTTGCTACTGCGGCAAAATCAACAAAGATTTGAGAGCAGTAAAATTAAAAACTTTATTGTCATGGGAACGGAGAAATCTGTTGGAGACGAAAAAAGAAAACTTACCGCAGAAGAAATCGGTGGGTTACAAAAAAAGACAAATGAAATTGTTAAAAGAATCGAAAATCGGTCGATTTTTTTTGAAGATGCTATTAATGGCATGCAAGACATTATTGAGGGCAAATCCAGGAGACTGAGATTTGATTCAATTCCCCCAAAAAAATGGTGGGAAGAAAATGGGGTAATTTATATTAGACTCGTTTCTGACGGCACAACCGGCAGAGATTGGATTATTCGCCTTGAAAAACAAGGTTTGAAGGTTAGTAATTGGGCTAAACAACTTCTTTTATCAAAAGATTTCAAGCCCACAATTGGCACCGTTTATATAATCGCCGTGTTTAGAGAAAGCCCTGCCGAAAAAGTTCGTAGTAAAGCTGGGAAAAGGAAAATAGTACCTCCAAATCCTGAAATTACTTGTCTTATTCATGAAATGTTTTCGGATGACGAAATTAAATCCATGGGCCTTACTTGTATCGTGACTTTTCACGAGCCGATTAAAGATTATTATGGTGATTTAGGTCTCTTGTGTATACGTTGTAATAGCAACGGTTCTTTATTGGATGTTAACTATAACAATCCTTATGACTGTAATAGGAATAAAGGCGTCGGCTTCGCGTTCGAGGTCTCGTAAGTTGATTTTGAGACTTAGATCTTTATGATCTTAGTTCTCAATCCTTTGACCTTAGCTTTTATAACAATAATGTTATTTAAACTAAGGTCTTTTTTTTAAATAAGAAATTTTGTATTCAAACAAAAAATCCCCGTCATTTGCCGGGGATTTTTTATAAACAATAAATATTTTTATTTAATTTTCTAACTTTTCAAATCCGCTAATATCTTTAAATCCAAAGTTTTTTTGTCAGTATCCAAAACAGCGAAAGTCGCTTGAGTAAAAACTCCGCCAAGCGTTCCTGGATTGGCAATTATAGTATCGCCTTTCTTTTCCAACCCCGGCTTATGAGTATGTCCGTAAAAAATAAAATCAAGGCCGAACGGCGCGAGTTCTTTTATCTTTTCTATTTTTTCCGGCTGATGGCAAAGGCCGATGTTTAAACCGCCAATTTCATTAATACTGATGTCGCCGCCGTAATGAACATTGGTTAATTTAATGATATCTTTCTCTTCATAAATTTCTGCGTTTCCTGCCACAACAAAAATCTCGCCTAAAAAATTCTGGGCGAGATAATTAATAGTTTCAACGTTAGTGATGTCCCCGCAGCAAAGAATATTAGCGACTTTATTTTTATTGCACCAAGTTAAACATTTTTCCAAACAAGCCAGATTATCATGGATATCGGAAATAACAGCGATAATCATAATTATTTTTTATTTCTCAATTTTATTTCGTAAGCCATCTGTTCGAGCTTGCGTAAATGGCCGCGGGATTGGTCGTATTTAGTGCGCAAATATCCGGTCATATCGAAATCAATCAATTGGCCCATAACATCTTCGGCCACCTTTTTAATTTTAGCTACTTCGCCAAATTTTCCTTTGGCCGCTTGGTTAGTCGCGTAGCGGACGAGTTCGCCAATCATGTCGCAGATTCCGCCCAGATATGATTCATAGTTAAGATGTAAATCTTTAACCGCTTCGATTTTTTTCTTTTTAATCGCGGCGTATAAAGTTTTTCCTTCAAGATATTCTTCAGTTGCGGCTTTATAGGCGCCTTCGTTATAAAGGCGTCCGGCGCCGAAACGTTTTTCTAGATTTTTTAAATCTTTTTCGATTCCCGCCATTTTTTCTTCGGCGATTTTAAAGTCGTCTCTTTGCAAAGCAAAGATATTTTTTTTCGCTTCAAATAAAATATTATTTGAGGCGCTGATTATTTGGCGTCTTTCCGATTCGTTCGCGCGATACTCTTCTCTTAACTGCTCAAGAAATTTGTCATTAATCATAATTTTGGTTTTTATCGGTAAATTTTTATTATTTTAAATCACTCTAAATACTTCTTCGAGGCTTGTTTCGCCAGCCAAGGCTTTTAATATTCCGTCTTGGATCATTGTTACCGTGCCTTCATTAACGGCGGCTTGTTCAATTTCAAAGTCGGTCACGTTTTCTTTTTGAATCAACTTTTGGATTTCCGGCGTCATGGTTATGGTTTCATATAAACCGAGCCGTCCTTTATATCCGATATTGCCGCATTTATCGCAACCGCTACCGTGATAGAAAGTCAGCTTTTCCGGAATCTTTACGTTTGGATTTTTTATTTTAGCGAGTTCTTCTTGAACACGTTTTAAATTTTCCGGGATTAATTCCATTTCCTTTTTGCAATATGGGCATAAACGGCGGACTAAACGTTGGCCGATAGTAAATTCAATCGCGTTAGCGAGCGTTTGTCTATCAAGTCCGAGTCCGGCAAAACGGGAAATCGCGCCGGCGGCACTGTTGGCGTGGATAGTCGACAAAACCAAGTGTCCGGTTAAAGACGCTTCCATGGAAATTTTCGCGGTTTCGGTATCGCGAATTTCGCCGATCATCATAATGTTCGGATTTTGGCGTAAAAGGGAGCGCATCGCCGAAGCGAAGGTATAGCCGCGTTCTTCGTCGATTTGTGTTTGCATTACGCCCGGGAGTTGATATTCGATCGGGTCTTCGACCGTGATTATTTTAACGTCCGGCTTATTTAATTTATTCAAGATGCTATAAAGAGTCGTCGTTTTACCGCTGCCGGTCGGACCGGTGGTTATGATTATGCCGCGAGTTTTTTTCATGGCCTGCTGCAGAGCGTTATAGGCGACTGAAGTTATGCCAAGTTTTTCCATATCCAGATTGGCGGCGTTAGTCGCGAGCAATCTGACAACGATAGTTTCTCCGTATCCGCCGGCGATAATCGATAAGCGGCAATCAAGTTTTCTGTCCGGGAGGTAAACGCTGAAACGTCCGTCAAAAGTCGCGCGCTTAACATTAGTCGGCGCTCCGGCTAAAATTTTTATCTCCGATAATAGCGGCAAGTAGCTTGTCTTCGGCAATTTTAAAATATCGTGGAGAACGCCGTCGATACGGAAGCGGATACTGACATCATTTTCTGTCGGTTCGATATGGATATCGCCGGCATCATTAACAACCGCAAGAGACATGACCAGACTGATTAATTCGGAAGTCGGAATTTCTTTCACTTTTTCGGCGACAGCGGAAATATTATGGCTTAGTTCCTTGGCCGTTTCGAATTCTTCCGGTTTTATTTTTATACCGCGGCCGATAGTTTGGGAAATAACAATATCGTAAAGTTCGTCGATATAATCAAAATTGCCGATGACGCGATAAACTTCATCAAGAGAAGTTATACCGTCAAGCGCCTTTAAAACACCGTCTTGGAGCATGGTAATCATGCCGTTTTCAATCGCCTGTTGGAGTATTTTAAATGACGGCGCTTTGTCGATTGTTAATTGTTTAATATTATCGTTCATCGTAAAAATTTCTACGATGCCCAGTCGTCCTCTGTAGCCGGTAAAATTACATTGGTCGCAACCGTCGCCGGCTTTATAGATAGTCGGAAGAGTCGCCGGGACATTTATTCCGGCTTTCGGAGATATGACGGCCAGTATTTTATTTACCTTTTCGGATTCGGCCGCTTCGAGCAGGTGCTCTTTTCGGCAATGCGGACAAAGTTTTCTGACAAGACGCTGTCCGATTACGGCGTTTATCGACGGTACTAAAAAGTATGGTTTAACTCCGATATCGATTAAACGCGGGATAACGCCGGCGGCATCGTTGGTGTGGATAGTCGATAAGACCAAGTGGCCGGTTAAAGACGCTTGGACGGCGATTTCCGCCGTTTCTAAATCGCGGATTTCTCCAACCATCACGACATTCGGATCTTGGCGCAAGATAGAACGCAATCCATCGGAAAAGGTATAACCGCGTCTTTCATCGACTTGGCTTTGGTTTATTCCCGGGAGTTGGTATTCAATCGGGTCTTCGAGGGTAATGATTTTTGTGCCCGGCTGGTTGAGCTTATTTAAAATCGCGTAAAGAGTCGTCGTTTTACCGCTGCCGGTCGGACCGGTGGTTAGAATCATGCCGTTCGGCTTGGCGATTTCTTTTTTTAAAATCGGCATTATTTCCGGTCGGACGCCCAAAGCCTCTAAATCAAGAGTCGTTTCCGAAGAATCGAGAATGCGCATCACGACGCTCTCGCCGAAAGCAGTCGGCAGGAATGAACAGCGGACATCGATTTTTTTGTTCTTTAAATAAATAGTATAACGGCCGTCTTGCGGCTTGTTTTCGATATTAATTTTTACTCGCGCTAAAATTTTCAAACGGGAAATTATTTTTTTCCATTTGTCGCGGTTGATTGTCGCCGCTTCCTGCAAGACGCCGTCGATTCTGATTCTGACCGCAACGCCGTTTTCTTCGGCTTCGATATGGATATCGCTCGCTCCGACTTTCAGGGCGGTCGCCAGCATTAAGGTAACAACATCGCTGATATTAACATCGTTTATTTTTTCGTTTAAGTTTTTATAACTGGCGATATCGTTTTTGAATTTTTCAAGGCTCTCTTCGCTGATTTCTATGCCGTTTTCATAGCGTTTTACTTTCGGAATATTTTTATAAGTTTCAAGAGCGCGGTTTAAGCTATTCTCGGAAATAAGATAGAGCTTCCCGTCGACAAAATATTGTTCGTTTAAGCGCGCCAGCTCTTCTTTTACTTCCGAAGTCGGGTCAACGCAACCGAGACGGAGATTTTTGCCGTCGTAATAAAAACAAACCGCCTTTATTTCCCGGGCTCTTTCTTCCTGGACTAAAATAAGAGCCTCCGGGCTTATCGGAAAAGAAGAGAGGTTTACATAAGGCAGACCCAAAGCCGCCGCCTCGCCTTCGGTTTGTTTTTCTATCTCTTTTAATTTTATTTCACTTTGCTTTTTGGCAAAACGACCGGCAACGCTTTCTTCGTCATCGGTCGGATTGATTAAGCTTTCGATTGAAGCCAAATCGCTCATATGCGGTCAATTTATTTTCTCTTGAATATTCTCTCCAGTTTGGCGATACCTTTATTTTCTTTAAGTTGTAAATAGAGGTTTGTCCAAGCGGCCACTTGAAAACTGGTGATCATCGATCCGAAGGCGATAATAAATATCAGTCCTATGATTAAAATCGCGATGCTTAGCCAGACGATTGAGAAGGATAGGCTTACCCAGAAAATTGGGAAAAGCAAGATAAAGAGAATTAAAAGGGCGACGAAGCTCGCCAAGAAACTGATAAAAAACAGGAATAGAGCGACCTCTAAACTGATTAACCAATTATTCTTAAATAATTTCCAGCCTTTTTCGATTGACTTTACTAAAGAATAATCTTCTAAAACGCAGTAGGAAATCGCGTATTTTATTATCAAGGAAAGGGACACGGCTACCGGCACGAATATGGTAAATAAAATAGTGTAAACGATTACAAAGATATAGTTATCGCTGGCGACCAAGAACAATAACGGCAGACTGGCGATAAAATAAGCCAGACAGATACAGGCTTTAATTAAAATGTTTAAACCCAGAACCGGCCAAAAGTGTTTAGAACCATGGGTTAAACCTTCGCGAAAGCTGAAGATTGGAGTTTTTCTCTTGGCGGTTAATATTTGTTTGACGTTATCGACCAAAGCCGCTTGGCAGCTGATGGCCAACCAGACGAATAAAAAAACAAGCAGGAGAAAAAGCAGGAAGAAGGAAAGGGCGTTTAAAATTAAAATGATATTTTGGCTGAATAGATTCACCACCCCCGCCAATATTTGCTGGCCGAGATCGCCCAGCGCCAAGACATTAGACAAATTCTGGTAAGAGCCGCCGATTAATCCTTGGCTTACGGAATCGGTTATGAATTGATATTCCATGGAGCCGCCGGCAACGGCCAAAGAAGCGAACAAACCCAGAAACCAAAGATATTTATGTTTCCAAACCACTAACCAGGCTTGCTTTAAGATTGATCGATACGAGAACATATTTTTTTAAAAATTAATTGAAAAACTTATAAAAGTCTGATATTATTATAACATAATTTAATAATTAACGCCAAACAAAGAAGCCCGCTGGTTGCGGTGTTTTAATATTTTTCTATGTTGACCGTCATTGAAAACCTAAAAAATAAAATTATAAAAGAACTCGGCCTGGAAAAGGCAGTTTTTTCTTATCCGCCTAACCCCGCCTTGGGAGATTTAAGCTTGGCGTGCTTTGAGCTGGCAAAGGAGAATAAAAAAAGTCCGGCGGTTTTAGCCGTTGAATTGGCGGAAAAATTAAAAGGCAAAGGTAAATTAAAAAAATATTTTTCCGACATAAAAGCGGCCGGCCCCTATCTTAACTTTTTTGTCGATCAGAAATATTTGTCAAGCCGAGTCTTAAAGGGGGTAAAAAAGCAAGCCGACAAGTATGGCTTTAACGGCAGCGGAAAAGGCGCGCGGATAATGGTCGAATTTTCTAACGGCAATACTCACAAAGAATATCATGTCGGACATTTGCGCAACATTTCTTACGGCGACGCGGTTACTCGGCTGTTAAAAGCTAACGGCTACAAATCGATACCGGTATCTTATATTAATGACTTCGGCATCTTTACCGCGAAGACTCTTTGGAATTGGGAGCGCAATAAAGAATATGAGGCTAGCCCCGAAGCCAAGGGTTATCTTTTGGGAAAATGCTATAGCGAAGCTTCACGCGTATTGGCCGAACACCCGGAGTATAAGAAAGAAATTAGCGATGTGATGAAAGCTATCGAAAGCCGCCAAGGAAAATATTATGAGTTATGGAAGGAAACCAGGGGGTGGAGCATAGACTATTTTGCTTCCATTTATCAAGAGATAGGAATTAAGTTCGACCATACCTTTTACGAAAGCGAATATATCGATGCCGGCCTTAAATTAGTCGATGAAATGATTTCTTCCGGGCAACTGGTAAAAAGCCAGGGGGCGATTATCGCCAATCTCGAACAATACGGCTTATCGGTTTTACCGGTAATCAGGACAGACGGTACCGCGCTTTATCCGGTGGCCGATTTTGCTCTGGCGCAGGCGAAATTTAAAAATTATAATATTCAAGAATCTATTTATATAGTCGACGTCCGCCAGGGATTATACTTTCAACAGTTGGCTAAAATATTCGAGCTTCTCGGTTATAGGCAAAAGATAAGGCATCTCGGATACGATTTTGTCACTTTGCCTGACGGCATGATGGCTTCGCGCACGGGCAACGTCGTTACTTATGAATTTTTAAAGAATAAAATTCAAGAGAAATTAATTACGGAGACAAGAAAACGCCACGAAGATTGGACTGACAGCCGAGTCGAACAAACCGCTTGGAGTCTGACTGTCTCGACGATGAAGTTTGAGATGCTTAAAGTTAGCGCCGATAAGATTATTATTTTTGACATCAATAACGCCCTGCGATTTGACGGCTTCACCGCTTGTTATTTACAATACGGTTATGCTCGGTTAAAAAGCATTATCCGCAAGGAACCGGTTAAATTATTTGAATGGCGAACCGATTTGGATCAGTTAAAGGAAACAAGAGAGAAAGAATTATTAATGAAGTTGGCCGGTTATCCGGAAATCGTTAAATCGGCCGGAGAAAAATATAATCCGAGCGAAGTCGCCAAATATTTATTTGAGCTGGTGCAAATGTCTAATGATTATTACCATGAGATTAAGATTCTTAAAGCGGAGCCGAAAATACGGCGTGCCCGATTGGCGCTTATTAAAGCAATTGCGCAAGTTTTAAATAATGGTTTTAATCTTTTAGGCATGCAAGTGATTGAAGAGATGTAAAATTAATGGTTAATAAACAGAAAAATAATAAATATATGAGTAAAAAAGAAATGGACACATCGATGGACAATATAATCTCGCTTTGTAAGCGCCGCGGTTTTGTTTTTCCGTCTTCGGAAATTTATGACGGGTTTGCGGCCGTTTATGACCTCGGACCGTATGGCGTCGAATTGGCCAATAATATAAAGAGGGAATGGTGGAAAGCGATGACTCAGCTTCGCGACGATGTCGTCGGTCTTGATTCCTCTATTTTTATGAGTCCGCGGATTTGGGAAGCGTCCGGTCACGTCAAAGGTTTTTCCGATCCATTGACCGAATGTCGGAAGTGCCACAGCCGTTTGCGTTTGGATTCTTTGCTTGAAGACGCCGGGATTTTTGCCGATGAAAAAATGAGCGAAGAAGAAATCAATAAAATATTTGACGACAACAAAGGCAAAGTTAAATGTCCAAATTGCGGCGCGACCGATTTCACCCCCGGGAAGAAATTTAATTTGCTCGTTCAATCCAATTTAGGAAACTTCACCAGTGATTGGTCCAAAGATCCGACCTATCTCCGCGGAGAAACTTGCCAGGGAATTTATGTTAATTTTAAAAATGTTTTGGATTCGACGCGCGTAAAAATTCCTTTTGGCATTGCTCAGATCGGAAAAGCTTTCCGAAACGAAATTACCGCCCGCCAATTTATTTTCCGCACTCGCGAGTTTGAGCAGATGGAGATGCAATATTTTGTTAAGCCGGGCGACGATATGGAATATTATAATCAGTGGCGCGAAATCCGTTGGAAGTTTTATCTCGGCCTGGGTTTTAAAGAGGAAAATTTACAGTGGCACAAACATGAAAATCTGGTTTTTTACGCGAAAGAAGCTTATGACATCGAGTACAAGTTTCCTTTCGGTTTTAAAGAACTGGAAGGAATCCATGCGCGCGGCGATTATGACTTATCGGTCCATAGCAAAGCTTCGGGCAAGGATTTAAATTATCTTGACCCGGCCACTAACCAAAGATTTATCCCGCATGTCGTCGAGACTTCCGCCGGTGTCGGCCGGACATTCCTCGCGGCGTTAACCGAATTTTATCGTGAAGAAAAAGTTGAAGACGAAACAAGAACGATTTTGGCTTTTCCGGCGAAATTAGCGCCGATTAAGATTGCTGTCTTCCCGCTACTGAAGAACAAGCCGGAATTAGTCGCTAAAGCGCGCGAAGTATTCGACGCTTTAAAGATGAATTGGCGTTGTGAATTCGATGACAACGGCAATATCGGCAAACGCTATCGCCGCCAAGACGAAATCGGCACGCCTTATTGCGTGACCGTCGATTTTGAGAGCTTGGAAAACGGCGAAGTCACTGTTCGCGATCGCGACACGATGAAACAGGAGAGAATAAAAATCTCGGAACTGGAAAAATTCTTCCGCGCGCAAATCTAGAGAAGAAAAGATAACGGACGGATAAAAAAATATCGCGTCCGGAAAAAATAAATTTTAAAAAATCCTTGGCCTTGGAATCGGCCGGGGATTTTTTTTGGCGCCAAAAATTTTTTTGGGGAAAAATATGGAAAAAGTATTGCTACTTAATTTTATAAGTTGTATAATTATTGTAGAAGATAGAAATTATTTTTTTAAAAAAATTTCTATCTCTCAAATTAAATTTTAAAAGTTAATTTACTTAAGAGAGGGGGTGAGTTTATGAAAAAGAAAGCTGCAAAAAAAGTGGTGAAGAAAGCCGTAAAGAAACCGGCTGCTAAGAAAGCTGTAAAGAAAGCCGTAAAGAAACCGGCTGCTAAGAAAG
>CAZMKG010000015.1:0-11966 GCA_964567015.1 uncultured Gammaproteobacteria bacterium | reverse complement strand
TCTGAAGCGGTACCTTCCGTTTTTGTTGCATTTTCCTTAGAGTCGACGGTGGCAACTTCGGTTCCCTTATTGGTGCTAACCGGCTCTGAATTAAAATCTCCGCTTCCTTTTAGAAATTTAGAATAAACTAAATAAGCGGCGCCGATGATTGCCAATGATAAAGTTATTATAATTACCAACTTTAAATAGTTGCGCTTGCCGGCATCCTGGCCATCTCCCGCTTCCGTCTCGCCGCCGCCCATAGACGCCAAGCCGACATTGCGAATTTGAATATCCGCTTGAGCTCCGCTTGCGGCCGGTTTATCCGTTTCCGCAAAAATATCATCGACCTCTTGCCGATTGGGATTTGTTTGATTATTAAGATCGTTGAACATAATATCTTTTATTAAAATTGATTAATTACTTAAATTATAACGAATAATCTCTTTATTGGCTAGCGCTCCGTTTCCCGCAGATTAATCGACTCCACTTTTTCCGGGTCAATAATGTCCGAATCGTTCTTTATAATCTTATAAACCGTAACCTCTCCGTTTTCATCGCGCGTCATCGCTTGTATCTTAGCCTCGACCGGTATGCCCAGTTTTGTCTTTTCTTCTACATTTAAAATATCGGGAGTAAAACCGTTCTTGTCGATTGATTTAATTTCCGGAAGCGGCTCGTTTTTTTTTACAAAAAATACTATCAAAAGAATAGCCGCGAGCAATAATATACCGACCGCGGAAATGATAATTATTTTCTTTTTGTCCAACTTTAATCCAAAACTCATATAAATAAATTTATTTTTTTAAGGCCGCGCATGCTTCTAGTAGTTTTTCCGCGGAAGGCATCGCGCCGGCGCCGCAAGGATTATAGCCTTGATCTATCTCCGACTTGTCTTTATAACCGTCTCCATCCGTATCGTCGGAGTAGGGATTGGTGCCGATTTTATCTTCATCGGCATCCGATAATCCGTCTTTATCAAAATCTCCGGGGATAAAATGCTGGTCGCACAATGTTTTAAGGGAGGAGTCTTTTATTTTTAAACAATTATTCTCGTTATCGGCTAAAATATTTTTTAAATTTACCGCGTCGGCGCAAATTTGGCGAACGGCGCTATCGGTAAACATGGCGCAAGAATCTGTAGTTTCATTTCCCCAAAAAACAGATTTAAGACAATCGCCTTTTACCGCGACATCCGATGTTTGTCGGCAAATCTCGATTTTATCCGCCAAGTTTTCGGATATTAATTTTTTATAACAATCAGATTTTAATGATTCGGTTTCGATATCGCCGCAGAACCCGTCTTCATTCTTATAAACCGAAAAATAATATTTACAATTATCCGCTTCGCCGGCCGCTAGGCTCTCGCAGGCGGACATATCTCCTTTAGCCGCTATTTCCGAAAAGGAACCGAGCTTTTCACCGGCAATCTCCGGCCGATAGGCCGCAATTTTTTTATTAACCGCTTCAATGTCTACGGGCTTTTCATCGCCGGCGATATTTGAACTCGGAGTCGTCGATGCTTTATCTGCCGTTGTCGAATCTTGGTTGGCGGTTGTCGAATCTTGGTTGGCGGTTGTCGATGCCTGGTTTGTTGTCGATGCCTGATTTAAAGTTGTCGAGGTTGAAACGGGTTTATCTATAATCTCGGCATTATTATCCGTATTATTTTTTCTCCCGATTTTAAAAACTAAAAAAGACACCAAAACAAAAACCAGAACTAGAGCCAAAAAAATTATTAAATATTTTTTTTTCATATTCCCTGATTATTATCGCCAACAACGATATCTGGCGATAGCATGGTTAGTCGAAATTTCCCAATTTTTTTTATTGGTATTACTCTGAGAAATTTTACAACTTAGCGCTTCTCCCGGAAGATGATCAGCCTCCCAGGTGCTGTGTTCTCCCTCGCAAGGCGATAAACCGGCTTTAAACGTATACCCGGTAGAAACACTGGCTCCCTCCGCTCGTCCGCAACAATTACAATTATCCGGTCCGCAAGAAACTAATTCGCAACAAGCATAATCAGCCGGATAATCGGTGCCGTAACTGCAGCCGGCGTTATAAGTCTTTGCGACAAACAACGGTTCGGATAACTGGCAAGCGCCGAAAGCGGTGCAATCGGAATTGCACTGGCGCACGCCGGACGTCGGGATATTCGCGCAATATGAAGGCAAGCCTTCGCTAAAAGTGCCGGAGCATGCTTCGGTTGACGCCGAATCGCAAACTTCGTCGCCGGTCACTTGACCGTCGCCGCAACAAGACATTGTGCCTAAACAATCCTGCGCGCAATTACAAGCGTTTTCGGCCGGTTCGCCGTTTAGTGTCTGAGTGCAAATTCCGTCGCCGCAACAAGACATCGTGCCTAAACAATCTGACGGACAATTACAACCGTTTTCCATCTGCCGATCGCCGACTTTAAGCTGGCAATAACCGTCGCCGCAATAGCCGCCGCCATTAGTCGGAGATTTATATATACAATAATCATTAGTTAAAATCGGATAAGGAGTGGCCGCGCCAGTTCCCGACGCGCAGCCATATTGAAAATCAATACTGCTGGAAGCGGCCGTAGTCGCTATTCCTTGTTCACCGTCGCAGCTTTCGTAACCGTCATTATATATTCCGCCACGACCCTCCGTATTCGGCCATTGCTTAACGCCGTCGCCGCAATAACTATTTATTTTTAACGGAAACGAAGAGGAGGTTGATAAAGAATATTCATTTGTCATTTTAATGACGATGTTAGTGTCTATAGCCGCCGTCGGCGTGCCGCTTAAATACGCCTGGGAAGAAACGGTTTTTATCGATAAACCGGCGGGCAAGGCGGTTAAGCTCGAATAAGAAAAGGTGTGGCTATTTTGGCTTACCGGACCCAAAAGGCAGGAGTAAGGAGAAAATATTCGCCCGGTCGAAGGACAGTTAAAGACAATGTTCTGATTATATGCTTTGAGTGTTATCTTTATATCTTTGGTTGATTCCGCAAAATATTCATCCCAAGCGGTTATCTTAAAATTATTAACGGAATCGGATAATAAACTAACGTCGGAGTCTAAAGGAATCTGGTAAGTGACTTTATATCTGTTCTCTCCCGCCGGCGTAAAAGTACGCGATCCGATAGCGGAGGTGAAAGAAAAATCATTAACGCCGACATCTTTTATCGAGTATTTAACTTTATCCAATGAAACAAAATTATTGTCGGTCAAATAAAAACTATAAGTTACGGTATCATTGGCCGAAGTGGGACTGAAAACCGCATCCTCCGCTTCAATGAAAGGTTTGGGGTTGATAACGGTAACCGGAGTCGTCGTGCTAAAAATTCCCCCTTGGCCGTCGGACACCGTCAGTTTTATACTGTTTATTCCCGGATTGCCGGCTTTAGAAGCATAAACCTTTTTAACATTAGGCATGTTCGTGTCTCTTAAAATCGGCGCGGCGCTCCAACCTGTCCATGAAGAAGCGCTGGTATCCAAAGACCAAGTTAAAGGATTGCCCTCATCATCGACAACTTTTATCGAACCGTTAAATTCTTCTCCCGGCTCGCCGTCTAAATACAAATCAACCAACCTAGGGGCGGTGTTTGCAAAAGACCCGCCGGAAATAAGACCGACGTCTTCCACGCAAGAAGAAAAAGAAGCGCTGTTCGGAGAAAAAGCATAACCGAGTTTCTTGGTTTCCATTACGGAGCATACTTTATAGTTCGAGCCTTTAGCGTCCGTTCTATAAATAAATCCGTAACTGCCGGCCGGAAGCGTTAAGTCGGCCGTTTGGCCGTAAACAAATTTTTTTGTGTCTTTATTCCAACAAGTAATCTGATCATAGCCGGGGCAAGCGCCTAAACGGTTAATCGGGTCCTGCAAACTTTTTATTCCCAGTCCCGATAAGAATTCTTCTTCCCAGCTTGGCCAGACAGAAACGGAATAATTCGTCAGATAAGTTCCCGACTCCAATTTAGGGTAAACTCCATTTAAATTTTTATAGACATCCAGCGAAGAATTTAAATCTTCGACCATGGCTATTCTCTTTGCGTCTCTAATAACTTTCGCCTTCGTGCTGTCGCAAAAAAAGTTGTCGGGGCAATCGCTATCCAATAAGCAATTTTTTGCCGTCTCCAACTGGCAGGAACTGGAGGCAACTCCCGAAGAAGCGCAAAACTGATCGCTGGCGCAATCGGCATCCTTTTGGCAAGACAAAGAAGAAATCGAACAAAGAGATGAAACGCTCGTATTTTCCAAATCCGTATTGAATTTCCATTTTTTAATAATCTGCCCGAGAATATCAACCGTTTTATCGGAAGAGCTTTGGTTATAGGATATTAAATAAACATTCGTATAAATCAAATTATCTTTGAGATTGGCGGCGCCGACATAAACCGTGCGGCCGTCGCGAATCGCTTCGTAACCGTCGACAATCAGAGCTTGCGGCGAACCGGTAAAACCTTGCTTCTCGTACCATTTATTTATTCCGTAATGTTCCGGGTTAGGTACTATGCGGACGGCGATAGCATCGCTTTCATCGCTCGCTTGGACAAAATTTCTAACCAAGAAAAAACCGGCCGACAGAATCAGTATGATGGCTAAAAAAATAAATTTATTTTTCTTCATATATTAATTAAGAATATAGCAATTTTTTGTCCAGCTGCCGGAAAAATATTGGCATTTATTGGGATTAACGGATTTGGCGCAACCGGCGACAGAACAATAAGGAAAAGTGTTCGCGGTGTCTATCTTACCGACAAAAATTCCGGGGGAAGAAAAATCTGTATTTTCATCGCAAATAGGGTTATCAGGATTTTTGGGGTCGATATCCATCTTAACCAAACAGTCTACCCCCTTAGGTGTTTCTAATCTGCTGGTTGCCAGCCGCCAAATAGCATTGCCTTCGTCTCCGAAACCAAAATAATAACTCTTCTCGCTCTTGCCGCTTTCATTCTTGGCGGCATCAATAGCGGAGACCGCGAAATAGTTAAAGCCTTCGGAAAGTTTATTCATCGGAATAGAAATACTATTTTCCGTGCCGATCGAATCAAAAGACTCCGCATATTTGCCCGACAAAATGCCGTGATACAGGCGATAGGAAACCGTATCGTCATTATTAGCCTTCCAAGAGAAATTAAGCGCGGAATCTTTAAGAGAAACCTCAAGACCGGAAGGCGTAGCCGGCGCCAATTTATCGGTTGGAACGGCTATTTTTTCGTTAGACAAGCCGCTTTCGGTCTTATTACTGGAAATAACCGTCAGCTTAAAAATATAAGATTGATCATTAACTAAGCCGCCGATTGTTGAATTACAATCATAGACCGAACCTTTTACCGCGCAAGCGTCAGCTGTTTTTACTTCTTTAATCATCATCGAACCGCGTCCGGAGCGTAAATAATATATCTTGTAAGAATAAATATTATCAATCGGCGATTGCCAATTAAGCTTTATTTCTCCGCCCTTTTGCGTATCGACCGCGCTGATGATACTGCCGCCGGACAAAATAGTTTCTCGGAAGAAATAAGTTTCTTTTAAAAGACTGGAAAGACAGACTCCGTTGCTGCTCGCTCCGCAAACCGCTCCGGGAACCGCGCATGGCGTCCTGTCGGAACTGCACAAGAGGCTAAGACCTCTTGAAACCGGGGAATTGGAAATTGCCGGCAAATCATCCAATGTCGTATCTGTGCCGGCATCGCGGCAATAGTAGAATTTATAATTATAACTTTCACAACTGCTGTCTCCGGCCGCGCAATTTCCGGCCGCGTCATTCCAAGGGGACCACAGTCCGTCGGCTTTAACGGCTGGCCAAGGATTTTTACATATAAAGACATAAACATCGCTAGTGTCGTAATATTCGTCGCCGACTAAAATCTTATTACAATCGCTCGCGCACGCGCCGGAACGATATGCGGACATATCGACAGAAGCTTTAAGCTTGGCTTCGCTGTCCGTCGCTCCCGATTTGGCGTAAACAAAGCTCTTATTTTTCGACATCCCGATTACAGCATCGGAAACCCCGACTGCGTCTTCATTATCGACCGACCAAACCCAATCCCAATAATATCCTTTTACCGGATTGAGCAACTGGCCGTCAGAGCTATAAGCGCCGGCGGTAAACAATTTATCGTTGTCACGAACAGTATCAAAGGTCGGAGATGAAATGTCTTGATCATTTTCATTCATATCGTTAACCGTGGTGTTAAAAAGATATGAAGAGGGTTTGATATCAATATTGTCGATTGCGCAAATTCCGGCGTTAGCGCCTTGGCTGGATAAAGTTATAAATTGGAAACTGTAAGAATTTTTATAAGAAATTTTATTAAATTTTATCTGATCGCTTGCAGTAAACGATGCGCCATCCTTAAATCCTTGGCCGTTCATTCCGATTCCGGCAGAACTTAAAACCCCTGTCTGGCTATCAAGATTTTCATCGCCTTTTATAACCGCGTAGTATTTAGTCGCCGGAGAAAGAATATTCATCGGGTTAAAAATCAATTCTGTCTGCGAACCGTTTTTTTCCGAACTGACGGTGCCGGGAACGCGGCAATATAATTTATCGGCTGACGGAGCTTCGGCCAAAACCGACGTACTATGATTACCGAACAAACGGCCGACGCCGGAACTTAGCGTTTTCCAAAGACGGACAAAAACATTCTTTGCTTGCGAGTCGATGATTTCTTGCCGTTCACGATTGTCGGCCACAAAAGTTCCTGCCGGGCAGACTCCTTCGCCATAAGTCAATTCTTCATATAATAAGAAATTATCGCTGAAACTGGATATGTCCATATTCTTGTTAAAAACGATTCTGATGGCGGCATTGCGGCAGACATCAGTTTGCGAAGCGGATGGGGATGTTTCTGTTATACTCGGACGCGCTTCGCAACAGGTATCGGAACCGCATCCGATTGTGCCAACCGAACCGCAATCGCTATCTTTAGAACATCCGCAACACAATCCTCTGCTGGCGCCGGAACAAGCGCCGGAGTTAGCTTGGCAATGTAGATTAGGCGTCGTGGTGCTCACACAAGGGTCGGTGTCTGAACCGGGGTCGCAACAACATGCCCCGCAACTGGAATCGGTTCCGCCGGCGCCGGTATCCTGCAAGCAAGCGAAACCCTCGGAGTTACATAACCCGAAACTGCAACTTGAATCTTTATTCTGACCGCAATCCAAACCGGGACCGACAGGCGGGTTGGCGCACTCGGAAGCGCACTCGGAAGCGCTGGAAAATATAGGGGTAGTCGTCGGCACGCTGCTGCAAACCAGCGGGTTGCCCGGAGGAGTCTCGCAGGCATAATAAGCGCAGTAGCCTTTGCTTTCGCCGGCACTTATTTGGTTTCCGGTTTTACATTTGGCAGTCGTCTTATCATAACAACAATTCGTCTCTCCCGAACAACCTTCTTGGTTATTATCAAAAATATGGCAAATATCATTTCCGACACCATTCGGACAACCGCTCGCGCAAGAATCTATTTTATTGAAGAAACCGATTTTCACCGGACTGGTCGAAGCGCAAGCGTAAGGGTCGCCTAAAGGTATTTCCGGATAACCGGAAGAAGAAGCATCGGCGCTATAACAACCGTAATAAGCGCAATAACCGTAATTGCCGCTATTTTTATCTTTACTGATTACAGACGAGCCGTTTATTCCTCGGCAATAATCATCTGTCGTCGTGGCGGTTTTATTTGAATCAAAACAGCAAGCCGAGGAATGATCGCCGCAACTGGCCTGATCGCTTAAACCGGCGCAATCTGTACAAATACCTTCCGGATGCTCGGAGCTAATAGAACAATATTTAGAATTATGTCCGGAACAATTGCAGGCGGCGTCATGTTCTTCGGTTGTACTTCCGGCGTTCGCGCAACCGGAACAAGAACCATACGTATTATTATTGTTAGTTATATCCGAACCACATTTTCCGGCGCACGTGAGGCCGGCGCAACAATCTTGTTTTTCATATCCGATACGGCAACAACACTCGCAAGTCGGAGCGATAGTGGCGACACAATTGTCGGCTTCGCTGGCGACCGGATTATCGGTGCATTTGGCGTTTTTAGCGGAGCAAAGTTTAGCGGAAACGCAACGGCCTTGTCCGTTAATTTTTTCACAACTCAACCCGGCGTCACAAATACTGCATTTCTCTCCATCTTGAATACAAGTTTTGTTTCCAGTCTTTGTCCAACCGTAAGGACAGGAAGCTTCCGAAGATATTTCCCATTTTCCCGAACTATTGCAAGTTTTTTCGATACTGTAAGTATCGGACGGCAAAACGCAACGATAAGAAATTGCCGTACCGGTAGCGCTGCCGAAATTACCGACCGAACGCCACGTGCTAATCGTTTCTTCTTTATAAGGAACGACAGACACCGTTGTCGGATAGAATTTTTTACAATAAGTTAATTGATCTATTTGAGAACCGGAAGTTCCGTTTGAATCAGTCTCCCAAGCGCCGGTTGTTAAATTCCAATGTTGGTTAACTTTCCCTGTCCAATACATGATTCGCGGGGTGTTGCGATCGGAAGCGGCATTGATTTCTTTTATTTCTTTAGGGATATTAACAGCGGTCGGAAAACTGCAACTGCCTTTGCCGGCTGTTTTATTTTGAACACATTTGTCGATTTCACTGTTATAAGCGCAAGTAAATTCACTGCAACCGGGGGCGTCTTGGCAGCTGATATCGCATGTTCCGACAACTTTTTGATAGCTTGTCGACGGCGAAGAACAGGAGCCCGGGCTATTAGGACAGCCGGCGCCTTGATAACAAGACCCTAGATATTTTGACAAACCGGCGCAACTGTCAAAAGACAAACCCGTGTCGGTCGTTATATTAGTGCTGAAGCTCCATTCAAAAACCGATGTGGAAATATTGTTATAGCATTCCGCCAAGGAAGCGACGCACATGCCTTTTTTATAAGTTGTCTGCGGGCAGCAAATTTTTCCGGAACATTCGTTGTCGCTCTTGCAATCGCCGACAGTGAAATTAAGTTCATTGCTGTTTCGATTATCTTTTACAATTTTAACTCCGCCGGTCACGGTTCCTAAAGGCACTTTTGTTTCAATCTTATCCGATCCGTCTTTTTCTTTGCTGATAACTCCGCTTCCGTTTTTATCGAAATAAAATTTAACTAGACCGCTATCATTCGCTTTGCCGAAATACTCTCCCCAAAATGTAACCGTAGTATCAATCGGACCTTGCTCGGGTTCCATCTTGCATAAGCTCGGCGCCAGAGCCAAGCTTTTGTTAAGTTCAAAAACATTAGGATTTAAGTTTTGCGTCGAAATAACAATATCGCCTAACGCGATTTGAATTTGATAATAATCCTCGGCCATTTCCGGAACCTTAACGATTATCCGGTGATCGTTCCAAACGGAATTGGCGCAGATATTCGGAAAAGAATAAGATGCCTCGATTTTATTGCTGCCGCTTACAAAATAAACATGATTGCTGCCTCTTGCCCCGCCAAAACCGGCACCGATAATGGTGACATATTGCCCGACGGGACCGCGTGAAACTTTTTGTCCGTTGCCAAGAGTTTCGACAGGCGAAAATGATTTTATATAAGGGCCGGAATTTTCATCGGCCAATTTAGTAAATTTCAAAAAATTGCTTTTTTGCGCTTTTCCCGAAACCAAGGTTTCGACAAAACTGCCGGAATCTCCTTTTTTGATGTTAGGAATAGTGGACGTTCCGGACAAACCGCTGCTGTCGGAAAATGATGAGTATAAAGCGCTGACATTTGATTCATAATTTCCGAAGTAAGCCGTGCCGGAGTATAAATTAACTCCCTGATAATTTACTTGGGAACTTAAAGAGCCGGTAACCGGATCAAGGGAGCAGAGGCCGGGGCGTTTGATGCTGTTTGAAACAAAATCGTTTATTTTCGGTCCATATTCATCGCCGGTCTTATCGGATAAGTTATCCTTGTTTATAATTTGAATCTGACCGGTTTGGGCGCCGGCAGGAACGGCGATAATAATTTGATTATCGCTCCAAGAATCAACACAAGCCGAATTTACAGATGTCGGCAAAACACCGACTTTTGGAGAGTTATTTCCTAAAAATATTACTTGGCTCAAGCCTTCTATATAATCGCCGAAGTTCTTCCCGGAGACGGTTAAAAAATTATTGGCGGCGCCATTGGGGGTTTCGGTATCGCAAAGATTGCCGGCGCCGCAATCGTCATCGGTTAAGCACGGTTGATTAATATTATTGTCGCAAAAACCGCCGGCCGGACTGACTTCGGTAATCACCGGCGAACCAACACAAAGACATGATTCCGGATTGCAAGTTGTATATTCCGAACAACGATTATTATCGGCATCGCATTTGGCGTTTGTGGCATCGGAGTCGCAGGATGATCCGGCATCGCCTTGCTGGCGGCAGGAGCAATCAGTATCGCAAAAATAACCTTCGGAACAAATTTGATTTACCGCTTGGCAACCGGCTAAAACCGAATTTCCGTCGCAGCTCTTCGGCACCGTTAAACAATTATCAATATCCGAACCGACGCAAAAGCCCCAAGAACCGCCCGAACAAACCATCGAACCGCCGCAACCGCAAGAACTCATTGCCCCGTCGACGCAACCGCTGCCGTTGCCGTTGCCGGATATCGCGCCGCCTAATTTATTTAGAATAAAAGTGGCGATTGCCCAAGACGATAAAATTATCGCCAAGCCGATTACGCCATTTTTTAATATTTTTTTCGCGTCAGTAATTTTCTCTTCGTCGCCGCCGGCTGTCATCCACTTAAAACCGGCATATACAATCAATAAAACCGCGATAATACCGAGAATACCAAGAGCGATATTAATTACTCTAGCGGCAATCGTCCGCGGATCGCTGCTGCCGTCTAAAGTTCCTCCCAATCCGGAATCAACTTCCCCGATGCCGAAATCAGCCGCCAGCAAAAACCGCGCGGCAAACAAAACGCCGAGAAGACAGAGGGCGAAAATATATTTTTTAACATTTTTTTTGTTCATCTTTTTTATTCGTCTAATTTATTGACAATTGCCGTCAGCTCCCAAGGTGCTGGTCGCGATTCCGAAACAGCAGGACGGATTGGTATCCGACGCGATACAAGAAACTCCGGCGCTCGGCTTGAAACAATTTTGATAAATATCTCTGATTCCCGAACCGGCTTGGACATAATAAGACATCGATTCTAAAAGAGGCGTATGTTCAACCCAGGAAATCGTTTTATCGGGCTCGCCGTCGAGAGGGCGCAAATCGGTTGCGGTATCAATATTTTCATTTCTAACCCAATAACCGACGGCCTTGCTTGTTAAGCTCCATAAATTTATCAATTTATGATCAAACGCTCCCAGTCCGCTATTCATCGAGCGGGTTCCGGTCGTCAAAGTGCTGTTCATCATTAATGTATTCCAAGTTATCTTGATCGGATCGGCTAAGTTTACGCCCGTTAGTCCTTGCGCCGGCATTATCGATTCAATCCGAGGCGGCGTTAAATTGATTGTATTATTAACATAAAAGGAGAAACGATAACTGTCTTTATTGTTCTTATTCGCTTCGGCGTCAAAATTATCATCATAAAAATTTAACGGTCCGTCGGAAACGACATTGCGATCGCCATCAAAAGAATTGAAGGCTAAATCAATCATCCCGTTGATGCCGGCATTGGCCGCCGGATAATTATTGCCGTCGCCGTTCTGGCAAGTCTTATAGCCCAAGGCGGTCGAAGAACAAATCTTATATGGATTGAAAGCCGCGCAATCGCTATCGGTCGAACAGCTCTTTAAATCGGCCGTCTTAATCTTTACGGTCAAATGGCTTCCGGCCGGCAAACAATAAATTTTTTCGCCGCATCCGTTGACGCCGCATTCGTTGTCGGAAATAAATTCGACGGTCCGATAAACATTGCTGACAATAAAGCGACCGGTCACGTAATCGCCGACGCAAGTCTTAGCTCCGGCGACACCTTCGCATTTATAAGATTGGCAGTCGGAATTGGTATTGCAAGCCGCTCCGTTGACCGAACTGCTGGCATTATAATT
>CAZMKG010000014.1:0-12807 GCA_964567015.1 uncultured Gammaproteobacteria bacterium | reverse complement strand
GCGCCAATTACGTCATAACCGGCCGCCTCCAGACTCAACTCCTCTATTTTTGCGGATTTTTCTTGATTAGTCAAGCAAGCGGAAAATTTATTCTCGTCCAACCCGACCTGCTGGGCATAGTTATCTATTTCTTCATAATTTAGTTCTTCGTTCTTAGCTTTGGTGAATATTAAAGCTCGCATCGCGGTCCATTTATCTTGATCGCCGGCGCATTCAATCGCTAAAGCGCCCTCTTTAGATTCCGGGTAATTTTTAGAAATAAACGGACGAACAATTATAGCGACATCGTTCGGTTTTTCGGCATAAATCTTATCGAGAGTATCGGCTAATTTAGCGCTATAAGCGCTAGCGCTATCTTCATAAACAAAAATCTTGACCGGCGCTTCTTTAGAACCGAATATTTTATCATCGTCTTTTATAGTCGGCGCTTTTAAAGCGGCATAAGTCTGCTCTTTTAAATCACCGGCGAACGCATTTACTTTATCGGTTGTTTGTTTGTCTTTTTTATTATTTTTCACCATGTTAAAAATTGACAGGAAAATCGCCGCTACTAAAATAATGGCTAAAATAATAATTAATTTTTTGTTTGAATAATTTTCATTTTTTCTCATATACGATTTTTTATTTCTCCAGCGCGCCGGCGGCTTTAAATATCAAATCTTCTCTTAAACGCGGCGCGATTAACTGCGCGCCAATCGGCATCTCATTCCCTTCTTTAGTTTTAACATTTCCGGCCGGAATCGACATGGCCGGCAAACCGGCGAGCGAGGCGCCGGTGGCAAAAATATCTTCCAAATACATGGCTAGCGGATCATTAACCTGCTCGCCTAATTTAAAAGCCGGGTGCGGCGTGGTCGGAGTCAATATTACATCAACCTTTTCAAAGGCTTTATTAAAATCATCGATAATTAAAGTTCTGGCCGCTTGCGCTTTTTTATAATAAGCGTCATAGTAGCCGGCGCTCAGCGCATAAGTGCCGAGCATAATTCGGCGTTTAACCTCCGGACCGAAACCGGCGCCGCGATTTGATTTATAAAAATCTTGCAAATTTTCTGTTTCATTCTTCGCCAGTCCCCAACCGATACCGTCAAAACGCGCTAAGTTAGAACTGATTTCCGATGGCGTAATAATATAGTAAACCGGTCCGCCATATTCGGTATGCGGCAAACTTATCTCAACCAATTCCGCGCCGGCAAATTCCATTCTCTTGGCGATATCTTTAATGCGCGCGACAATTTCCGGGTTTATGCCCTCAAGAAAATATTCGGTTGGCAACCCGACGCGCATTCCCTCAAGCGGCTTGGCATCACTGAGCTTAACATTATTAAATACCAGTTCTTTTTCATAATCATCAACCTCTTCCGGGGCGCTAGTGGCATCTAGTTCGTCGCGGCCGGCAATGGTCTTTAAGACTATTGAAGCGTCGTAGGCATTTTTAGCAAGCGGCCCGATAACATCGGTTGAAGAAGTCATGGATAATAAACCAAAACGAGAGACGCGACCATAGCTCGTTTTCAAACCATAAATACCGCAGAAACTTGCCGGTTGTCGAATTGAACCTCCAGTATCGGAACCGATGGCAAAAATGCACATATTAGCGGCGACGGCCGCGGCCGAACCGCCCGAAGAACCGCCCGGAACGCGAGTTATGTCTAAAGGATTCTTCGTCGGACCGTAAGCGGAATTTTCTGTCGAAGCGCCATGAGCGAATTCATCAAGATTGGTCTTCCCGAGCAGGACGGCGCCGGCCTCTTTTAATTTTTTTATAATCGTTGCGTCATAAGGAGCGACATAAAATTCCAAAATCTTGGAAGCGGCGGTCGTTCTTACTCCTTTAGTCATGATATTGTCTTTGCATAAATATGGGATACCGAGCAAAGGTGATTTATCGCCGTCAGCGATTCTTTTATCGGCTTCTTTGGCGGCTTCCAGCGCTTCCTTTTCACAAACGGTTAAAACGGCATTCAACTCCGGATTTAATTTTTCTATCGCCGCCAAGCAAGCCTCGGTTAATTCTACCGAGGTAATATCGCCGGCATCCAATTTTTCGCGCGCCTCTTTAATTGTTAGTTCGTTTAAGTTCATAAAATATATTTATACACAACTTTTTTCTTTTTATCCTATCTTTATTTTTTCTTTAAATTTTCTTCATTGCCTATTTGCTATAATCATCATGGCTGTGGGCCCGGCCAGGTGGCGAGCCGGGACTTAACAATCTGGTCTCCGGGGTCCAATTCCCCGCGGGTCCACAGCGGTTAACCGAATTTAATTTCAAAATTTGACCTTAAAAAAATATTTTGTTATAATAATTTTAATGTTAAGTCCTGGTTCAATATACAACCATCTGGTGTAGATAATAAATTCCTCCGCTCTGCGGGGGTTTTTATTTATGTAAACTTTTATAAAACTCTCTTAACCTTAACTTGTCCGTTCTCCAATTCTCCCTGCCCTAAAGCGGCCGCGACTTCTTCCCTGTCCCAATCTTTAACATCATCGCTGCGCAGGACATCGGACAAGCCGCTGACTTGCGCTGTCGGTTCGACTTTTTCCGTATCGACCTCGTTCAACTTCTCGATATATTTCAAAATCGACCCGAGCTGATTGCCAAGATTTTTTTCTTCTTCCGCCGTTAATTTCAACCGAGATAATTCGGCAATATGTTTTATTTCTTCATTAGTGATGGACATACAGACTTTATTTTATATTTATTTTTTCTTTAAATTTTCTTCACTACCTATTTGCTATAATCATGATTGCTGTGGGCCCGGCGGGTTGCATGATAAGCCTTAACATCTTTATCTTCGGAGTTCGATTCTCCGCGGGTCCACAGCGGTTAACCGAATCTAATTACAAATTTGACCTTGAAAAAATATTTTGCTATAATAATTTTAATGTTAAGGCTCTTCAATCAATTGTAATCTGTAAGATAATAAATTCCTCCGCTCTGCGGGGGTTTTTATTATCAAGCGAGGCGAGAGAAGTGAAAATTTATTTTCATTTCCGAGCGAGCGCAGATAATATGCTTGTCGCGAAGCGACAGGCATATTTTTTTAAAATACTAACCCAAAACATCCAAAAACTCCTTTTCCTCCAATATTTTAACTCCTAATTTCTTGGCTTTTTCATATTTCGAGCCCGGCTCGGCGCCGACGACGACATAGTCCGTCTCGGCCGAAACGCTCTCTTTTACCTTTCCGCCTAACGCTTTTATTTTATCTTTCGCTTCCCCCCGTGTCAAACTATCAAGCGTCCCGGTTAAAACAAAGCTTTTTCCGGCAAATTTTGCTTTTTCTCCGCTGGCCGCGTTTAAGGCCTTGGCTTTCTTTAGACTTAATGAAACGCCGTTTTCTTTAAATTTTTTAAGCAACTCGAGATTATGTTCATTATGCCAAAAATCATAAATACTGGCCGAAACAATCGGACCGATATCTTCTAAATTTTCCAGTTCTTCCGCCGCAAAACCGGAAAAAATTTCCACCAATTCATCGAGAGAAATTTCATTATCTTTTTTCTTTCGCCGAGCGACAATCATCCCGGCTAAAAGCTGGGCGGTTTCTTCGCCGACATGGCGGATGCCAAGCCCGTAGATAAATGGCGCAAGCTCTAAAACTTTCCGCAAAGCGATCATCGCGATAACGTTATCGGCTTTTTTCTCGGCAAATCTTTCGAGACTTAATAATTCTGATTTTTTTATGCTATATAAATCAGCGGCGTTTTTTATTATGCCTTCAGTTAAAAACTGCTCGATTAATTTCGGACCCAAGCCTTCGAGATCGGCGGCGCCTTTAGAAACGAAATGGGTTATCTGGCGCAAATTAACGGCGTAGCATTTTTTATTTAAACAGCGATAGGCAACTTCATCGCCGATTTTTTCCACGCGGCCGCCGCACATCGGGCATTCTTTCGGCACGGAAATATATTTTTCTTTTCCGGTTCGTAAATTTTTCAAAACGGAAACGACTTTCGGAATTACATCGCCGGAACGTTCGATAATTACGGTATCGCCGAGGCGCAAATCTAACCGTTTTATCTCGTCAAAATTATGCAAAGTTGAACGGCTAATCACGGCGCCGCCGACTTTTACCGGCTCTAAAACGGCCGTCGGCGTTAGAGCGCCGGTGCGTCCGACTTGCCAGATAACATCGCCCACCTTCGTCGTCGCTTGTTCGGCGGAAAATTTATAAGCCATCATATAGCGCGGCGCTTTGCCGACTATACCGAGTACATCCCACATTCTTAAGTTGTTTATTTTTACCACTGTCCCATCAATACCAAACGGCAGGGCTTCGCGTTTTCTCTCCACTTCGGCGTAGAAAGCAAAAACTTCATTTAAATTATGGCAAATTCTATTCTGGCGCAAAGTTTTCATCCCGAGCAGATTCGCCAGCTTATCGGCTTGGTCGCGGCGGGCAATTATTTCACCGCGTTCGTATATTTTTCCGGCTTTATCGCGCAGCAATAAATCATAAGCATAAAATTCCAGTTTTCTTTCGGCGGTTATTTTCGGATCAAGCTGGCGGATTGAACCGGCGACGCCATTACGGGTATTCGCCAGTTCCGGGCGACCTTCTTTAGCATATTTTTTATTCAACTCAGCAAAAACTTTATTGCTCATAATTGATTCACCGCGAATTTCAATCACGCCGTCTTCAATTAAATGCAAAACTTTTTTTGCCTCATCATTATTAAGCCCCAGCGCTTTTAATTCTTTCTCGCTTGGAATTTCCAGTTTCAACGGAATGCTATTTATCGTTCGAATATTACTGGTTACATCTTCCCCGACTTTCCCGTCGCCGCGCGTCGCGCCGGCAACAAGCAAACCGTTTTCATAGCGGAGATTTATCGCTAACCCATCTAACTTTAATTCACAATAATAATCTTCTTTTAAGCTATGGCCCAAAAAATTTTCATTACGTTCTTCCCAGGAGCGCATATCCTCTTCGGAAAATGCGTCGAACAAAGAAATCATCGGTTGGGAATGGGTGACTTTTTTAAATTTCGATAATGGTTTTCCGGCCACGCGCTGCGTCGGCGAATCGGGAGTAATTAAATCGGGATATTCGTTTTCAAGTAAAAACAATTCATTTTTTAAACTATCAAGCGCGGCCGCGGAAATTGTTTCCCGGTCTAAAACATGATAATTATAGCGGTGTAAATTTATCTCCGCTTTAAGCTTATCAATTCTGATTTTTGCTTCAGATTTGGTCATAAATATTTTCTACTATATTTTATGTAAAATAAAATCTTTGATATAGGCACCAAAATCAGCCAGCTTTTCCCTTTCACCAATCGGGACAAAAGGTCTTAAATCAAGGACAAAATCTTTAATGTCAAAATTAGTTATCTTCTCTTTTAATTCTTTTTTAGTTTCCGGCCACTTCAAATCATAGTAGGCTAATTTTTTTTGAACAAAATTATCTTTAATAGCTATCCCGCGGCTAAGCAAAAACCATAAGTCATAATAATCACGACCTTGATCTCGCCTTAAAATTGCTCGTATTTTCTCGGCAACAATCTCTTCAGGCGATAAACAATTAATGTAACCATTAAATAAAATCGGATAAGCCGTATCAATAATCTTTTTTTGCGGGTCAAGAATTTTTTCCCGAAAAGAAAAGTCAAATTTAATAAATACCGGTCCGGAAATCAAATCGCTTTTAGCCGTCAATAAAAAGCTCTTACCGGCGATAGTTTTTTTCTCTTTGATACTGCAATTATTTTCATTTTCCAGTTCTTTAAATGGCAATTTAATAAATTCTAAAAAATCTTTTTCCGAAGATTCAACCGTAAAATCCAAATCCTCGGAAAAACGCGGCGTTCCATAAATCAAATGCAAACAAGTACCACCCTTAAAAATAACCTTATCTGAACCAGGAAAACTATATATTTTCTGCAAAGCTAATAATTGTAAATATTCTCTAAGAATAACACTGTTATTAATTTTGTATTGTTTCGTGAGTGAATTAAGCTCTGATTGACTTAACATAATTTTAAAATTTTATCGATAAGCGTCGACATTTTTTGTGTTTGTTTTATTTCCGGAAAACGAGCATAATACTCTTTTAAACGCCCCTTTTTTATAATCGAAAAATCATATTCTTCCAAATTAATTTTTCTCCAGCCCTTTCGCGCCAAATAAATTTGATCCAAAAGTGCTTTTTCAGGATTAGCAATTAAAATTCCATTATGCTTAACAAAACCAAAAAATAGTTCTGGCTTTAAATGGGTGTAGCTGTATTGCTGACCCATTATTTTTTTACTGACGGTTTTTTTCAAAGTTGCCGAACTTACTTCATGAGGAAATTGCGACAAAATACCATAAAAATTTAAAGCAGTTTCAAAAGAAATATAGGAGGGACCGTAAAGTAAATTAGCTAAATTAAAGGAATTTGCGGCTCGGTCTTTAACTAAATATTTATTCTTCTCCAAGCGCAGTAAAATTTTATTAGCCAATAAACGATTAATCACCGTTGAAAAAGAAGCTTTATTTTTTATTCCCGAAATATCTTTTAAGGTTTTTCCATTAAACAAAATAAAGTCGGATTCCAGAATTTTTTTTGTTATCTCTGATAAATTGTAAGTTTTTCTTGCTTTATTCATATATTATAAGATTCCTTATAGTATGTATTATACATATTATAAGGAATCATGTAAAGAGGTAGTGAAAAGATAAAATTCAAACAATAGACAATAATGTGCACTGGAAATTAGATATATTCTAGTTTCCAGTGCACATTATAAAAGCCCCGCCTTATCAGGCAGGGCTTTTATCGTATTTTCTTGCTTAAAAACGGGATTATTCAGCTTTAGGAGCCGGGGTTTCGCTGTTAGCTGCGCCGGTAGCTTGGTTAATAAAGGAAACGACTTGGTTTATAGTAGTCGTGTTCTGAGCGGTAGCTTGTTCTAGTTGAGCTACAGCGTTAGAAGCGGCAATTAAACGAGCGCTAAACTGCCAGAAAATCATAATTAAAACACCGATGACGATGCCGATTATGACAGGAAGTACTAATTCTCTTTTCATAGTTTTATTATTATTTATTATTTTTTTATTTATTAGTCTGGGCATTTGAGGCAGAGTTAAGGAAATTAACGATTGAAGAGGTTTTTGCCGAATTATCGACAATACTCTGTTGGACAGCAGTAATTTTTTTGTCCATACGATTTAACGTAATAAAAACAAAGATAAACAACGCCGCTACAAGCATTACAATAATGCCGGTTATTAGCGGTCCGACAAATGATTTTTTCATAATTATTAGATGCATAAATAGAGCGGATTTATTATCGGCACTTATTTATGTTTATTTTATTAACTTATTATAATTATAGCAATTTTCAATAATAGGGTCAAATAAAACTATTAACCAGCTATAGCAGCCAAGCCATGCAATAAAATCTGATCTAAAAGGGTTAATCGTAATTACAAAGGTTCTCCTAAAAAATATAAAGTCACGGATGTCAACCAATCTCTTTCGCCCATTTTTTAATCAATTTGCTGACTTCTGATTCATGGCTAAAGAAACTATGATTGCTATTTTTAATGATTTTAATTAAATACTTTTTGCTAATTATATTATTAGCAAACCAAGAAGCAATTTTTTTCACCGGCCGGTCTCTATATTCGTCCTTCTCTGCTAAAACAACCAGGATAGGAGAAGAAACTTTTTGTAAAATTTTCGGTTGTTTGCCGGAAGCATAGGTAAAAATCTCTTCAATGCTATCTTTAGTATATAAACTTAAAAAACGTTGGGCATCAACCATAAAAGGCCAAATATGCGCCGGCATAACTTCTTGTTTTCTGCCTTCCTTAAACATTTTTTTCGCAAAAGCTAAAGCTTTGGCAAATTTGTTTCCATTTTTCTTGTTAATAACATCGGCATAATCGCTCATTGGCGCCAACAATATCGCCCCTTTTATTTCTTCCTTTGGATTTTTTGATAAATAATAAATTATTTTTTGACAGCCAGTCGAATGCCCGATAAGAAAAATATTTTTTGCACCCAAAGACTTGGCGTATTTTATCGCACCAGCAATATCATCTACGCAGTCAATAAAAACTTCATGAGCGGCTCCGATGGTGAAAGTTGTATAGCCCTTTTTAGCCCGGCTATTTATTTTTTTCACTCGAGTAAAAAGACTGCTGCCGCGATTATTAAAGGCTAAGACGCCAGTATCTTTATCAATTATTTTTTCAAAAAGATCAGTATGGCTGAATAAATTCCCTGCTAAGCCATGAACATGAATAAAAATATTCTTCGGTTTTTTTGGACCAAAAAACAAAGCATTAAGAATAAATTTTTTTTGAGTGATAATTCGGCTTAATTCGCCTTGCATATTTTTAATTATAATTATTTGAACTTATAACACATCGGGTCACTAGCACGTAAATTATTATCTTTCTGATAAGCGCGGTTGCGGCAACCGCCGCAGTAAGCAAGGCGGTCACAATCAGCGCAAGGTTGATCATATTCTTTACG
Source organism: uncultured Gammaproteobacteria bacterium (assembly GCA_964567015.1). Lineage (GTDB taxonomy): Bacteria > Patescibacteriota > Patescibacteriia > Patescibacteriales > UBA12465 > UBA12465. The sequence continues at coordinate 4,330 of CAZMKG010000014.1, read as the reverse complement.
ATTTCGGACAATATTAAGTAAGTCGGAATTTAGCCATATATTTCTTAGACTTTTCTCATTTATATTACCGGCTTTTATCCGAAAAAATGGGCAAGGATAAACATCGCCATTTGGCGCTACAATGCAAGCGGCAATTCCTGCCGTACAACCGCCTTTTATACCTTTAAACGGCCCCTTCTTTGAAGGGTCTAAAATAGAAACCAATGGGCTGGAGTAACGTAATATTCTTTTTTGTTTACTAAGTTTGAAAAGCTTTTTCTCCATCAACAAAAAATCCTCCCTTGTCATGAGTAAGCTTTTGTCGATATTTACAGCCGACATGCAGAGATTAAAGCCGATTGGGATTCCTTTTTGCTTGGCCATTTTAACCATTTTATCCAAATCATTTTTATTTTTATTGTGGATGGTGGCAAAAAGATAAGCCTTAACTCCGTGCTGCTTTAAAACTTCAGCTAACTCCAAATTTTTCCAGCCATTATTTCTTATTTCTCTGGAAAGATCGAAGCTAAGGTGAACCCAGTCAAAAATTTTCAAATCAGGAAACATTTTTTCGTTGATAAGCTCACCGTTGCTTTGTAAGATTAACCGGACACCTTTTGGCTTCTTTTTTAAAACTTCTAAAATTTTAGGGAATTCTGGATGAAGTAAAGCTTCTCCGCCAGAAATAATAAAAGTCCAAATTTTATTCTTACCGGCAAAATTATAAAGCTTCTTGATTTGCGCAAGAGGCATGTCGGTATTTTTTCCCGTGCGATTATAACAATGCTGGCAATTTAAATTGCAGCGGCTTGTTATTTCTAGCTCAAGAATGTGCAGCCCCAATCCGACATCTGATGTCTTTTTCATATTTATTTTTAATTATTTTTCGGAAGGCTAAACAGCCACCGCGACATTTATATTTTTTAAAACAATTCTTACAGCCAGTTGGATAATGGCCAGAGCGGACGAAAGAGCGAAAAAATTCAAAACCTTTTCCTTGGCGCCAAATCTTATTTGCATCATCTTTCAAAATATTGCCACAAAAATATTCCGGTTCTTGAAAATAGCGACAAGGATAAACATCGCCCCGATAATCAATTATCAATTTATATTTGCCGGCGGCGCAATGCGGTAAAGGCATAGCGGCATCAAAAAAGCTCTTTTCATCATAAAAAATATTTTGCAAACCATGCCTGAGTTTGCGTCTTTCTTCGGGAATTTTTTTCAAAAACCGCAAATAGGCGGCAATATTTTTCTGATACCAATCATTATTTTCAGCGATATGTTTTCGATCAATAAATAAATTGAAAGCATGAAAAATTAATTTTTTATTTTTAAAAAATTCATAAATCTCTGGCAAATAATCAATATTTTCTTTCGAAACAACGGTATTAATACCCACTTCTTTTTTCTTAAAAAGTGCATAATTTATATTTTTTTTCAAAATACTAAAAGCACCCGGTAGGCCAATAATTTTCTCATGTCTTTTTCCTAAATCATGAACTGAGAATACCAATTGATCAATATTGGTTAAATCATGGCCCTGCAAAGAAACTGAGCCATTGGTGTTAACTATAATTCTCTTTATTCCCTTCCGCTTCGCGTAGCTCAAGAGTGAATCTAAATATTTAAATAAAAAAATCTCCCCGCCACTAAGGTTCAACTCTTCAACTCCTAAATCAATCAATTTATCAATTATTTTTTTCCAATCATTCAAAGACAAATCTTTAAATTTTATAGAGGGATTGCAATATCGAAAACAAAAAAAACAAGCCTGATTACAATTTTTAGTCAATTCTAATTGAGCCATCATCGGTTTGCGTATAGCGAGCTCAAATAATTCTGATTGCGAAAAACCGTTAAGAGTTTTCATAAATTATATTTAACTCTAAAAGATATGCAAAAAAATCAGCGGGAATTTTATTATTTTCCCGACCAGTCAGAATATCTTTTATCCATTTGGCGGTTTGATCTTTAAAAAAATAGTAGTTGAAATTATTATAAACAACTACTATTTTTTTCTTCTGTTGCCAGGATATTTGTTTCCTAACCAAAAAAGCCATAATAAACTAGTCAGAGTTGACTAAGCAACCGCTTTTTTCAACACTGCTGACACTCATTTTCCAATCTTTTTCTTGAAGCTTGGCTTTTTCTACTTTTTTTGTTTTTTTCATATTTTTAAAAAATTAGAATCTTTCTTTATACTACCACAAAACGTTTAAAAAATCAAGAGGAATATTACTGTTTTTTTGCCAAAAAATATAAACGGCCGGGCCTCTTCTTATTATCTTCGTAAATAGCATAGTCGGTTTGTACTAATATAAGAGAAAAACCTGCTTTTTCTAATAGGGGCCGTATATCTGATTCATTATATCCGCGTTCAATATGATGTTCTTGAAAAAGCTTATAAACACCACTGTGCTTAATAAAAACATCAATATCTAAAGTCCAAATCCTATCTTTCCCGCCATAGCAAAAAACTGAATAAAAATCTTTCCCCTCGCTAATTTGTGGCTTATAATTCTGAGCGGCTGAAACATGTTGGCGAGTATTCATATCAAATAGAAACATTCCGCCCGGAGATAAATGGCTATAAACGGATTTAAAAGTTTTCAGCATGTCCTTGTCGGAAAGCAAATAATTCAATGAGTCATAGAAGGAAGTGACAAAAATGAATTTCTTTTTTTGCAAAGAAAAATTTCTCATGTCGGCCACCAAAAATTTGATTGGCATTTTTTTGCTTTTTGCCACGCCAATCATTTTTGCGGATAAGTCTATCCCAGTCACCTGGAAACCCAATGAATCTAAAAAAGAAGAGATTTTTCCGGTGCCGCAAGCGACATCGAGAGCGGCGCCCTTTTTAATATCATATTTTTTAACAACATCCTTTATCAACTTTCCCCAACGCTCATATTTCTTCTTAGACATTAGATTGTCATACACATATGCCAGGTGCTCGTATCGTTTGTTATTTATCGTTTTCATAGCATTTGTGATTTATAAAATTTAGAAAATCTGCAAGCACCCCCACACCTTAATTCTTTTCCCTGAGAAATAAATTCGCAATCTAAACATTTTTTATTATTTTTTAAAAAATGTCTAGTTTCCTTTTCTAAATCTTCAACTAAAGAATTTTGGTTATAATCCATAAGATTGGCTAACTTGCGATCTCGATCCATGACACACGGGAATAGATTCCCATAAGAATCAACGGAAATTCTTTTCCTTGTGCCGCAACCATAATATTTTGCCTCCGGAATTATTTTTTTAGTGCTTAAAAGACCGTTACGGACAGAGGGGTTAGACAGATATTGCCCAATTAGCGGTCTTAAATCCGAACTGAGATTATTATCCTTAGCTGAGCCGGTATTAACGGCTGGGCGGAGATGAATAGTTGTTTTATATTTATCGGCCAGGGCAATCATACCAGGAATAGAAGAAATATTATAACTACTCAAAGTTGAAATAAAATAAATATTGATTCCATGGTCAGCCACAATCTTTAAACCTTCTAATAATTTATTATACAATCCTGGGCGATGTCTAACCTCATCATGGACTTCATTTATTCCATCAAGGCTAATCGCCAAACCGAGGCCTTTACTTAAAGCTGATAAAAGTTCTGGACTGGCTTCGCGCAAATACTCACCATTAGTGACCACATAAAAATGTAGCCCTTGTTCATTAATATAGTTTAATATTTCCGGCAAACATTCCTGCAACAAGGGTTCACCTCCAGTTATCTCAAATATGCCAACACCAAGTTCTTTTAGCTTATCGACTCTTTGACGAAGGATTGACAATGAAGGACTAACTCCTCCCAAATCTTTCTTGTGATAACAGTGGTCGCAATTACATTGGCACATAGGGGTTACTTCAAACAAAACTTGGTTTGGCAGACCAGAAACTTCGACATTAAGGATACGTTGAGATAATCCGTCCTTTTTTTTCTTAATAATGACTTGGTTGGAGAATAACAAATCAAAAGTCTCCTTTGGCCAAGCAAAAACACTTATTCCATCATCTACCAATAATTTTTCCAGCAACTCTTGGTCAACATAGATAAAAGTGGAATAAAGCTGCGGCGGAGTGATGACTGCTCCTCCTGGTTCAATTCTAATTAAAGCCTCTGGGTTCAAAAAAAACTCCGTAGTCAATTTTATGATTTCTCCGGTTGTTTGTTTTATATGGCATAAACAAGGTATGCCTAAATGATGCAATGTCACTGCTTTCATATGAATATATTATATCTTAAAATTATTATTTGAGAAACTGAAATAGTAAAATCTGACGTGAAGCTTGACATTTTGCTGAAAATGTGTAATAATATAGTCATAAGTAGGCTATGGCA
>CAZMKG010000013.1:0-12861 GCA_964567015.1 uncultured Gammaproteobacteria bacterium | reverse complement strand
ATGCGGTTGATTTGGATGTTTTTGGTATAGAGATATCTCCGGAGGAGGCGCGAAACAAAATCGGCTTGCCCCTCAATCGGATGATCTTGGGTTATACCGGCAGCTTTAAGACTAAAGGCATGGATAAGGGGATAAAGGATATTATTTCCGCCTTGAAATTTTTGGATGATGACAATATTCTGTTTGTCGCTGTTGGTGGCAATAAAGACGATATCGCCGAATATCACCGGCTGGCTCAAACGGCTGGCGTTGATAGCCGGGTGAAACTTCTCGGAAAGGTGGAGCAGGATCAACTGGCGATTTATCAGCAAGCTTTTGATATCCTACTAATGCCCTTTCCTAGTGTCAAGCACTATCTTTTTTATATGTCGCCTCTAAAAATGTTTGAGTATATGGCGGCTCGTCGGCCGATTGTCGCTTCAAAACTTCCTACCATTGAAGAGGTGCTGGATGAGGATAGCTGCGTCTTTGTTCGTCCGGATGACCCGGCTGATTTGGCCGAAAAAATAAGGATAATTCTGGCTCAGCCGGAAGAATTTGAAAAAAAAGCCCAAAAAGCGTATAATAAGGTTGAAAATTATACTTGGGAAAAGCGGGCCAAAAATATTTTAAATCAATTATAGATGATAAAAAAGTATTTCTATTTTGTCAGAAGATTTTTTTATCAAGTGCCGGTTATCTGGCGCTTTGTTTTGGCCGGTGTTTTATTGGTGGTATTTTTGGTTTTTGGCCAATTTTTTATCGTCCTAGCCAGGGAAGGGAAAATGGCCGCTATTAGGACGCCACTTGGCCGAGTCCTCCTAGAACCTTACCACGCCGTCAAGAAGATTCCCGATATTTTTTATTTGGTCTATGCCTTCGGCAAGAATGATTTGCCAGTTTATGAATTGAAAATAGACAGCAAAGATTTGAAATTTTTGAATGAAAACTTGCCCGAAGCTTATTCCGGCGACCGCTTGACCGATGAGTATCGTGAGTCTGTCCCCGCAACTTTTATTTATCAAGGCCAGGAGTACAAGGTAAAGGTGAGCTACCGCGGCTATATCAGTAACCATTGGGCTAATCCGAAAAAATCCTGGGATATTAATTTCAATAACAAAAGCCCATTTAAGGGCTTGGATGGCCTCAAGCTTATCATTCCCGAAGATCGTGGAGTAGTATTGGAATACCTGAATTATTATCGGGCTAGGAAGTTTGGCTTGTATCCGATGTGGAGCCATTTTGCGGTTTTAAAAGTCAATGGCCATAATAATGGCGTTTATTTTGTTAATGAACCGTGGGACAAAGAGTATCTGGCCAAATACGAGCTTTTGGATGAAACAGATATGTTTGCTTACGACGATAATTGGGAAAGAACCGACCGGGAGTTTGATTCTTTTGAGGAAATGGCGCTTTATACCAAGCAGGCCGACAATCCTTTTGATCCTTTTTCCAATTATACGCCATTGGATAAATTTTTTGCCTTGGTTAATGGCGATGAATCGCTGGATGTCTTTGCCAAGGAAATCGTCAAAATAGTTGATGTAGAGAAATTTCTAAATTTACAAGCATTACGCACCTTGGCCAATAGCCCGCACAATGTTTATCGTAATATCAGGTTTTTTACCAACAGAGAAAATGGAAAACTTGTTTTTGTTCCTTGGGACATAGGTATTTTTGAACCAAATTCTACTCTTGAACTCGCTACTAGCAATTTTTATGGCAAAATGAGATTAGCGGAAGAATTTGCTTATCGGCGCAATAAAATATTGTGGGATTATGTCAGTTCTGATGAAAATTTAGAAGACGATTTGAGATATTATGACGACGCCTTCAAAGAAATCCGCGCTGCTCTGGTCACCGATTGGAAGAAGGCGGTTAGTACCAGATCAATTTTCAAAATGTACCGGGAAAATCGAGAGTTATTGATTGATAATTTTAGGAATGTTAAGGATATTTTGAGTGATGCCAGAGCATCAATAACCGTGTATTGGCAGAATGGCGTGCCGGCTTATTTTGATGTGGCTAATGATAAGGCGCCGGAAGTTTCTATTAGCAGCGTGGCAATTGAGGGTTTCGAGAAACCCATTAATTTTGAAATTTATTCTGATACCAATGAAACCGGAGTTTTTGATGCGGGCGACAAGCTAATAGCGGCCTCGGAAACATCAGAAGAAAATATCGTTATTGCAAATTCGGTTGGCCAGATTTTGAGCGCTAAAAGAGCGATTAATGACTCTGAGACGCCGGGTGTCTTTGATACCATTGCTTATCTGCCAAAAAGTTACCGATTTTTTATAAAAATAAAAGATGTCGGGGGAGTAAAAGACATTAAAATAAAACTAAATAACGCGCTGTCTGGCGGCGATGTGGAAACAAAGACGCAAAATATCAACGCTGATAGCTATCAGTATCTTTCTTTGGTGGATCAGTCGATTGAAGAATTCATTGGCCGTTACCCAGTTTTCCAAAAAAGCGGTTCCGGCGAAATTCATTTGGCCGCCGGAAATTATCTTTTTGATCGCGATGTGATAATTCCTAAGGGGACAAAATTGACAATTGCCGCTGGCGTTAGGATTAATTTGGCAGCGGGAATCTCCATCGTTAGTTATAGCCCGGTTGAAGTAGCCGGACGCCCGGAGTTGCCAGTGATTTTTGACGCCGCGGTTCAGGGTAGCGCCTGGGGCAGCTTTGGCATTAGCGAGGCGGAACAGAAAAGTTCTATCAATTACGCGATTTTCAAGAATGGCCGCGACGACCATATCAACGGTGTTTATTACAGCGGCATGGTGTCAATTTATCTTTCGGATGTTGATATTGACGGCTGTCAATTTTTTGGCGCGCAGGCCGATGATTCTCTTAACATTAAAAAAGGCAAGGCAACAGTTAAAAATTCTTACTTTGAAAAAAACAGCGCCGACGCCATAGATCTTGATTATGTCAAGGAAGGCCTCATTTATTCTAATCGATTTTTCGCCAATGGAAATGATTCCATTGATTTGAGCGGGTCGGGGGTAAAGATAGAAAGTAATTATATTGAAGAGTCGGGTGATAAATGCATTAGTGTCGGTGAAAAGTCGTTAGGGCCAGTCATTTACAATAATGTTTTGAATGGCTGTAATATCGGCATAGAAGCTAAAGATGGATCGCAGGTTTATGTCATTAATAATGTTATTATTAATAATAAAACGGCTGGCATAAACGGTTATCTCAAAAAAGCCATTTTCCCCGATGGCTTTGTCAATGTCTATAATAGTATTGTTTGGGGAAATAAGGAAGTGTCCAAAACCGATGGCACTATCGCTATAAGTTTTTTCAATTCTGATTTAAGCCAAAACGACGACAAAAACGGTAATTTTAGTGTTGAACCGACATTTAAAAACTCCGATCGGGATGACTTTACAATTAAGGCCGAAAATGGTAATATTTTATTTGCCACGGGGGGTGATTCCGCTATCTTGCAAGAGAGGTTAGGAGTACGGCAAGAACAAATTCCGGTCGGTCTAAATAGGTAATTTATATGGCTAAGCCCACCCTTCATTTTCAAAGATACGAATTCAAATATTTCCTGCCCAAAGATAAGGCCGACAAGATTATTCCCGCCCTGCTCAATTATATGGAGTGGGATCCTTTTATCAAGGGAACTGGTCGAGACTATTATCCGGTTCTATCCCTTTATTTTGACAGTCCTGATTTTGGCTGTTTTTGGGACAAGGAAAGCGGCATTGCTGACAGAAAAAAGTTGCGTTTTCGTTTTTATGAAAATAATATCCAGAGCTCGACGCCGGTTTTTCTGGAGATAAAAAGAAAAAAGGACGCCCTGATTATCAAAGATCGGATAAAACTTGAGCCCTATGATTGTGCAAAAGACAAGCTGGATGATAAGTTGATGTCACTACTAAAAACCGATTCGGACGATGACTTTTTACGGGAATTAATTTGGTTTAAAAAGAGGAATGTTTTGCGGCCAAAGATTTTTGTTTCTTATAATCGCAAGGCGTTGGTTGGCAAGGTCAACAAAAAATTCCGCGTCACTTTTGATTATGACATCAAAGCAGCGTTGGCCGGAGATTTATTGAGTTACGGACGAATGAAAAACATTTATTCGGCGGGCGTGGTGTTGGAGGTAAAATACAACAATGTTTTGCCGTTCTGGTTTCAAGAAATAATCCAAAAATACCAGTTAGAGCGCCTGGCTTTTTCCAAGTATTGCAACGCGGTCAGGCGTCTGGTGCCGGCCTTTGACGATAATAATTATTCTTTAAAATAAAGACAAAAAAATGATTTCTAATTTTTTCAATTTGTCCTTAGGGGCGCACACTTTTAATTGGATGACTATCATTGGCAGTATTGTTTTGGCTTTTGCTCTTTCTTTGCTGGTGGCGGTTGTCTACAAAAATACCCATCGAGGGTTGTCTTATTCACAGTCATTCACCACGGCCTTAGTTTTTATTGGCACCTTGGTGACAGTGATTATCATGGTAATCGGCAATAGCCTGGCCGCCGCTTTCGGCGCCTTCGGTGTCTTTTCCATGGTTCGTTTCCGGACGGCCATTAAAGACGCCAAAGATGTTGTGTTTATCTTGATGGTTGTCGCGGTTGGCTTATCGGTCGGCACAATGAATTATTTTATTGCCGTCGTTGCCACTTTATTTGCCGTCGCCGCTGTCTATGCTTTGGCCAAGGTTAACTTCGGCTCCATTAGAAAATATGATTTTGTTTTGACATTTGTCGCAGAAACCGGATCTTTTTCCAATGAAAAGATGAGGGAGATTTTTAATCAATATCTCAAAAGCGATAATCTGCTAAGTGTGACAGCCAAAGAAGGCGGCCGATTTATTGATTATAGTTTTAATGTTCGGTTTATTAAAAACGATGAAATGCAGAAATTTATCACCGCTTTCAGTCAAATGCCGGGGGTGGGCAGTGTGGAAGTTATCAGCGCTAAGAATGACATTGAATATTAATTATATATTACGTGGGAATGGATTTTCTATATTGGATTTTGATTTTTTTTTCTAAGATATTTCCGACCAGGAAAATTCCGGTTTTATTATATCATTCCATCGCCGATGATGGCGGCAGAATTTCCGTTTCGCCTGGAAAATTCGAACAACAATTAAAGACATTAAAAAACGATGGGTATGTTTCTATCATGCCGAATGAAATATTGCAATGTCTGGATGGTAATAAAAAGTTTCCGCGCCGTCGGATTTTGATAACTTTCGATGACGGGTTTCAAGACAATTATGATTTGGCTAGGCCTTTATTAAAAAAATATGGATTTAACGCGGTGTTCTTTATTACTGGGAAATATATCGGCCAAAGATGCGAGTTTTGCAGTAACGACATTGATCAAGATAAGAAATTAATGACCCCCGATCAGTTAAGGCAATTGGCTGTCGAGGGCTTTATGATTAGTAATCACTTTTTCTCCCATAGAGAATTGGCTAACTTGTCTGGTGATGAGAAGAAAAAAGAATATTTAGATAATCAAGCGATATTATCTGAGATTATTGGCCAAACAGACAGTCTAAGATTTGTCGCTTATCCGAGGAATAAAAAAGGTGAGATCGGAGAATTGACAAGAGATTGCGGCATTAAACTCGGTTTTGGCGGGGAGCCGGCTTTGGTGAACGGGTATTGTGATCGCCACGATCTTCCTCGCATCAGTGTTTATAATTCCGATTCCCTACTTAAATTCAGAGCCAGGCTATTTCCGATCTATTTTTTACTTCAAAAGCTAAAAAGATGATTTTTAAAAATGATATTTCCAATAGAATTTTTTGGGCTCTGATCGCATCGTTGATTGTCCTGAGAATCGTTCTGGTTTTATTTTTAGTCTTTGATATCCCTCATACGAATCTGTCGCAGAGTGTCAATCTGTTTGATAACGACAATACGAAGGAGTTGGCAATAGGTGATGGGGAATTATACTTTTCAATAGCTGGAAATCTGACCAATCTAAAAATTGAGCCGGATAAGAGTCAAATTTCAGTCGGCTTTCCCCTTTATTTGGCCGCCTTAATGACCATCACCAATGCTCATGACATATTCAACCTGAGCCGAGTCGCCTTTATTATGTTGGCCGTTATTTTGTATTGCGGGTCCATCGTTTTTGTCTGCTTGATAGCGAAGAAACTGTTGGGTAGCAATGTTTCGGCGACGTTTGCTGGCGCGATATATGTTGTTTATCCCTATATTTTATATATTTTGAATCTTGGCCCTTACACGGAAAATTGGGGGAACTTTATAGATGCAATGTGGCTGCCAGGACTATTGACTGATGGTTTATCGGCATTCCTAATTTATACTGGCATTTACTTTTCTCTGGCGGCATTGACTAATAGAAAATCCTCCCATGCTGTTTGGTCTGGGGTATTTACTGGCGCGGCAGCGTTGGTTAGAGTGACCAATTTAATTTTTATTGCTTGGTTGGGATTGTGCCTCTTGTTTAGTAAGAAGATAAAAAAATTTTTTTACTTTGTTTGCGCATCAATGAGCGTTTTTCTTCTTCAACTTTATTACAATATTCAAGCACATGGTTCGTGGCTGTCTTTTGGCGGTTTTAATCAAACACGTAGCAAGGATGGACTAATGAAGGATGATTATTATTTATACCAGACCGGCACAATAGCAAAGCTCGGCTTTACTACCGATAATTATTTTTATTTTTTAACTGTATTGGATAAATATATAGCGCACCTCCCAGCTGTCTTAATATTAATTTCCATATTTGTCGTCTTGGCTTTTTGGTATGTATTCAAAAGAAGTAAAGAAAATTTTCTTATTCTATTGCTGTGGATTTTGCCGTATTTGGCGTTTTATCTTTCTTTCCATTCTTCTGCCCGGAATATCAGATATTGGCTACCCATTGTGCCGGCGGTCATCATAGTATCCATTTTTGGATTTAAAGCTATTTTTGAAGTATTAACTTCTATTAATTATAAATTTATAAAAAATGTCAACAGAACATCAAAATAACAAAAAAATAGTAATTATCATTCCTGCTTTTAATGAGGAAAAAAAGATTGGTGAAGTAATAAAGAGTCTGCCAAGCAGTTTCAATGGGATCGGAGAGCGCCGGATCGTGGTTGTTGATGACGGTTCTGCAGATAGAACAGCCGAATTGGCCCAACAAGAGGAGGGAGTGACGGTTATCCGCCACCTGAAAAATAAAGGAGTGGGGGCGGCAGTTAGAACCGGTTTGGATTATGCCCTAAGTCAGGGCGCTGATTTGGCTGTCAATATTGACGCCGATGGTCAATTTGAGCCGAAAGAGATAAACAGCCTCATTGACCCGATACTCACTGGCCGGGCCGATTGTGTTATTGCTTCTAGATTTATAAATAAGGATTTTATTCCCATCAACATGCCGAAAGCAAAGATCTGGGGCAATAAGGCAATGGCGCTGATAATTAGCGGCTTGACCAAAAATAGTTTCTATGACGTGTCTTGCGGTTTTAGAGCTTATGGCAGGGAAGCTATTTTGCGAATTAATCTGTTTGGCAATTTCACCTACACCCAAGAGTCGCTGATTGATCTTTATTTTAAAGGAATGAGAATCGTGGAAGTGCCTTCGGTAGTTAAATATTTTCAAGATAGAAAATCACGCGTTGCTGGAAATTTAGTCGCTTATGCCATAAAGTCTCTCCGGATTATTATTCAGACGATAGTCAATTATAAACCGATGGCTTTTTTCGGTTCTGCCGGTCTTGTTTCTATTTTGGTCGGCACAGTTATGGATATAGCTCTTTTTATCTATTTTCTTATTTTTAGCCGATTCACTCCTTATAAATTTTGGGGTGTATTCGGCGGGTTTCTAGTGCTTTTGGGAATTTTATTGGTAGCTATTGCGCTTTTAGCTAATATGATCAAGAGGGTTCAAATGAATCAAGAGAGCATTTTGTATTATGAAAAGAAAAAAAATTATTACTAAAATCGTCGGCGGTCTATTGGCGATAATAGTAATCTATATTTTAATCAGCCGGCTAATCAAGAATTGGCAGCAAATATCAGAATTTGATTTTTCAATTAATGGTGGGCTATTTTTATTGGCGATTTTGTTGCAGCTATCCTCTGTCCCATTGGGCGCTTTTATGTGGAGAAAATTATTGAATCTTATTAGTGGCGGCAACCTGAATTTGTCCTCGGCGGTAAAAATACACATCAATTCCTGGTTGAGCCGCTATATACCGGGAAAAGTCAATTCCGTCTTGGCTAAAATATATCTGACCAATCGCGAGGGAATTGATAAAAAGAGCGTTACGGTGAGCATTATCTATGAGAATCTATTTATTATTTTGAGCTCTTTTATTGTCAGTATTCCGGCATTGGCGTTTTTTTTGAGCAATTATTTATTAAACGCGTTTTATTACATTGGACTGGCAGCAGTATTGATTGCCTGTGTGTTGTTCATTTTTTCTCCCATCTTGAATAAGACGTTGAATATATGTTTGAGGTATTTTAAAAAAGAAGAGATTCCGACCAGTTCGTTTCTGGGCAGTAAGGATGTCCTCGTGTTTTTGATTTACTATTGCCTGAACAGAATTTTGATCGGTTTTTCATTTTTTGTCACAATCGTTTCAATCACTGATTTGAATATCAAGTATGCGGTCACTACGGTGGGCATTTTTTCCATCGCCAGTTTAATGGGTATTTTGATTAATTTGGCCCCCAGTGGCCTCGGCGTAAGAGAAGGGGCGTTGGTGATTTTTTTGAGACCCATTTTTTCAATAGAACTATCTATCCTAATCAGTTTACTGTCACGTGTTGTTACGGTAATCGCCGATATCCCGCTGCTTTTCATCATTCCATTCATTAGAAAATATGAAAAAAATCGTTTGCTTGGGGGCCTCTTTTGGGGGAAATAAAGGCGCGGCAGCGATGCTGGAGAGCGCCATAGAGAATTTGAGCCGGAAATTTCCGGATAGTTTTTTTTATGTCTTTTCTCCTTTCCCGAAAATGGATAGTCAATTTATTTCGCGGTTCAATATTGAAATTTGTTCTGGCGCCCCGATGAATCTGGTTTTTAAAATTTTCCCGGCCGCGTTCGTAACTTGGTTTCTCGGCAAATTTAAACTATGGGTCTATCTAAATAAAGAAACGAAAATAATAAAAGAAGCGGATGTGATTTTGGATCTTTCCGGAATTAGTTTTTCCGACGGTCGTGAGCTGTTCTTGCCTTTTAATGTTTTGCTTATTTGGCCCGGTCTCATGTTGAACAAGAATATAATAAAATGTTCTCAAGCGATGGGTAATTTTAAAAATCCGATCAATCGAACTCTGGCTAAATTATTTTTACCAAAATTAAAGTTAATCGTGGCGCGAGGGCAAAAAACAAAAGAATATTTGGGTGACTTGGGATTGAAAAACGTAATAGTGGGAGCTGACCTGGCTTTTTCCATGTCGATTTTAACCGATGAAGAGAAAAAGATGCGCGAAAAGTTCGGCGATAGTTTTTTTGGAAATAAAAAAGTTGTTGGCATTTCACCAAGTTCAGTAGTAGAAAAAAAATGCCAGCGAGAAGGAATTGATTACGCCCGCGAGATGGCCAAATTTATAGATTATTTGATTGATCGTAATTATAATGTTTTAATTCTTCCTCATAGCTTCTCCAAAAACAAGAGCAAGGAACAGAAAAATTTATTTAAAAAGATATTTTTTTTAATTCTGAACCCCAGGGCTGATCTAATTATTTGTCAAGAAATATATGAGCAAGTGGCGCGTAAAGAGTCGGCCAGATTTATTGACGAGGATTTAACGGCTGGAGAGTTGAGAATCTTGACCGGTTGGTGCGATTTTTTTCTGTCCTCTCGTTTTCATTCCATGATATCGGCTTTGTCGACGAAGGTTCCGGTCCTTGTTTGCGGTTGGGGGCACAAGTATTTGGAAGTTTTGGATATGTTTGAGATGAAGAATTATTGTTTGGATTATAAGGATTCAGTTCTGCCTCGTCTGATTGATAAGTTTAACACTCTGGAAGCAAACGGGTCGGAGGTTAGAAAAAAAATCGAGCAATTGCTGCCGGCGGCGATTAATTCTTCGAAGGAATATTTGGAATACCTGACATTTTCCGATCATTATTCAAATAAGATGAATTATTATCTGGGAAAACATAAGAAATGCTATTTCGGTTACGCGGTTGATGAAAATATCAGAGACGGCTCGGCATCCGGTGGGTCGGTCACGGCCATACTTTTGAATTTATTGGCGGCCGGAGAAATAAAAGGAGCAGTGGTCGCCAAAACATTTATTGACGGAGAGACAGTGCGGGCGAGTAATTTTATTGCCACCACTCCGGAACAAATTATGGACGCTCGGAGCAGTGTTTATATGGATTTTGATTTTTTTAAGATTTTGGACGATGTTAAGAGATTTGATGGTCCCGTGGCGGTAGTCTCGTTGCCTTGCCAGGCACGCGTTTTGAGATTATTGATGGAGAAAGATCAGGAGCTGAATAGAAAAATATATTGCCTAGTCGGTCTTTTTTGCGGACATGTTTCTAAACCGGAGCTGATTAATAGAGTGCTGGCCAAGAATAAAATTATTATATCAGATATTAAGAAATTTATTTTTAGGCATGGGCATTGGCGCGGCCGAAGCAAAATTGTGTTTAAGGATGGGACAGCCAAATCAATGAGCTTCAAAAAATTCAGCACCTACCAGAATTTGTTTTTCTGTTCTGCCGAAAAATGCCTCTTTTGCTCCGACCATACGGCGGAGAAAGCCGATGTTAGTCTGGGGGACATTTGGAATAGGAAAATGAAAAAACAAAAAATCAAACGCAATGCGATTATTGTCCGATCTGATAAAATGTTAGTTGATTTTAAAAAAATAATCTCAGCCGGGCAGTTAGCTGTCCAAGAAGTTGATCCGGCAGAAATTTTTCAAGCCCAGAAGAGGTCATTGATTTATCATAAACACATCAATGCTCGCTCCATAGTTGGAAAAATATTCGGATATAAAATTCCTTTTACGCAAGAGAAATATAATCGTTGGCGTCCTAATGATTTATTGTCGGCCTTTTTCGTGTTTCTAAATATGAAGATCTCGCAGAACGAATATGGAAAAAAAATCGTGTTTATGTTGCCGGAAAAAATCTGGCTTCCATATTTGTATTTTGTTAAATTTTTGATCAATTTTTAATATCATGAACCGATTTGAAAAAATAAATTATAATTCTTTTTCTTCCGAGACATACCTTAAAGAACATTATCGTCCCTATCTCAAAGATTATGAAAAAAGCGCGGTAGAAAAATATTTTCAGCCGGGAATGAAGATTTTGGATTTGGGATGCGGCGCTGGCCGGACAACTAAGATTCTCAAGAATTCGGGCTATGATGTTATCGGTGTTGATATAAACGAGAAATTAATAAATTTGGCGCGAAAAAAATACGGTAACATTGATTTTTCAATCGGCGATGCTTGTAATCTTGGATTTGCCGACAGTTCATTTGATTTAGTATTTTTTTCTTTTAACGGGATTGATTACATCCATCCACATTCAAAGCGGATGGCGGCGCTAAGAGAGATTGGCCGAGTTTTGAAGGATGGGGGATTGCTTATTTACTCTTCGCACAATGCACTTAATATCCCGCGAACGAAAATGTCGATAAAAACTTTTTTTCGCAGCTTGATAACCCTGAAAATATTTTCTTCCTATCGTCTGGAGAGGCATGAAATGGGCGATTTGATTACGTATTATGGCAGTATATTTAGCGAAAAGAAAAATCTGGTAAAAAATTATTTCCAGTTGGTCGGATTACTTGGGGTCGGGAGATTTAAGGCCAGTCAAAACAGATTAGTTCTTAGTCTTTTTTCCAAGCATATTACCTATATTGCCAGAGCGGTTAAGAGTAAATAATTCATTGATTATGTTAATTGAGAAGAAAAAATATTTTTTAAAAATGGCGGAAGTGGTTTTGGACGACGAAAGGGGGCTGGAGATATCCCGGAACAGAAAGAATTATGACCATATTAATATTATCAGTTACAACCAATTGCCCATTGACGGCTTCAAGTTGAAAAAAAAGCGAAGCGCCAGGATAAAGTTAGCCGGCTTCATCGACGAAGTATTATCTGGTTTTGACAGTACTTGCCGTAAACATATCAAGAGGACATTTAAAATGGAAAATTTATCTTTCAAAATGGTGGATGGCGATTTAGACAGGACCTATTCGGCTTATCAAGAGTTTGAACGCGCCAACGGCCGGACGCCCTTTGCCAAATCCAGTTTTAAAGACATGCTTATTTTCAATGCCTACGACGGTGACGAAATTATCTCCTCCATCATTTTCTACGATACCAGCCCGTCGCTCAAGGCTCATACTATTTTTTCCCGTCGACTCAATGTTCAGGATAAAGAAAAATATAAAATCATAAGCTATGCGACCAGAAGGTTGGTGTATGAAATATGTGATTTTGCTTTAGGTAAAGGATATTCATGTATTGATTTGGGGTCGGTCAATTTCGATGATAATAACAAATCAGGCATTACTAATTTCAAATTGACTTTTAATCCAGTAATTGAAGAGGAGTATCATTATATGTATTGGAGCGCGAGATTTGCCTTGATAAATAAAATCAAAAAGTTTTTTAATTCTATAAAATTATTCCACCCTCAGTAATTATTATGCCAAATTTATTTAAAAAGCTTTTAGCGATCAAAAAAAAGAAATTTGTCAGAGACGCGGCTGTCTTGCAGGTGGGCTCTTTTTTTTCTACGGGTTTGTCTTTCTTGGCGTCAATTATTTACGCCCGCATTTTAGGCATAGATGGCTATGCCGATTATGCGCTGATCTTCGTTTTTGTCGGCATCGTCGGTGTTTTTATGGATTGGGGAACCAACCAGACTACGATTATGTTTTTGGCCGAAGCCTA
>CAZMKG010000012.1:0-14280 GCA_964567015.1 uncultured Gammaproteobacteria bacterium | reverse complement strand
GTAATTTTCCCGTCGCCTTTAACTTCGCAATAATCGCGCACTCTTTTAAGTAAACGATTGGCGATACGCGGCGTGCGGCGGCTGCGGGAGGCGATAGCGGTTTTTGCCTCGTCTTCAATTTCAACATTTAAAATTTTTGCGCTGCGAGTAATAATACGCTCAATATCGCCGGTTTCATAAAATCCGAGATGATGAGTTATGCCAAAACGATCACGAAGCGGCGCGGATAATAAACTGGCGAGCGTCGTCGCGCCAATAATCGTAAATTTCGGTAAATCAAGGCGCAAAGTTCTGGCGCTCGGACCTTTACCCATAATAATATCGAGGGAATAATCCTCCATTGCCGGATATAAAATTTCTTCAATCGTTTTTCTCAAACGATGGATTTCGTCAATAAATAAAATATCACCCGCTTCAAGATTGGTTAAAATTGCGGCTAAATCGCCCGCTTTTTCAATTGCCGGTCCGGAGGTGATTTTAATATTCGCCCCGATTTCATTGGCGATAACGTGGGCTAAAGTTGTTTTACCTAAACCAGGAGCACCATATAATAAAACATGTTCAATCGGCTCGCCGCGTTTTTTGGCGGCGGCAATCGTAATTTCTAAGTTCGCTTTTATTTTTTCCTGCCCGATATATTCGTTTAAAGTTTTTGGACGGAGAGATAAATCAAGCGCCTCATCTCCTTTCCGCTCTATCGGGCTGATTAAACGTTCTTCCGTTTCATCAAGATTTATTTTCGTAGACATATAATTTATATTTAACGCTGTTTAAATTCACAGATAGAATTAAAATCACAGAACTCGCACATCATTGATGGCGTCGGCGCAAAATTGCGCCTTTTAATCGCCGCGATTTCTTCTTTTATCTCCAATTGTAACTTCGTAATATCTTTGGCAGTGGCAGTAAAAGTAAATTTTTCGCCGCTTTCAAGATAATAATAACTTAACGCGCCGACTTTAACGCCTAAAAATTCTTCAATAAATAATTGGTATAGAATCAGCTGGCGTTTAGCGGCAAAATCCAATTTGGTTTTTGTTTTACCGGTTTTATAATCAACTATTTCCAAGGTCCCGTCAGGCAATTTATCAATTCTATCAATTGCTCCTTTAATCACATCGCCGGCAATCTTAAAAGAAAATTTCTTTTCCAAAAACATCGTTTCTTGCGGCGGATTGGCGCTATAACTTTGCCAGAACTTACGCAAAGCATCAATGCCTTTCTTTTTATAGCTATCTCTGTCTTCCTTGCTCGGATAGCCGTCCGTCTGCCAGAACTCTTCATAAATTTCCATTAACCTTTTTTCGGTCAATAGATTATTTAATTTATTTCTTTTATTATTTTTTTCTTTACCGCCATCAAGGCCGGCAAACAAATCGCCCTGCATCTTCCGCCATTCGCCGAGTGTCGGCAGCAAAAAATTATATAAAGTATTATGCAAAACACGGCCAAAAATCAGGCTGGCTTTATCGGTCGAAGCCGGAATCTTTAAGACAAAAGCAAATTTATATTGCAATGGGCAGGTAGTAAAAGCGGCCAGTTGCGAAAAAGAAAATTTTTCCGGCAGCGGATATTTTTCTTCCGGGGTCTTTTCGCTATCAACAACCAATTCGCGAGAATTTAAATAATGTAAATCCCGCAAAAATTCATTCTTTTGCGCGAGTTTGATTTCCGGCAAAAGAGAATTTTCCACGCCCATTTCCGCGATAAAGCGCGACGGCTTTTTCTCCCGCGCGCCGCCGTAATCTTTCGCGCCGCTTAAAAATAATTCTTCTTTGGCGCGTGTCGCGGCCACATAAAACAAGCGGCGTTCTTCTTCGAGATGGACATCGGCGTCCGAAATTACTTTTTCTCTGACTAAGGCATCAGGCAAAGATATTTTTTCGCCGCGAGCGATAGTCGGAAATTTCTTGTCCACCAAATTAACCAAAAAGACATAACGGAATTCCAAACCTTTGGAACCGTGGACGGTCATGATTTTTACCGTATCGTTATCGGCGAAATCAAGTTTAAGCGCGCCGGTCTCTCCCGCTTCAAGTTCTAAATTAATCGCCGCCAAAAAATCCTTTAGCCGCAAATCCGGTTCAGCTTCCTCCATTCTTTTTATCTTTTGATAAAGCTGATTTAAATAAGAAAATAATTCCAAATCACGATCATGATCCATGTCGGCCAATAAACCGGACTCATAGGCGAAAGTCAAAAATATTTTTGAAACGCTTTGCGTCGCGACGAGCAGCGAATGAGCGGCCACCAGATTTAATAATTTATTAATATTTTTTATACTCTCGGCGCTTACTCCCGGAATGGCGTTAATATTTTTTAAAGCTTCATATAATGACCAGACTTTACGCGCCGCCATTTTATTAATCGCCACCAAATCGAGATGAGAAACCTTAAAAATATCCATGTTTAAAACACGGAAAAGAGCGGATGATTCGTGATAATTATCCAGTAAACGCAAGTAAGCGAGAATATCTAAAATTAGCGGCTTATAATAAAGGCCGCGCCATGACATAAATTGATTCGGAATATTATACCGACCGAGTTCTTTAACATAAGCATCGGCGGTATCGTTCGCGCGCACCAAAATCGCGAAATCCGACCAATTAATATCTTCGCCGGCCGCTTGGCCGGCTTCATAAATATCGGTTATTTTTTGCGCGACAAAAGCCGTTTCATCGGCGGCCGTCTCGAAATTATAAAATCTAACCGCCGGTTCGGTTTTTGGTTTTTTGGTTATTTCACCTTTGGCGGATAGCTGTTTATTTATTTTTAATTTATCTTCGAGACGGTTAGGATTATTATTTTGGATAAATCGATAGGCATAATCCAAAATCTCCTGGCGGGAACGATAATTTTCCGTCAAAATCAATTCGTCCGCTTCCTTAAAATCATCCTTGAACTGCATGATATTGGAAATTGAAGCGCCGCGAAATTTATAAATCGAATTATGAACCGCCACGCCACCGGCAATAAAATTATGAGTTTTTTCAATCTCTAGGTCATAAACAAAATCATTTTTTTTCTTTTCCGTCCGGCTGACAACCTGATCATAAACTATCCCCGATCCGCTCATAATCGGCAAATACATGCCGGGAAAAACATTCTTGGCCGGAATAATTATCGACTTTAAAAATTTCTCTTTTATTTTTCCTATCTTCATTTGCGGTTCGATAAAACCGCCAATTTCTTTTTGGATTTTTAGAGCGACACGGCCCAAATATTTCAAATCATTGCTCTGTAAACGCAATCTTTTTCCTTTAACACTATTTACTATGCTAAAACCCATTTTTTCTAATTTAAAAATCGTCAGCTGGTCGCTCGTATCAACACTTAAATAATGGGATACGTCGGGATTAAGCAAAAATCCATTCTTAGCAATTTTCGAATGGTATTTTCGATAGCACATTTCCAAATTTATTTTGAGTCTTAATTTATTGCCGCGATTAACCGCTTCCAGACAATATGGCGCCGATTCTAAATCAATATTAAAATCTTGCGCCAAACGGTGAACGCCAGCGTCTACTTTTAATTCTTTATACAATTTCTCGTTCCATTTTTTCTTATCCATTATCCCGTCTCTTTCCATAAAACAACAGGTCGGAATCCCATATTTCAAAGACAATAACTCCTCGTTATATCTGGCCTCTTCCAATGTATTAAAGCTCCGAACGGCAATTATTTTATCAGCCGATCTCTCTAGCCGTAATCTAAGAGCCAAATCATTAGTCATCCCGATACGCCAACCTGATTCTTGCTTGTACATCAAATAAACATAGTAATATTTTTTGTCCGACGTACGCGGTGTAAAACAAAATAATTTATGATTATCGGTAACAGTAACTTTCTTTCCGGATTTTGTTATAAATGTTAAAAGCAAAGCATCCTTCTTCGTTTTATTAATTTGGCTGACCTTGCTGTAACTTAAAGCTCCTTTGCCGACGGCGCTGGCGACTTCGTCGCCTATTTTTATTTCCTTAATTTTTTTTGACCGCCCCTTCGTTAAAATCAAAGAATCGCCGGGAAGACATTGGTCGTCGTCGCCCACGACCACTAAATTATTTTTCGGCGCGGCCAGCATTTTTACCAGTTCATATTGCGCCCAATTCGTATCTTGAAACTCATCAACCATGATATATTTAAATTTCTCACGATAATATTTTAAAATATTCGGCCGTTCGGAAAATAGTTTTAAAGTATAAACTATCAAATCGCCGAAATCCAAATAATTATTTTCCAACAGTAGTTGATTATAAACATGATAAGCGTTAGCCAGTTCTTTTATCCTTCCCGTTTCCATCGCTTCGCCGTCATCTTCTTCGTCGGCGGCAACTTTCTCAGCCTTGATAACTTTTTTAACTTTGGCGGTTTTTTTAGCGCTTAATTTCGCGCCGCTCAATTTATTATCTTCGTTGTATTCCAAATCTTCGGCATACTTTAAATATTCCGCCGGGGTAATATTTTCGTCTTTTAGCCGAGAAAAATGGCGGATTAATTCAGAGATAAATTTCGTCGGATTGCCTAAAGGGCGGTAATAGTCTAAATCAAAACGACCCAGATTTTTTCGAATCAAAACCCATTGCTCCGTTTCCGTTAAAAGTTTAAAATTGGCGCTCAAACCGATATCTAAAGCGTGCTCGCGCAATAATCTTTCGCCGAAACTATGGAAAGTATTAATCCATAAATCGACATAACCGTAAGGCAGAATTTTATCGGCGCGCTCTTCCATTTCGCCGGCGGCTTTTTCGGTAAAAGTCAAAAGCAAAATTTCATCAGTCTTGATTTTCTTTTCCATTATTAAATAGGCCAAGCGGTTAATTAAAACCGTCGTCTTTCCGGTACCGGCGCCGGCCACAATCAAAAGCGGACCGGTGTCGTGCGTAACGGCTTTTTTTTGCGCGCTGTTTAATTTGTCCAATAAATTTTCGGTCATTTTAGAGTTTTAAAATCGGTTTTATTTTTTCCTCTTTAAGATTGCCGATAAGGGCTAAATTTAAATTCTTATTTACAAACAAACGCTTAGCTAAATCGCGAATTTGCTCCGGGGTAACCGCTTTTATTCTTTTAATCATCTCGTTCGGGGTAAGAATATTCTTGCGATAAATCGCTTGGCGCGCGTACCAATTCGCCAAATTATCCGAAGCTTCCATCTGTAAAAGCACACGGCCTTGAAGCATATCCTTGGCGCGCTTTAATTCTTTGGCCGGCACTAATTCTTTAGCTATTTTCCGGTATTCATCCAAAATTATTTTTATCGCTTTTTCCATCTTGCCGGCCGGCACTCCGGCTTGGGTAGTTAAATAACCGGAATCGGAATAAGCTTCGGTAATCGTGCTGACATAATAAGCGAGTCCATTGCGTTCGCGCAAATTTATAAATAAACGCGAACTCATCGAACCGCCTAAAATAACGGAAAGTAATTTCAGTTTAAATTCATCCGGATGTCCGACCGGGAAAGCTCTCACGCCGAGAGACATGGCCGCTTGATCGGTTTTTTTTCGGGAAATTTTTAACTGCGGAGCCTTTTGCTCTTCAATTACCGCCGGCTTTGGCCGATAGTCATTCTTCTTTAAAGAATGGAAAAGTTTTTCCGCCAATTTTTTATCGCCCGGTCTTGTCCCTCCGGCCAAAATTATATAAGCGCTTTTCGCGCCGTATTGCGACTCAAAATAATCGATAAAATCTTTTCTCTTAAAACCGCGGATATTCTTTTTTGTGCCGATGGTTTCCCAGCCGGCCGGCGTATCGCCGTAAAGGCAAGCTTCAAAAACATCCTCGATGTGCATGCGTGGATTGTCTTCATACATATTAAGCTCTTCAACAATAACCCCTTTTTCTCTCTCGATTTCCTCCGATTCGAATAAAGAACCGGAAAGCATATCGCCTAAAATATTAAGGGCTTTTTCCAGTTTATTGTTTGCCACCTTAAACCAATATCCCGTATACTCTTTGCCGGTAAAAGCGTTATATTCGCCGCCAAGCGCATCCATCTCGCCGGAAATCGCCAAAGCGCTCGGACGTTTCTTTGTTCCTTTAAAAAACATGTGTTCCAAAAAATGAGAAATACCATTATTGGCAGCATTTTCATTTTTTGAACCGGTCTTAAAAACTACCAGGGCAGTTGTTGTTTTCGCTCCTTTAACGGGGACAGTAACAACCGGTATTTTATTTGACAAAAAAGACTTTTTATAAGTATTCATGTTATTGCTTATTAGATATTAGATGTTCTAAATTTATCACATTTTTGCTATAATTTAAAGGCAGGAGCTTTTTCTCCGTTTTTATTAATATAAAATCATATGCCTTATAAAATTAGCGACCATAATTTCGTTTTAAATCACGGCAAACAATATAAAATATTAGCTGTCCGCGATTTGCCCGACGAAGAAAAACCGCGGGAAAAACTAATGCAAAACGGCGCCGGTTCGCTCAGTTCCGTTGAGCTTTTGGCCATCGTCCTCGGTGTCGGCACAAAGAAAGAAGAGGTTTTTTCTATGGCTAATCGCCTGCTGCGCGAATATGGCGAAAAAGGAATCGCTTACCAACGCGATCCGGCGGTTATTGAAAAAGATTTAAAAATTCCGAATGTTAAAGCCTGTCAAATTGTCGCTTGTTTCGAGCTCGGACGCCGCTTCTACCAGAAAAAACCAGGAAGTTCAATCACTATCCGCACCGCCAGCCAAGCCTATGCTTATTTAAAGGATATGGGAACGCTCAGTAAAGAACAATTCCGCGGACTTTACCTTAACTCGCACTACCAACTGATTCACGACGAAGTAATTTCTATCGGCACTCTCGACGCTTCCTTGGTTGCGCCGCGGGAAGTCTTCCGCCCGGCCCTGGAATATTCGGCCGCCGCGATTATTATCGCCCACAATCATCCCTCCGGCATCCTAAAGGCGACTAAAGCGGATGTGGAAATAACCAATAAGCTTATCGAGGCCGGCCGCATAATGGATATCGAGGTGCTCGATCATATTATCATCGGGAAAAATAAATTCGCCAGCATAATATAATGCCAGAAAAAAAATACAAAATAACACCGCTTGTTTGGTGTGTCCGCGACAAAGCCAGCGTTAAATTTCACGTGGAAAACGACGATTATTTCGGAACAATCGCCGCCGTTTTAAGTTTGATTAAACAACAAATAAAAAAAGATGACTGCGCTAACGCCGCCACCTTGAATAAAATATTAAAAAATTTAGAAAAAGAATTGATGTTCTTGCAAAAAAATTATCAAATCAATCCTAAAATCAAAAACAAGAATAAAATTCCGAAAGGCAAACTGATAAGCCAATGATCGAGCATCATTAGCGTAAAAAGCGCCGCGACAAGCGGCAGAGCAAACATCTCTCTTCTCTCGTTCTTAATCAAGAAAAAGGCAAAAACGAGAAAAGCGGAAAAAGCAAAAACACCATTCTCCACTAGAAGCAGGAGAAAAGAATTATGAACCGGCTGATAATCCCAGGCGGGTTTTTTATTCTCGTCCGACGAGGATACCGCCAAGCTATAGTTTCCAACACCGACGCCGGTTAGGGCGTGTTCGGATAAGAGATCGCGCGCTTGAGAGAAGTATGAAAGGCGTTCCGTAATTGATTTCTGTTCCAAACGCGTTTGCGCGTTAAGCCGCGCCGAGACTAAATCCTGAAAAGGAAGAACGACGAGACCGACCAGAAAAAGCGAGAAAAATATAAGCGCCAAGAAACGTCCCAACACCCATTTATCTTTATTAACTATAAAAACTACGAGCAAGACGGCAAAACCGGCAAGCAGAGCGAGCCAGGCGCTGCGGGAAAAAGTAAAAAACAAAGCATAAAGCCCGACAAAATAAAAAACAAAAAGAAGAACCGAAGCCCAAATCTGCTGGCGCGAATTTAGCATTTTTTTCTTGGCCAAAACACAAGCGGTTAAAATCAAAGAGATGGCTAAAACGCCTCCTAAAATATTCGGATGATCAAGACCTCCATAGGCTCTTAGCCAACGGCCGTTAGCGGTTTCAATAACCGCCGTGCCCAAGACTGCCGGGTCATGCGCCGCCAAACCGAAGTATTTGCAAGCCGGAGCGCTTTGAGACAAAAATTGATAGATGCCTAAGACCGCATGCAGGAAAACGCCCGATAAAAAACTGATGAGCAGACCGGCGCGGCTGAGCAAAGGGTCTTGATAACTGCGCGGCATCGTGCCGAAGCGAATGATAAAAAATAAACTTAAACCCGAGAGAAGGACGAAAAAATGATAAAAAGCCAAAAGCTTATCGGAAGCGAAGAAGATTGAAACAAGACTGAAAAGAGCAAACGACAAAAGCGCGTATAATACCGGGCGGCATTCGCCTTCGCACTCTTTTTCTCTCGTTTTCTGTCCCAAAAAAAGAAGCAGAACCAAAAGAAGTATCGCCTGGCTAACATAAAAACTGATTTCCAAATAACTGTTTTCTCCGGGTTGTAAAATCAGCTTTGTCTGCCAGGGCAAGATAAAGATAAAAAGATAAACTAAGTATTCGATTGTTTTACGCAAAAATTTGGCTAATCCTTTTTCCATATTTTTCGGCATATTCACGGCGCCGGTCATGTAAATATAGCTTTAGGGCTCTATTATTTATCACGACGCCATCGGAATTACCGGCCGCTTTTTTTAACGCCTCGGGCATAATTGCCATCTGCAAATCGGCCGCTAATCTTTCTAAATAATTTAAAAGTCCGGACTGCGGCGAAAAACCGATGTTTGTCTCTTCTGATAGCGAAATCTGATCGCCAAACGCCAGCTTATTGGCCGCTAAAAAATTTTGATATGTCCTTTTCTTATTATACAACAAAACAAAACTTCTAAGCCAGTAGAAAAAATAAGGGTCGCCGCCTGGCAGTTTAAATTCGTCGAGATTCATCCGTTCTTCTGACAAATAAAAACTTAAACATATCTTATCCCGCTTATTTTTCTCAGTCGGACGGCTACCCGCCAACTTGGCGATTCCCGTGCAAAATAAACGCGCCAGCCAAAGACGGCGCGGCGCGGTAATAATCAAAAAATCGATATCGCTGCCGTCGCGCATATTATTCTGACCGATAGAATTAGCCAGAATAACCGCTTTAACAAACGGGCAAAGTTTAAACAACGCGGTAAAACGCCGCGCGATTTTTATCTTGCGCAAAGAATAATTATGACGGCTCCGGCGGGTATCGATTATTTTTTCGCGATTGTTTAAAAAATAAAATCCGTCCCGGCAATCAATAACTTTCGAATCGCCGCCGGTCATTTTATCCAGCTTTTCAATTACCGCCGCTAATTCTCCTTGGCAATTTAAATATTTCCAAATTTCATAAGCGGTCAAAGGGCAGTCGAACAAATCAAAAAAAACAATCGCGCCGATAATCGCTTCCTCCGGGTTTATGTTGTCTGAAACATCGTGATTAAACATTTTTCGGGCGGTCTATTTTTAGAACTTCTATTTTGCTTTTCCCTTCGGTAATCTTTGTCACGTCTTTATCTATCTTTTTAAATTCGGCGTAAGCGTTATTATAATGGTTGACGGTCGTCGACATGCTGGCGCCGAGCTTTTTCATAAACTCGTCATAACTATTCATGTGCTTGCCGAGCTTTTCGATATTCGCTCTTATTTCTTTGGCTTTTTCTTCAATCTGCATCGCCTTTAAGCCCTGGAGAACGGTTTGCAAATAGGCCAAAAAGGAGGTCGGGGAAACGATAATAACTTTTTTATCGCGAATCGCGTATTCAATCAAGTCGCGAGTATTGACTTTAACCGCGCCGACTTTATTGATTAATAAATCGTAATAAATCGCTTCCGAGGGGATAAACATAAAAGCAAAATCCATCGTCTTTTTCTCCGGCAAGACATATTTAGCCGTTTCATCGATACGATTTTTTAAATCCTGTTTGAAAGCCGCTTCCAGTTTTTCGCGCGCCTCCTGCGTCGTGGCGTTTAAAATGCGTTCGTAATTTTCCAAAGAAAATTTAGCGTCAACCGGAATAATCTTATCCTTCACAAAAACCACCGCGTCGACAATCAAATCTTTTCCGGTCCGTTCGTCGCGACCCAGCGGATATTGCATCTGATATGAATTCGGGGGCAAAACATTTTTTAAAGTTTCTTCCAAAAAATATTCGCCTAAAACGCCGCGCTGTTTCGGATTTTTCAAGATATCCTGGAGATTCTGAAGTTGGGCGGAAAAATTAACCACTTGCTTATTCGTCTCATCGAGTTTGGTAAGCTTCTCCGTCACTTCGGCGATCAGCTTGGCTGATTGATTGGTAATATTTTGAACAATACGGGTCGTCTGACCGAATTGATCTTGATTAGATCGATAAGTCTCCGATAATTTCTTGTCCAGTTCTTGCCTTAATTCCGAATTCTGCGTTGATAATTGAGATAGTTTTTCCGATTGCTGAATCAACCGTTCGGTCAAAGCGTCGATTTTAACATTGTCGCCGCCGTCTTTCCGGCGCAATAATAAAAATATTACGGCGATAACCCCGATAATCAGAACCGTAAATAAAAAATAGACCAGTTGATTTTCCATATATCTAAATTATGATGATAATTTTAATTTATTTTTTCAGTAAATCTCTTATTTCCGTCAATAACTCCTGATCTTTGGACAAGGCCGCGGGCGCTTCCTCCTTTTTTTCTTCCTTAATAAATTGTTTTTTAAGGCGTCCGATTATCTTAACCATAATAAAAATGGCTAGAGCGATAATTAAAAAATCAAAAATGTTTTGGATAAATGTCCCGATGTTCATCGCTACGGCCTGTTTTATAATCTCGCCGTTATTATTTAAAACGGCGGCGCGCAAAGTTATTTTCCAGCTGGTAAAATTTATGCCGCCGATAAGCGCCCCGATCAGAGGCATAACAATATCCGCGACAAGAGAAGAAATTATTTTACCGAAAGCGCCGCCAATTATAACCGCCACCGCCAAATCGACGACATTGCCTCTAACGGCGAATTCTCGAAATTCCTTAAGCCATTTTTTTCCTTTGTCCGTCTTAATATCCCTAATAATCGGAATATTGTTTAAATCCGCAGCCATATTATAAAAATTAAATATTTATTCATAAAAGCCGGCTTTTTAAGCCGGCTTGAAAATTAAACCCAGGTTACGCCGGCAACCTTATCGCCGTCTTCTTTAAACCGCATCATCCTGACACCCTGCGTATCGCGCCCAAGAATATTAACCGTCTTGAAAGGCGTCCTGATAACTTGTCCTTTCTCGGAAATTATAATCAAATCTCTATCTTCCATACTATCGGCATTAATTAAGAAAGCGTTGGTAATATCGCCGGTTTTATCGGTCGTCTTAGCCGTCTTGATTCCGCTGCCGCCGCGTCCTTGAACTTTATAAGAAGCAAAATCGGTACGCTTTCCAAAACCGTTGGCCATGATTGTTAAAATCTGATATTTTCTTTTCTTTTCTTTATCGGTTTTGGCGATACCCATGCCAATCATCTTATCTCCTTTATGCAAGCGGATACCGTGGACACCGGCGGCTCCCCGACCCATATCGCGAACATCGGTTTCCGGGAATCTGATGGCCTGGCCCGCGGCCGACACCAACATTATATGATCGCTGCCGGAAGTCGGTTTAACGCCGATAAGCTTATCGTCGTCTTTTATTTTAATCGCGATTAAGCCGCTGCGGCGAACGTTGCCGAAAGCGCTGAGCTCGACTTTTTTCACCAAACCCTGTTCGGTCGCGAAGAATAAATATTTGCTAAAAACTGTTTTGTCCAAAGGCAAAATCGAAGACACTTGCTCGTTGCCGATAAGCTGCAAGAAATTAACCACCGGTGTTCCTTTGGCGATTCTTGACGCTTGCGGAATCTCATAAACTTTTAATTGGAAAGCGCGGCCTTTAGTCGTAAAGAATAAAACGTCATTATGGGTTTGAGAGGTAAACATAAATTCAACCGTGTCCTCCTCTTTTGTCGTCAGTCCCATCACTCCCTTGCCGCCGCGCGCCTGAACTTTAAAAGTATCCGGTTCTAGTCTCTTGATATAGCCGTCGCGCGTCATCATTACCACGGTCTCTTCGTTCGGAACAAGATCTTCCATGCTAAATTCGCCGACGCCATGAGCAACCACAGCCGTCTTTCTTTCGTCCCCGTATTTATCGACTAGCGCCCCTAATTCGTCTTTAACAATTTTTCTTATCTTAGCGACAGATTTAAGGATGCTTTCAAGTTCTTTAATTAAAGCCAGCTTTTCTTTTAATTCGGCCTCGATCTTCATCTGTTCGAGGTTGGCCAAACTCTGCAAGCGCATTTCCAAAATAGCGACCGCTTGGCGTTCGGATAACTTGAATTTCTTCATTAAATTAGCCTTGGCGATTTCCTTGTCTTTAGAAGCTTTGATTGTCTTAATAACTTCATCAATATTCTTTAAGGCAATCATTAAGCCCTCCAAAATATGGGCGCGATCTTTAGCTTTATTCAATTCAAACTGAGTGCGGCGGCGAACAACTTCTTCACGGTGCTTTATGTACTCTTCCAAAATCATCTTTAAAGTCAAAATCTTCGGTTGAATACCGTCAACAAGAGCCAACATATTCAAATGGAAAGTGGTTTGGAGAGGGGTGTGTTTATATAAGCTGTTTAAAATCTTCTTCGGATAAGAATCTTTTTTAAGTTCCATAACGATTCTTACCCCGTCTTTATCGGATTCGTCGCGCAAAGCTTTGATGCCTTCAATTTTTTTGTCTTTTACCAAGTCGGCAATCTTCATGACCAAATCCGCCTTGTTTACCTGATAGGGAATTTCCGAGACGACAATTTGGAAACCGCCATTTTTCATTTCCTCAATATCGGCTTTACCGCGCAAAACGATACCGCCCTTACCAGTCGCATAAGCTTCTAAAATCGCTTTCTTATCATAGATAATGCCTCCGGTCGGAAAATCCGGACCTTTGACAAACTGCATCAAATCCTCAACGCTCGCTTCCGGGTTTTCAAGCAAACAGTCAATCGCGCCCGCCAGTTCTCTTAAATTATGTGGCGGAATATTGGTAGCCATACCGACGGCAATACCCATCGTTCCGTTTAATAAAAGTTGGGGCAATTTTGCCGGCAAAACGCGCGGTTCCTTGCGGCTACCGTCGTAATTAGGAATAAAATCGACCGTATCTTTTTCCAAATCAAATAACATCTCTTCGGAAATAGCGGAGAGTTTCGCTTCGGTATAACGCATAGCCGCGGCGCTATCGCCATCCATCGAACCGAAGTTTCCTTGACCGCGGACAAGCGGATAACGCATCGAAAAATCTTGCGCCAAACGAACCATTGAATCATAAACGGCGGCATCGCCATGCGGGTGATATTTACCTAAAACTTCACCGACAACCGTCGCCGACTTTCTAAATTTTCCGTTAGCTCTTAAACCAATATCCCACATCGCGTATAAAATACGGCGATGAACCGGTTTTAGACCGTCGCGGACATCGGGCAGAGCGCGAGAAATAATAACGCTCATCGCGTATTCAAGATACGAACGGCGCATTTCCTCGCCGAGCGACTGTTCTTCAATCATTCCATATTCAGTCTGACGACGGACGTTGTCGCTTGATTTTTGTTCGTCTTCGGCGATATCTTTTTTTTGATCTTTGTCAGTATTTGGCATAAATGAAAATTAATACGCTATTTGTGTTATCCCTTCGCAGCCGACCGGAATCCGGCAAGCGCGGACTTCGCCGATTGTCGGCATACAATTTATATAAGCAGGGCAATTTGATACTGAATCCGGGACGGATGAGCTTGAAATAACCATATCAGCGGGCTTATCGATAAGTTCATCGACTAAAGAGCTGCTGGCTTTCTTAAGCCTTTCGTCGGTTGCTTTTATCTTATCCAGTCCCGCGCTCATCTTATCGACGGCTTTATTAAGTTCTGTTTGAATAGCCTGCAATTCTTCTTTATTTCCGCCGGTTTCTGAACTTTGGGTATTAAAAATATTTTTTAAATTAAAAGTCCAAAAAATAAAAATTAAAACCATTATGGAGATTACCCCTATTTTCATGATAATTTTTTTTCTACCTTTATTCTCTTCCATAATTGTTATTTTTCTCAACCTACTCTCTTATATTATCAAGATTTACATCGTATAAAATTTGTTCGGCAACCAGACGATATTTTAGAATTTCTTCTTCGGTAAACCAAATCGGGATTTCTCTAGCTGCGTCTTCGACCGGATCGGAACAATGAATCAAATTACGGACAGCGCGTTCATCAAGACTGGCAAGTTCATATGAATCTAAAGTATAATCGCCGCGAATAGT
>CAZMKG010000011.1:7791-16289 GCA_964567015.1 uncultured Gammaproteobacteria bacterium | reverse complement strand
AATATGCTTGTGGGGCGTCAGCCCTATTCGGCTAATTCATAAGCCGAAGGCAGGCATAATAAAAAAGACTTCAGAAATGAAGCCTTTTTTGTATGTAGTATATTAGTCTTCTTGTGGACAGCCTTTCATAGTAGTATAAAACTTTGTATCTCTGAATTTATTCGTCGTCCAGGCTGGTATTACGCTCCAAAAATGTGTTGATCCATTATCACCCACTTTTCTTAAAATAACTTTTATTTTTTGACCGTTTATAATAGCGATTAAACCCCAATATCTTGCCGTCCGACTTTCTCTTACTTTTTTCTTGTGTTTTTTAACGACGAACTCCCCGGTGATTTCTTCATATTCTTGGTAGGTGGTTGATATTTCTATTAGCTTCTTAGCTAGTGGTAGCAATTTAAAACGTAATAACTGTGAAGTTTTTTCTCTTTCGGAACGGGCATTCTTGAAAATAAGGTGATTAAAGCCTTCGGCCGGAAAAGTAATTTTAGTTTGCAGGACAGGCGAAAAGACAGAATTTATCTTGTTATATAAATTCAGAGAGTTGTCACGTTGATCTTGATATTTTTTGTCATTTTCCATGACCGGTATTATAGCACTTATTGTGGTGATTGAAAATTTAATAGAAAAGCCTATGATTTTAGTATGTTAATAATTTAGATTGATTTATGAAAGTAGTTATTGCAGGCAGTGTTAGTTCGGAGAGCGAAAATTATCTCATCGGATCAATTTAATGAATAATATAATTATTTTTTACAAAAAAGTTCGAATAGCGTCCCGCCCTCTCCCCGCCGGACCTTCTTTAATAGAGCGATTTTTTGTGATATTCTTCAATTAGTAGAAGAACATAAAATTAATTATATGAAAACTATCAAATGGGCAGCGAGAATATCGGCGCTATGTATCTTAGTTTTCGCTCTGCCTTTTTATTTCGGCTATGGTAATCCATTGCCATTTGTTAGCCCGAATTACTCCCTATGGGAAAATGTCGCGCTTTCTATGATGCCTCTGGTTTTTATCGGTCTAGCTTTGGGTTGGAAATACCCGAAAGTCGCAGGCTGGCTAATTATTGGTGCGATTGCCATTGGTTTTATCGTTGGGCTTTTAACGGAAGCAAACTTGAGTATTAATTTAGCTGTCCCCATTATCCCGGGCATTCTATATTTAATATATGGATATCGAATATGAAGCGACATTCACCGGTATTAACCCTGATGAATTTAGGGATGTTTTAAAGTCATCAGGAGCCATTCTTGTAAAACCAAATTTTATGCAAAAAAGAGTGGTTTTTAATTTGCCCAAAGGCCATGAAATTTTTGGCGGCTGGTTACGGGTTCGGGATGAGGGAGATAAAATTACTATGAGCTTTAAGATTGTTGATGGAGATAAGATGGAAAATCAAAAAGAAATTTGTTTAATTGTCAGTGATTTTAATTTGGCGGTTAACTTTCTGGAATCTATCGGTTGTGAAAGGAAAGCTTACCAAGAAAGCATGAGAGAACTGTGGCTTTTAGACGGCGCGGAAATAACGATTGATGAGTGGCCATTTTTAGAGCCTTTTGTGGAGATTGAAGCTAAAACCGAAGAAAATGTAAAAATGGTTAGCGGTCTTTTGGGATTTAATTACGATAAAGCCTTGTTCTGTTCGGTTGATACTTTATATAATAAGAAATACGGAATTAGCGTCGATGTTATTAATAATGACATAGATAATCTTTCTTTCGGTTCAAAAAATCCTTTTAATAATTTTTAAGATGGAAGATTATTAGTTTTAATTTTTTTTGCTATTGACAAGGGTATACTTTTATTGTATATTTTTTTGTTGCATAGAACTTTAAAAAACAAGATTTTATTTGATTAATTACTAAGTTCATCTGAAAAGGCGAATTTAGTAATTAATCAAATTATTAATCTTTAAAAAATAGAAATTATGGCTCGTATATTTTTTGGTTTATTCTTTAGTCGTAAAAAGACTATTGAAGAAATTCTTGAGAACATTCAGAAAAAACTTCCAAGTTTGGAAAAAAAGATGAATCAGATTTATGCTATGGAAAATAAGATTGAAGCCATGGTTCTTCTTTTTCAAACTATTTCTCCAATTCAAGATTCGGGAGGTTTTATTCGTGAAAATTATGAACTTATAAAATACAGTCGCCCCGGTAAATTTCTTAGTCAAATTCATGCACTATTAGCTTTAGAGAA
Organism: uncultured Gammaproteobacteria bacterium; assembly: GCA_964567015.1. Taxonomy (GTDB): domain Bacteria; phylum Patescibacteriota; class Patescibacteriia; order Patescibacteriales; family UBA12465; genus UBA12465. Next base: position 14,087 of record CAZMKG010000011.1, on the reverse strand, counting down.
GTATTTTAATAAGGCCGGTCGCTCAAAAGATGGTTTTAATAGAACCGCTAAAGGCGAAGAAATCACTGCTGATAAAATTTTGTTGGATTGTGAATATTGGCAAAAGCCAAAAACGGCCGCTTATTGTCTTAGCCATAAGAATGATTTACAACAAAAAAATCAAATGAATCGTTTACAATGTCCATTAAGGCCGGTGTCATATGTTTCAGAGTGGGATGTTGTTTATAATCAATGTGATCTTTTTATTACAGAAAACGCTAAAGGCATTCTTAAACAAATAAACATATTAAAGCAGTTTAAGAGTTGGGGAGGGTATTAAAAAAAAGGGGGGGGCTAACCATAGCTCTCCCTTTTTCTTTTGACTACCTCAACGGACCGCATTTTGCGTCTATAGAGGCCAACTTGATTAATCTGTTATTTACTGCTATAATCTGCTATATAATGTATATCACTAATTATAAGCAATTTTATGGCCGATAATACTCTAAAATTTGATAACCGTATTAAGAATCCAGAACCGCACATTGTGGCTCTTTTGGCTGAGATTGACGGTATTAGAGGCGAATTTAAATCAGGGTTAAGGATGACGCCTCAAGCAATAACTAATCTTAAAAAATCGACTCTGATTACTTCAGCTGGGGCTTCGACTCGTATTGAAGGAGGGAAATTAAATAACGAAGAAGTTCAGAAGATTATGCATAGTTTGGCGGTTTCTAAATTCGCCGATCGAGATTCACAGGAAGTACAAGGATATCTTGAAACCTTGCAAAATGTTTTTGATAGTTACCAGACTTTGCCGCTACGAGAAAGCACTATCCAATTATTGCACAAAGAACTTCTTAAATATTCTACCAAAGATGAACAGCAGCGAGGTCGATATAAGAAAAAAGAAAACGCCGTTGGCATAATGGGCCCGGATGGACAGGTTGCTAAAATAATATTTGAAACAACTCCGGCCTATTTGGCGCCAATAGAAATGCAGGCGCTTATAGAATGGACGGCAGAAGCGATAGAGCAAAATCGTTTTCACCCTCTACTAATTATCGCTAATTTTGTTATTGAATTTTTAAAGATCCACCCGTTTGAAGACGGCAATGGACGTCTTTCTCGCGTGCTCACCAATCTTCTTTTGCTTCGTCATGGATATCAGTTTGTTCAGTATGTTTCACATGAGCAATTAGTCGAGAAACGAAAAGATGAATATTATATTGCTCTACGTAAATCGCAAGAAACCCTTAAAACTGAGAATAGCACCATCTCTCCTTGGTTAAATTTCTTCTTGGCTGTTATAAAAGAACAGGCGACTATGGCTCTAGTTTATCTTGAAGAAGAAAAAATTGAAGATACTCTATCGCCGAAACAATACCAAGTTTGGCATTATATCTCCGGTGTCGATGAAGCTAGCCCTAGCGATATTGTAAAAGCCACTGATGTGCTTATGCCAACCGTGCGTCAAGCGCTGGCTCGCTTGATGGAACTCAAGAAAATAAAACCAATCGGTCGTGGACGTGGGACAAGATATATAAAGATATAACTAAATGTTTTATTATATATGTTAATCGCTTTAATCACTTTTTTAGTCATCGCCATTGTCGGCTATATTGTCTTAGACCGCCGGGATAATAATATCCGAGAGCGGATTGGCCGGCCGCGCTCTAAAAGGAGTCTGAGCCGAGATGAACTTATGGACCGGATGAAAGAAGAGTATGATAAGCGGCACAGGGAAGAAAAGGAACGGATGGAACGTTTGGCCAAGATAAATAAATCACCCCTTGACCGCTTTTGACAAATTATGTTAGTTATGATATAGTTTAATGAAAAAAAATTGAACTTTTCAAACCAAAAAATATAAGAAATGAAAACAAAAATCGATGAAGAAGGGGTATTTCGTTTTTCAGTAGAACCGAATCGGGAGAATCAGATTAAATACCTTGAAAGTAAAGGTGTTTATATCGAAGATTCGGCAAAAGTAATTTTGTCAAAGGCATTGAAAGTGGGATTTATAAAAATAATCTTGCTTTTTATAAAGAAAATTCTCCATATCGGTAGAGGTGAAAAAAACGACAAAATAAATATTGTCGTTTTGGATTCAGAGCATATTTCTAGTATCGGCACCAAGTGCACCACTGAAGATGCGCTTGAAGCGGCCAAAAAATTTAATTTTTTACCCCCAACCATTAACACCGTGTCTTCGATATTGAAGAAGTTTGATGCCGAAGATTTTTTGAAGGATATGGGTCTTAATGAACTGGTTTTTCTTCATAAACCGGTTAAGTTCGGAGGTTCTGCTTATGTTTTAGTCGTTCGGTTATCTTCCCCAGAATGCTATTCTTATGATGTTTGTTTAGCGGCTGTTTATTTCTATCCCAAACGTAAGTGGGGAGAAAAAAAGGAAGACAAAGTCGGTTTTGTCTTTACGGAACCATAAAGTGCGCCGAGCGGCAACTATATTAGCCTTAGTTTATTTACATAAACTAAGGCTATTTTTTTGTGGCGCCGATTTTAAGGTAAATATTTCAAATTCCGGCGATTTTATGGTATATTAATTATATATACAAAAGCCGCTATGAAAAAGAAATATTTAGTCATGGCCATTTTAATAATAGTTTGCACCGCGCTTATTTCGCTTGTTTGGTCGTGGTATCTTGATTATAAAGAAGCTGATAAATCTCTCTATAATATTAAAAAAAACGGCGTGTTGGCGGTTGGCACCAGTCTGCCTTATGGCGCGATGGAGTTTCTCGATGAAAATAATCAGCCGGCCGGAGTCGATATCGATATTGCCAAAGCCCTGGCTTCCAAGCTCGGGGTGGATTTAAAAATTGAAAATTACGATTGGGACGACTTGTTTTCTAAAATCAGGAACGGGGGAGTGGATTTAGCGATTTCCAGTATTTCAATTACCGAAAAAAGGCAGAAAGAAATGCTTTTTAGCGATCCCTATTTTAACGCCGGCCAAGTTATAATCGTCAATTCCGAAAACGAAGGTCTTGAGGGGACGAATAATCTTGTCGGCAAGAAAGTCGCCGTTTTCGGAAATTCCACCGGCTACGAAGAAGCTTTAAAATATACTTCGGAAGACCTTATTTTGGTTTATGTTGATTATAATTCCGACGCCATCGGACGCAATATGATTGCCGATTTAAAATCAGGCAAATCGGACGCCGCCATAGTCGATTATGTTTTGGCGCTGAGTTTGATAAAGAGCGACCCGAAGCTGAAGATAGTCGGCGTGCCGTTTACCAAAGAAAATTACGGGATTGCCACAAAGATAGACAATGTTTTATTGATTAAAAAAGTAAACGCTATTTTAGCCGATATGGAAAAAAGCGGGGAACTGCAGGCGATAAAATTAAAATGGGCCAAATATTAATAAACAAAATACTAAATATTAAATAATCCGCCGAACAGGCGAAATAAAATTATGAAAATTTTAATCATCGACGACGACATTAGCGCGGCCACTACGCTGAAAGCTCTATTAATGAGCCAAGTAGATTATGAAATCGACACCGCTTTCAGCGGAAAAGAAGGTTTGGAAAAAATGGACAAGACTCCTTATGATTTGTTGATTTTGGACATTATGATGCCCGACTTCAGCGGTATCGATGTTTGCAAAGCGATGGCCAAAAATGAAAAAACAAAGAATATTCCGGTTCTTTTGGCTTCGGCTTTACCGATTGCTTCCAAAGAGCTTGAAGAAATGCTTAATGAATTCCGCGCGCAGGTGACTATCAAGGGCGCACTGGAGAAGCCTTTTGTTCTCGAGGATCTCTTGGTGGCCATAAAAAAATAATCTATGAAAAAATTCATTATTATCGTTTCGATTTTTTTAGCGGTAGTATTGAGCAGTATTTATTTTTTGAATCGTCTCTTGGATGAAAAAGAAAATTCTCTGACAAAGACAAATCCGGTTGTCATCGGATTTTCCATGGGAACGACGCGCGAAGAACGCTGGTTTCGGGACCGCGATTTATTTATCCAAAGGGCGCAGGAACTTGGCGCCGGAGTGATTGTTACTTTATCTAATTATGACGCCGAAAAACAGATTTCTCAAATTGAAAATCTGGTCAGCCAAGGCGTCGATGTTATCGTTGTTATTCCTTCCGATTCGGAAAAGATAAAGCCGGCAATCGAAGAAGCGAATAAAGCCGGAGTCGAGGTAATCGCTTACGATCGTTTGATAAAAAATAGCAAGATAGATCTTTATATTTCTTTTGACAATGTTAAGGTCGGAGAACTGGAGGCTTCAAGCGTGCTCGCTAAAGTTAATCGGGGAAATTTTGCCTATCTCGGCGGTTCGCCAACGGATAATAATGCTTCTTTACTTAAAGAGGGCACGATGAACATAATTTCTCCGAAAATCGATTCCGGGGAAATCAATCTGGTGATTGACGAGTTTATTCCTGAATGGAAACCGGAAGAAGCTTATAAAGTTATTAAAGATTATTTAAGTTCCGGGGAGAAGCTCGATGCGGTTATCGCCGCCAACGACGGTTTGGCTTCCGGGGTTATTCAAGCGCTTAAAGAGAAAGGATTGGATGATAAAATACCGGTGTCCGGACAAGACGCCGAACTTTCGGCGGCGCAAAGGATAGTGGCCGGAACCCAGACTTCGACCGTTTATAAGCCGATAAAATCAATAGCTTATAAAGCGGCGGAACTGGCCGTGGCGCTCGCGAATAATCGTTCGCCGGAAATAAATAGTTCGATAAATAACGGGGAAGTGGATGTGCCGTCTTATTTGCTTGAACCGATAGCGGTCAATAAAGACAATATGGCGGAGACGGTGATTAAGGATAATTTTCATACTTACGACGAAGTTTATAGCGGCGCGGAAAATACGGGAAATTAAAATTAAAGACGATGAGGGTTAACGGGATAAAAAAGAAACTTTTAACATCATTTTTTTCCATTATCATGCTCCTGCTGATTTCGGAAGGTTTTTTTGTGGCCATGGACTCTATCATCTTGTCCAAATATACTACTTTAGCCAACAACATATTTTCGGAATATAGTTTGATCGATGACACGTCGTCCCTACTTTCCTCGTATAACAATCTTATTAAATCGCCGACCGATAAAACGGAGACGGCGAAGTTTAATGCGAATTATGCCAACACGAAGAGCCTCCTAGCCGATTTAAAGACAAGAATCGTCAACCCGGAAAGCAAGGAAGTGTTTGTCGGCTTGGAGAATAATATCAATGATGTCTTTTTTAACATCGAAATAGGCGTCAGCAATTTATCGGGCGGCGATTATCTCGAGGCGATTAGCCGCTATGAAGCGGCTAGCCGAAAAAATAGTTTTGTTAAAGAGAATACGACCAATCTGCTTCTAAAAGAATTGAGCTATGCTAAAAGTTTGCAGACCGAGATTGAAAATGTTCGCGCTCTCAGCCAATTAATAGCGATTATCTTATTGATTATAACGACCCTGGGCTGCGTTTGGTACGCGGTTTATTTCTCCGGCAAATTAATCGCCCCTTTATCGCATCTGACCGATTTGGCTCGCAATATCGAAGAGGGAAATCTTAATGCCTCCGTCGATAAAAAACTCATGGCCGGAGACGACGAAGTTGCCAGCCTAGCCAGCTCTTTTAATACCATGGTTATTTCTTTAAGAACCAACATAGAGAAATTAAAGGAGTATAATAAGGAAATAAAAAACTCAAGAAATCGCTTGCGGCTGGAAAAAGACAAGCTCCAGAAATATTTGGATACCGCCGGCGTTATCGTTTTGATTTTCGACCTTAACAATAAAGTCTTTTTAATCAATAAAAAGGGGCGGGAAATTTTCGGCGCGGAATATAATGAAATCATGGGGCATGATTGGATTGCCGAGTATGTCGCCAAACGGAATCAGATACAAACCAGAAGCATGATTGCCTTTTTAACAAACCATACGGCGCCGGTCGATACGGTGGAAAATATTATTATCGCCAAAGATAAAACGGAGAAGAATATCGTCTGGCATTTCAGCGCGCTTCAGGAAGATGGCGCCGGCGCGCAGTCCGTTTTGGCTACGGGCGTCGATATTACCGAACTGACGAAAGCGAAAATAACGATTAACCAACTTAAAGAAGTCGATAAGTTGAAGAACGAAGTTTTAAATATCGCGACTCACGAGTTGAAGACGCCGCTTATTTCCATCGTCGGCCTGACGGAAGTTATGCAAAAACAACCGAAAGCAATTCCGCCGGAATATCAAGATTTTATTTCCATTATCCATAATGAAGGAGTTAAGTTAAATAATTTGATTAAGACGATGCTTACCGCCAGCCGCAACGAGGTCGG
>CAZMKG010000011.1:4352-7691 GCA_964567015.1 uncultured Gammaproteobacteria bacterium | reverse complement strand
GGAATCTCCAAAGAGAAACAGAAAAAATTATTTATCAAATTTTCCCAACTCGAGCCGTCACTCTCGCGTTCGCAAGACGGCATGGGTCTCGGACTTTATATTTGCAAGCAGAATATCGATAATTTAGGAGGGGAAATCGGCGTGGAGAGCGAGATTGATAAAGGCGCCACTTTTTTCTTTACTCTGCCTCTTGAAAATTCAAAGGAAGATATTAAAAAATAAAAAGAGTTAATTTAAAAACATATGAAAATCTTAATAATCGACAATGATGTCAGTACGGTCACAACCTTAAAAGCCCTGATAATGAGCCAGGGTGATTTTAATATCGATGTCGCCTATAACGGTCGCAGCGGTCTGGCCAAGATGGCGGAGACGCCGGATTACGATGTTGTTTTGCTTGATATTATGATGCCGGAAATAAGCGGCATGCAGGTTTGCGAAACGATGGCCGGCGATAACCGGATGCGCGATATTCCGGTTCTTCTGATGTCTTCCGCTTTGCCGATTTCGCCGGCGGAGTTTAAGGAATCGCTCAGTAAATCGGATAAGCTCAGTGTCGTTAAAGGCGTTTTAGAAAAACCCTTTACCACCGAAGCCCTATTGGCGGAGATTATGAGAGTAGCAGTAAAAAGATAGGCGCTTTTTAGAAAATTTTATAATTAAATAAAATATATCAATAAAAATATGTCGCATGAAATAGAAGCGGATTATGTCGAGGATTATGAAAACGAAGCATCGCAATGCCAAAATTGCACGAGTTTCAGTTTTGAAAACGGGAGCGGATATTGTTCCGAAGGGCAGTGCGAGGTTTCACCGCGCGCGCATTGCGACTTTTTCCAAGCAATCGATTAGGCTATAAGCTTAGTGTAAGTTTAATAGAACCAATTTCTAAAATCGTCGCTTAAGGTTTTAAATAGGCTCTTGGCCGTTTCGCCCCTGAAAAGACGGAAATATTTTCCGTTGCGGGCGGAAACTAAAGAAACATCTTCATTATCTTCATCTTCTGCCGCCGCGAATTCTTCCGCGCCGATTTTTTCGTATCTGATAATCGGCTTGTTTTTTTGGTCGCCGCTGATTTTCGGTTGGCCGACGTAGAAGAGGCGGGAATCGTCGGATATATAAGTTGTTTTTATTTCGGCAGTCGGTCCGCTGACAATCGTTAAAGCTCCTCTTGAATCGACGGTCATAGTTTTTACCGTTAGAGCCGAAGTGTCGACCGAGCCGTCGGAATCTTCTCCCTTAGCGCTGACGACGACAAAATTTCCGACTTTTCCTTTCCAATCGGTGTCGGCTCCGGCGCCTTTCATTGTCAGGCTGACCGTTTTGCCGTCGAAGTCGTCAAAGTGGGCTCTGGCGTTATCAACCGTCAAAGTTGTGGAAGAAACGCGTCCGGTCACAATCATATTTGAGTCATCGGAAACTACTGCCGTTAAAGCGGGAGCGTCGGCGTTCGTCCATTCAACAAACGAATTGTCCGCCTTTATATTCAAAGTCTTTTTGAAATTCGGAGATATTTCGACATAGGAATTTTGAACATCAAAGCCTTCCAAAGACGGCGAACTTATTTTCGCGATAACGGGGACAAAATTGCAATCGAGGCAGTATGGTTCGTCGGTTGTGTTTTCATTTATATTTAAATCGTTGTCATTTTTTTGCAAATCGACTCGGGCTAAATCGACAGCGCGTCCGGTTAGTACGACTTGGCCGCGCGCGCCGCTATCCGGTTCAATCATAATTCTCACATGGCGGCCGTCGGCGTTAACGGCGGTAAAATTTTCCGCTTCGATAGTTTTAGTCGTTTCTTGCAAAGCGGGATGGCTATCGATTTTTTCTTTTATTTCCGGAATATAGCGCAGACACAAGCCGCTAAAAGCGATGCCGGCAATAATCCAGAGACCGAAGATGGCGATGCCGGTTTGCAGATTGATTATCTTCTTCTTTAGAATTATCATTAGGCCGCCGATCATTGCCAAGATAGCGGGCAGGGCGCAGGAAAGGAATCCGGTTACAAGCATCCAGACAAAAGGAATAGAGGAGCTTAATTCGCTCACCGGAATATGGCGGAAGCTATAATTTGATTGCGCTTGGAGAAGGAGATAAAAACTGCTGATGCCGGAACCGATAAAAACCGAGAGCGAAGCCATAATTATCACGAAGCCGAAAAAGAATTTTATAACCGGCCAGAGAAAATTCCATATTTTTTTAATAGCCGTAAAAATCCCGTTAATAAGAAGAATCGGCAGATTGATTATTTTTCCGAGCACCGAACGCTTTTCCCAAGTTTTTTTCCACCCCTCTTTTATCTTGTTGCCGGTTTTTGATAAATTTTTTAAAGCGGCTAAAGTCGGCGCTTGGCCGTGCATTTCGAGTTTTTGGTGGGCGGTTTTCGCTTCCGGCATCGCTATCCACAATAAGACATAAAGCAGGATGGCGCTGCCGCCGGCGAATATCAAAACACAAAATATTATTCGAAAGAGCACGGGGTCGACATCGAAATAAGCGCCGAGACCGGAAGCGACGCCGGCGATAACGGCGTTATCGGTGTCGCGGTAAAGCTTGCGTTTTATCCGGTCGCCGGACGCGCCCGATTGGTCTTTTTCTTCATCGTCCGCGTCGTCATCTTTTTTTTCTTCGTCGCCGCCGACTTCACGATCGAAATCTTCGACGGTGCCCATAATTTTAATTAAAGAATCTATTTCCGCCATAGTCACAACCTCTTTATAGGGGGTAAGAGAGGCTTTTAATTTTTCCGCCATGCTGTTTTCGATATCGGCGATAACCTCGGACGAATCGGCGCCGCCGCCGCAATGTTTTTTTATGCTTTCAAGATAATCGAATAATTTTTTATAAGCGTCTTCCTCGATTTGGAAGTTTTGGCCGCTTAAGTTTATTGAGATAGTTTTTTCCATATTTTTATGATTATTTTTTTAAATTAGCCACTGCCTTTTTTAGGCTGTTCCATTGGCGCTCGCAACCGTTAAGGAATTTTTTTCCCTTATCGGTCAAAGTATAATATTTGCGCGGCGGACCGGATTTTGATTCTTCCCAATCGTAATCCAAGAGACCGGAATTTTTTAAGCGGGAGAGCAGGGGATAGATAGTGCCTTCGACGACGGTCAATTGCGCTTCTTTCAGGCGCGCGATAATATCGTTGGCGTAGATTTTTTCTTTGGCGATAACGAGCAGAATCGCAAACTCCAAAACGCCTTTGCGCATCTGCGCCGCCGCGTTCTCCAAAGATTTTTTAAATTCATCTTCCATATTTTTATCTTTCTTATTTATGTTCCTTAATATTGGTATTATTAATATATCACATACTACCTTTTAATACAAGGTAGT
>CAZMKG010000011.1:0-4252 GCA_964567015.1 uncultured Gammaproteobacteria bacterium | reverse complement strand
GGGTCTTTTTTATTTATATTAACGAGCTTTTGTGCTATTATTAAAAGGTAAATAATATATAAAATAACAATAAATTTATGAGACTAGAGAACAAAATTGCAATCGTGACCGGCGCCGCGAGCGGTATCGGAAGAGCGATTGCCGAAAAATTTATTAGCGAGGGGGGCAAAGTTGTGTTTTCCGACGTTAATGGCGACGAATCTTTAGTGGCCGCTTTTGGCGACAAGGCGATATTTACAAAGTGCGACGTTTCCAAAACCGAAGAAGTCGAGAATCTAATCGCCGCGGCCGTCGCGAAATTCGGCGGATTGGATATTATGGTCAATAACGCCGGCATCGGCGGTTTAGGCGGAATACTGGATGTTACCGATGAGAATTGGGATAAGACCATTGCGATTAATCTTTCGGGTGTAATGCGCGGCATCCGCGCAGCGGCTAAAGTAATGAAAGCCAAGGGCACCAGCGGCGTGATTATTAATATGAGCTCTATCCTCGGTAAAGTCGGCTTTCAGGGATCTATCGCCTATTGCGCGGCTAAAGGCGGCGTTGTCCAGCTAACTCACGCCAGTGCTTTAGATTTAGCGGCTGCAAAAATTAGAGTTAATGCGATTGCTCCGGGATTTATCACGACCGGGATGACTAAAGATGTTTTAGCCAATAAACAGCTTAATGATTTAATCGTTTCTTCGACGCCTTTAGGCCATGTCGGGGAAGTATCGGATATCGCGAACGCCGCCGTTTATTTAGCTTCCGACGAAGCGAAATATGTTACCGGCGAAGTTCTATACGTTGATGGCGGCTGGACAGCGAAGTAAGACCAATAACTAGACTAATAATCGCTTTGAAAACTAGACCAATAATTAGACTAATAACATCAAATATTTTAGCTTATATTAAATAATAATTTTATATAAGCCTATAATTTAATTGTATTTTTTTCTGAGTTGTGTTATGATATTTTTATGGAAAAAAATAAAGATAAAAACACAAATAAACAGGGGATTAATTCGGGCCAATTTAAACAGCCTTTTTTAAGCACGTTTTTTTTAGATTACGAGTCATTGCCGTTTAAGGAAGATTTTTTACACCGGGCAGACGAAGCCTTGTCGGGCTATGAAAAGCGGGAAATAGATTGGGAGCTTGAAAAAGCTTTGCGTTTGCGCAACGATCTCTTGGTGTCATTCGCCGTGTCTAAAGCGGAAAATTCTTCCGTGACACTGGCTGAAGCAGAAGAAGTATATAAAATAATTACCGCCGATTCGGCTGAAAAAAACTTTCCTTTTTTAAGTCGAAAGCTCAAGAAGGGAGAAAAACTAACCAAAAAAGATCATGACCGTTTAGAATATTTTAATATTGCCAGAACGTTTAAAAATTTAAGCGACCAGAAAATTGAATTAAAGGATTTAAGCTTAAAGTTTATTTTAGATTTGCATAATGATTTAACGGTTGGCCTGGATATTTTCGACGGCCGGCTAGAAGGGTTTGAACCGTATCATAGCGGAAAACTAAGAGGCGATGACGAAACAAGAGTGGCCGACTATCGTCCGGCGCCACATGAAGAAATAGAAGAGAGCGTGAAGGAGTTAATAGACTGGCTGAAAAACAATCCTTCGGCGATAAACATATCGGTTTTTCAGGCTGCGTTATACGCCGTTCACCCGTTTAAGAATGGAAATAAACGAGTTTGCCGAGTTTTGGAGCATATTTTTTTGCGTAGCCTTGGCTATAATAGCCATAATCTTTATAGTCCATCAAGATATTATTATAAGCATCAAGATCGGTATTATAAGCGTTTAGTGGAGACCTTGTATAAACATAATCTTAATTATTTTGCTTCTTTTGCTTCTGAAGCTTTAATATTTTCCGTGTTAGGGGTGATTGCCGGCGTTTTACAGAGAAAGAAGGCAGAATTTTTAGAAAGAAGCGGTTTAAGTAAAGAGGTCGCGAAGATTATGAAGCCTTTAGTTAAGCGTCGGGAGGTAAAATTTAGCCGTTTTTATGCTTTAGCAAAAAGGAAAGCCGCCCGTCAGACATTCGTTAATTATTTGGAAGAGGCGGTCGGCTCGGGGGTTGTGAAGCGGAGAGAGCAAGGAAAGAATGTTTATTATTCTTTGGCCGGAGAATATGCTGAGGAGAAAATATTGGAAGAATGGCTGAGACAGGCAAGAGAGAAATTGAATTTTTTGCCGGAAGAGCTGGAAAGTTATGTTTAAGGATATGACCTTAAATTTATGTTAATTTTTTAAGGTTATATCCTTATGGTTGGCATATCAATCCTTATACCAAATCCAGCACCAAAACCAGAATATAGAGAATACTCAAAATAACCAGACAAATAAACCCGCCAAGAATTCTTTCTTGGCCGGTTTTTATTTTAAGGAATTCATCGATAACCGGATAGCGAGTCATTATTTTTTTAAACCAGGCAAAAGAAAGCAATCTTTTGGTAAAACTTTCGCTAGCCGCCGCATACCAGCGCCCAATATTTTTTTGATGTTTTTTGATAAGCCAATAAAGAGCAGAAACGATTAGGAGAGTAAAGATAACGGCGCTTAAGCGGTTTGTCCATTTTTTGATAATAACCGCGATAATGCTGCCGGAAAAATATCCCAGCAAGACTCTGGCCAGAGACCAACCGATAGCGCCCAGGCAGTTCCAAAATAGAAATACTCTCTGCTTAACGCGCATGGAGCCGCTGATAAAAGGCATGGTTGCCCAGGTTGAACCGGTAAATCTGGCCCAAAAGATGCCCGGAGCGCCATATTTATAAAAAAACAGTTCGCTTTTTAAAACAGTTTCATCACTAATTATTTTTTTATCTCTGATCCATTTTCCTCCCCAACGGCCGAGCATATAATTAAGATAATCGCCCATTATCGCTCCGATAGCGGCAAAAATGACCAAACCGGCAACATTAAAATCGCCTTGAGCGGCTAAAATGCCGCCGATAAAAATAAGGGTTCCTCCGGGGAAAAAGTTTCCCAGAAGGGGAGCGCATTCCATAAAAGCAATCAGAAAAAAAAGCCAGCTACCGAGGTAGTCGAATTTGGCCAAAGTTGACAATAAATAGTTTATTTGGTTATTCATGTATTAATTATATGATTTTTTCCTTTTTTGTGCTAATTTAATTATAGAATGTTGGGTGTATTAGCTGGTATTTACTTTTTTAAAAGTTTTAAGTATACTTAAAATATATTAAAAAATAGCAATAACTTTTAAGTATGATTAAAACATATCAAAAACGCCCTTATTATTTAAATAAAATTAGGCCTTATATCGGGTCTGATTTAATTAAGGTGCTTGTTGGACAACGCCGGGTAGGGAAAAGCTATATTTTATGGCAATTAATTAATGAAATTAAGGCCGGGGACAAAAAAGCAAATATTGTTTATATTAATAAAGAAGAGAATGAATATGATGCAATTGTAAATTATAAAGATTTGATTAATTATGCCGAGAAACGCATTATCAAAGGGGCAAAAAATTATTTATTTATTGATGAAATTCAAGATATCGAAAACTTTGAAAAAGCTTTACGCCATTTAGCGGCTAAAAAATTATTTGATCTTTATTGCACTGGCAGTAATGCCGAATTACTTTCGTCAGAAATTGCCACCGGTCTGTCCGGCCGTTATATTGAAATCTCAATTCACCCCTTATCTTATCAAGAATTTTTACAGTTTCAAAATTTAAAGTCCGGCGAGGAAGCTCTGTTAAAATATATCCGCTATGGCGGATTGCCTTTTATTGCTAATTTGAGACTGGATGATGAAATCGTTTATGGCTATTTACAGAGTGTCTATAATACCATTGTTTTAAAGGACGTAGTTGCTCGCTTTAATATTAGAAATATTAATTTTCTTAATCGGCTCCTGGAATATATTGCTGATAATATCGGTTCTTTGGTATCGGCTAAGCGAATAAGCGATTTTTTAAAGTCGCAAAAAACTCAGACGACGCCCAATAAAATCTTAGATTATTTGTCCCATCTGTGTTCAAGCTTTATTATCCGCGAAGTTAACCGCGCCGATATCAAGGGGAAAAAGATTTTTGAAATTAATGAAAAGTATTATTGGGAAGATTTAGGATTAAGAAATTCACTAGTTGGTTATAAAGCAACGGAAATTGGGCAGATACTGGAAAATTTAGTTTATTTGCATCTGTTAAGATTAGGATTCAAGATCAATGTCGGGCAATTAGATAATAAAGAGATAGATTTTGTGGCTGAAAAAAACGGTCAAAGAATTTATAT
>CAZMKG010000010.1:4454-16777 GCA_964567015.1 uncultured Gammaproteobacteria bacterium | reverse complement strand
CCTCTAATTGTTGTCTTCCTGCTATCGCTTTGGTTTGACCTCTTCCTTTTTTATAAGAAGAACGAAGCAAAAGCGAGTTCTAAAAAAATAAATTATCGCGATTTCTCTGATTCCGGCCTAGAAAAAACGCCGCGGCAGAAAAAATATAATGTCGCCAAAGCGTATAGCGATGAAGCAATCGAAGTAATTGAAGAAGCTTTTTTGTTGGCTGATAAATTGCGGCAATCGGAAGTGAGCATTGTTCATCTCTTCCGGGTGCTTTTACGAAAAAAAGAAATCCAAGCTTTATTTATAAGACTTAATGTCGATGCCAAGAGATTGGTTGAGCTGCTCGATCATCGTTTGGTTAATCCGGATGACAATAAATTTTCCGGATATAGCCGTTTGTCTCCGGCTTTTGAAGAAATTCTGATATTGTCCTTTGTCGAAGCTTTTAATTTAGATAAGGATAATGTGGCGGTTCTTGATTTAGTCTCTTTTTGCTACCAAAGAGATCCGCGCTTAGCCGAGATATTGTACGAGCTGGAAGTCGATGCCGACAAAATAGCCAACACGGTCGAGTGGTTCAGGGTTAATAAGAACATGCTCGACAATTATAATAATTATCGGCGGTTAGCGATTTTAAAACCGGGAACGGGTATGGATAGAGCCTATACGGCTATCGCCACGCCGACGCTTGATCATTTTTCGCACGACCTCACCGTCCAATCGAAATATAATCTGAATGATATTTGCGTCGATCGCAAGAAAGAAATAAATTCTATTTTTGAATCTTTCACCGGCGGCCATAGCGGCGTCCTTTTAGTCGGAGCGACGGGTGTCGGGAAAAGTACGATAATAAACGGTTTGGCGCGGTTGATGGTCGAAGAAAAAGTTCCTGATTTTTTGAAAGATAAACGTTTGGTCGAACTTGATATCGCTCGTTTGATAAGCGGCGCCGACGCCTCGGCGGCCGAAGAACGCTTATTGATGTCTATCAGCGAAATAAACCGTTCGGGAAACATTATTCTTTATATAGATAATATAGAAAATCTTATCGGTATTTCCGCCGGCAGCCAAGAAAGCTTGGATTTATCCGAAGTTCTGGCCGAATCTCTCGGGCGCAATAATATTCTTTGTTTAGCCTCGGCTACCACGGAAAATTATGCTAAATATATTGAAAATAAGGCCCTGGGCAATGTAATGACCACTATCGGCGTCGAAGAGCCGGGGTTTAATGAGGCTGTTAGAATACTGGAGAGCAAAGTCGGATTCTTAGAGTCGAAATATGATATCTTTATAGTTTATAGCGCTCTGGAACAATCGGTTAAGATGTCTGAAAAATATTTACATGATAAGGCCCTGCCTCTTAAGGCGATTAATTTACTGGAGAAAGCTGCTTTAATCGCCGCAAAAAATCGGCAGAATAATCCGAATAAGAATTTTTGCGGACAGGAGGAAGTCGCGGCGGCTATCGGCGAGATGACCGGCATTCCGGTCAGTAAGGTGACAATCGACGAAAGACAAAAATTATTGAGTCTGGAAAGTGAAATTCACAAACGCTTGATTGGTCAAGAAGAAGCGGTCAACGCGGTGGCCGCCAGTCTGCGCCGCGCGCGCGTGGCGCTTAAAGAGGGAAGTCGGCCAATCGCCAGTTTCTTATTCTTAGGGCCGACCGGTGTCGGTAAAACCGAGCTGGCCAAAGCCGTTTCGGAAGTTTATTTCGGCGACGAGAATTATTTGATTAGAGTCGATATGAGTGAATATCAATATCCCGACAGTGTCAGAAAGATGATTGGCGATGTTGACGGCACTTTAGGCTATTTGACCGAAGCGGTTCGAAAAAAACCCTTCTCCCTCATTCTTTTGGATGAAATTGAAAAAGCGCATCCGGATATTTTAAATCTTTTTCTGCAGTTATTCGATGACGGACGCTTAACCGACGGGCAAGGGAGGACAATCAGCTTTACGGAGTCGATTATTATCGCAACCTCAAACATCGGCGCCGTTTATATTCAGGATCAGATTAAAGCCAAGACGAGTTTAAACATAATAAAGCAGGAGCTCATCGACAATCAGTTGAATAAATATATGAGGCCGGAGCTTATTAATCGTTTTGACGGCATTATTGTTTTCAAACCTTTGGATGAGGATAATGTTTTGGCGATTATGACTTTGATGCTTAAGAAGATGAAAAAGAATTTAAGCGAAAAGGGAATTCATCTTAAAGCCGATAAGGACGGAGTGTCAATTTTATCGAAAGAGGGTTATGATCCGAAATTCGGCGCCCGTCCTCTGCGCCGTTTGCTTCAAGATAAAGTCGAGGATATTATCGCCAATAAATTGCTGAGCGGCGAATTGAAACGTCGCGATACCGTTGTGATAAATTCGAGGGCGGAAATCGAAGTCGAAAAAGCTCAGGCGTTGTAATATGTTTTATTTTTTTATTTTTATCGCCAGTTTGGCGCTTGCGGCCGGGTTAACCGTTTTAGTTAAAAAAGCGGCCGTCTCTCTGAAAATTTTGGACATACCGGACAAGAACGGTAGCGGACGCAAAATACACGATAAGCCGATACCGCTCCTGGGCGGCGCGGCTATTTTTTTGGCATATTTTATTTTATTGTTCGCTTTTGCGCCGCGCTTTTTATCCGGCAATTTGCGTCCGTCTCATCTCATCTCTTTTTTTATCGGCGGCTTGATTATTATCATCGGCGGAGCATTGGACGATAAATATAATTTGTCTCCGAAGAAACAAATTATTTTCCCTTTGCTGGCGATTTTGTCGGTTATTTTAGGCGGCATAGAAATCGGAAAGATTACCAACCCTTTCGGCGGCGGCTATATTGATTTAAGTTCTTTTGTCATTCTCGGTCCGTTTTTGATTTCTCTTTGGCTTTTAGGCATGATGTATACCACTAAATTACTGGATGGAGTCGACGGATTAGTGACGGGGATAAGCGCTATCGGCGGTTTTATTATTTTTTTGTTTACGACCACGACTCGTTATTTCCAGCCGGATATCGCCTTTGCTTCTATTCTTTTGGCGGGCGCGGCTTCCGGTTTTTTAATTTTTAATTGGCATCCGGCAAAAATATTTTTAGGCGAAGGCGGTTCGCTTTTACTCGGTTACATACTGGGAGTTTTGGCAATAATCTCCGGAGGAAAAATAGCGATTGCGCTTTTAGTTATGGGCATCCCTATTCTCGATGTTTTTTGGACGATTTTACGCCGTTTGGCAAGCGGAAAAAATCCTTTTCGCAGCGCCGATAAGAAACATCTCCATCATCGCCTCTTGGCGCTCGGTTTTAGCCAGAAAGGAACGGTTTTATTTTTTTATATCTTATCGGTTTCGTTCGGTTTGAGCGGATTATTCTTACAGAGCCGGGGAAAATTTTTAGCTTTAATGGCTCTGGTATTTTTAATGTTTGTTATTGTCGTTATTTTTTGGTTTCTTGACCGGCAGAATAAAAAACCGAAATTGCTGCTCCATATTTGCTGCGCGCCGTGCGCCTCATATACCAGCCGCGCTATCCTATCGCCGGTTTATGATGTTACTTGGTATTTTTGCAATCCAAATCTTAATTCCCAAGAAGAGTATGACAAGCGCTTGGAAGCGGTTAAATTTGTCGCCGGAAAGTTTGCTATTCCTCTGATTGTTGAGCCATATGAACACGGACCTTGGCTGGAAGCGGTTAAGGGGCGCGAGGCCGATCCGGAAAAAGGGGAACGTTGCCGGATATGCTACCAAGATCGTTTGCGCCGGACGGTTGCTTTGGCCAAGAAGAAAAGATTTGCTTATTTTACCACCAGTCTTCTGGTTAGCCCCTATAAAGATACGGCGGCTATTAAAAAAATAAGCTTGTCGTTAGCCGATGAAAACAACGTGAAATTTTTAGATATGGATTTCCAAGCCGACGGCGGCTATTTTAAATCGCAAGAATTGGCGAAAGAGCTCGGAATCTATCGGCAAAAGTTTTGCGGTTGCGAGTTTTCCCTTAGGTAAAAAATATATTAGCGCCATGGATATAATAAAAAAATTTTTTTTCATTTGTCTGCTTTCCCTAGTATCTTTAGCGGTTATTTTAAATCCGGTCGGCGCCGCGGAGACAATAGATTCTGACGGCGACGGTTATGGCGACGACCTGGAGATAAGAAGCGGCTACTCTCCGTTTAACGCCGAAAAGATAAAAATTAAAGATAGCGATGT
Source organism: uncultured Gammaproteobacteria bacterium (assembly GCA_964567015.1). Lineage (GTDB taxonomy): Bacteria > Patescibacteriota > Patescibacteriia > Patescibacteriales > UBA12465 > UBA12465. The sequence goes on along the minus strand of CAZMKG010000010.1, from coordinate 12,591 downwards.
CGACGGCGACGGTCTGAGCGATTATTTTGAACTCGAATTCGGGACTGATCCTTTTAACCCCGATTCCGACGGCGACGGTTATAAAGACGGCACCGAAATCGATAGAGCCTACAATCCCTTATCGACTTCGACGGAAAAATTAACGAGAAAAATAGAAGTGATTTTGAAAAATCAAAAAATGATTTATTATGTCGGCGGGAAAGCCTGGAAAGAATTTACAGTTTCCAGCGGCAAAGCGAGCACCCCGACGCCGCGGGGAACTTTCCATATAGTCAATAAGTCGGAAAAAGCCTGGTCAAAAAGTTACGGATTATGGATGCCTTACTGGCTGGGACTCGATCGCGGGAGTATTGGCATCCATGAACTTCCGATTTGGCCAAGCGGCTATCGCGAAGGCTCCAATCATCTCGGCAAACCGGTTTCACATGGCTGTATCCGTTTAGGAATCGGTCCGGCGCAATATCTATACGAACGGGCTGATGTCGGCACGGAAGTGGTTGTTAATTAAAAGTGACGGTTGGACGAATAAATGGTATAATTTAGACAAGACGCCAAGCGCGCTAATATTTTTGTTTATGTCGAAAAAAATAGTTAAATTATCGTTAACCGTCGCTATTCTTGCCGTTTTTGTCAGCGGTTGTTCTCTTCCTTGGCAGAAAAAAGCAGGGGATAATCTTACCGACAAGAACGCTTCGGAAAATTTCAATACCTCTGCCGTTAGCGGCGCTTCGGAAAAAACAAATCAATTGAATAAATTTAGCGATTACGATGAATTAGACAGATTTTTGAAAGACAACGGCGCTAGAGGCGCCAACGCCGGAGAAATAATAAAAACCGCCGAGAGAGATATCGATTTTGGGCTCTCCTCCGATAATTCCGAAGCTTCTTCTTCCGCCATGATTTATTTGTCGCCGAGCGTTAAATCCGCCGGCGCTTACGAGTCTGATATTGTTAAGACGGACGGCAAATATATTTATGCCCTGGTCCGCGACGAATTAAAAATAATAAAAGCCGATCCGGCTTCTGAAGCAGAAATTATCGGTACAATACCCTTTGAATCGCGACCGCTGGGCATATTTATTAGCGGGACGAATCTAGTTGCTTTCGGCGTTGACGATAAAATAAGCGCTTCGAGCATTTATCGCAACTTCCGTCGCCGCAGCCCCTATACATTTTTTAAAGTTTTTGATTTAAGCAATCCTGCCAACCCGACGTCGGCGCGCGAATTTGATTTTGAGGGTTATTATAAAGATGCCCGCTTGGTCGGCGACTATGTTTATTTGTTTACCGAAAGTTCCGGAGCTTATATCGAGGGAGAACCTTCAACCCCCAGAGTTATCGAAGCCGGAGCGGCGCTTTCAAACGATTGCGTTGCAAACGAAAAGTGTTTTGCTCCGGATGTTTTTTACTTCGACGTCCCTTATAAATCTTATAATTTCCTAAATATCGCGGCGATAAATATAAAAGACAGCAGAGAAGCGATTAAGGGACAGTCTTACTTAATGGACTCCGGCCAGAATTTATACGTGTCTCAAGATAATATTTATATCACGTACGCGGAGACTTTAAGTGAAGATGATTTGGAACAATCGGTTAAAAGAGAATTAATATTTTCCGCATTAAGCGCCGCGGAACAAGAAAAGATAAAGGCGATAGAGGCGGCCGACAGTTATATATTAAGCGCCGATGAAAAAAAGAAGAAAGCCGGCGATATTATCGACAACTATTTGTCGAGCCTGAGCGAGGGTGAACAAAAAGTAGCTCAGGCGCGTGTCGATGAAGGGTTAAGGCAGAAATTGGCCGAGGAATCTTCCGATTCGGAAAAAACTGTAATATATAAAATCGCTTTTAACGGCCGCAGTCTTGAATATCGCGTTTCCGGCGAAGTCCCCGGACAGGTTTTAAATCAATTTTCCCTAAATGAAGACGGCGACTATTTTAGAATCGCCACCGCTCGCAGTTCCGTTTGGTCGCGCCTGGCAACCGATCAGTCGGAATCATACAGTAATATTTTTGTTCTTGATAACGAATTAAAAATCGTCGGCAGCTTGAAAAATTTGGCGACTAAAGAAAAGATTTACGCCGCTCGCTTTATCGGCGATCGGGCTTATTTGGCGACTTTTAAACAAACAGACCCTTTTTACGTTATCGGTCTGGCCAATCCGGCCAATCCGGCGGTTTTAGGAGCGCTTAGAATCCCGGGATTTGCTAATTATCTGAGTCCGGTCGATAAAGACGGCAATAAATTAATCAGTATCGGGCATGACGCCGCCGACAACGGTCTTGGCGATGTTGAATTAAAAGGATTAAAGATTTCTTTGTTTGATTTTACCGATCTGGCCAAACCGAAGGAACTAAATTCTTTTATAATAGGCGAGGCCGGAAGCGACTCAATCGCTTTGAGCGACCACCAAGCCTTCTTGTATTCCGAAGATAAAAATTTACTGGCTATCCCGGCGGTTTTAAAGGAAAATGACAAGTCGGTGTTTTCCGGTTCTTTGGTTTTTAATATTATCGATAATAAGTTTTCCCTTAAGGGTAAAATCGATCACTTAGATGCCGGTGATGGCGCCGATTACTTAAACGGCCATAATTATTATGATAATACCGTAAAACGGAGTTTCTATATTGATAGTAATTTTTTTACTTTTTCTAACGGATTTTTAAAGATAAACAGCTTGGATAGTCTGGCTCCCGTTAAAAATTTGGCGTTGACTAAAGGCGAGGATGATTATACCATTACTCCTGCCACCGATAATCCCGTTGACGACACCCCAAAGGAAGTTATTGACTCTGTCGAGAACGCCTCAAGCAGTACCGTTTCTGAAATTATCGACGAACCGGCGGTGTCGACATCGACCGAAATTAATTAATTTATATGTCAAAAAAATATCTATACCTGTCTTTAGCGCCGCTCTCTCTCTGGGTTTTGAATGAAATTTTTATTTTTCAACCCCGCTTCTTTTTTGTGTCCTTAAGCTTCGGCTTATTGGCGATAGTTTTTTCTGTCTGGAGAATGGCTAAAAATAGCGGTTATAAATCCTGGCTGGCTTTTGCCCTGCCGCCATGTTTATTTTATTTAAGCCTTTCCTTATATAGCGGAATAATTGTCAGTCGCTTTTGGATTCAAACCATTTTTGTTTTAAACGTTTGGTTTGTTTTCTTTTATCTAAAAAATTTATATACTTACTTTCATTCTTTGGCGCCGGATATCGAAACGAAATTGCGCCGTTTGTTTAAAGCCGGTTCTTTTCTCTCGACCTTTGCTTTAGCCGCCACTTTTTACGGATTGCCGATTTTTTTAAGCTGGAATTTCGGCTTTTTGCTTTTACTGTTTATCGCGGCCAGTTTTATTCTCTTCGGGCAATCATTGGCTTTTGCGCAACGGGCGGATCGCAGCCAGAAAATTTTTCTGCTTATCAATGTTCTTTTCTTGGCGGAATTTGCCGGCGCGCTTTTCTTTTTGCCGCTTAGCTATAACACGCTCGGTTTATTGGTCGCCTTAATTTTTTATCTTTTGTCAGTTTTTAACGATTGGCGTCTTGAAAATCGCCTTAATTTTAGAAATATAAAATGGCCGATAATAATCGTGATGGCGATTATCGCTCTCATCCTTCTGTCGGCGCGCTGGCTTTAATAAGATTAATATAAATATAAAAGAGTATAATTATGAACAACAAACTAAAAAGGAATTTAATTTTATTTTTCATCCTATCGGTTGTTGGCGGATTGGTAGCCGGCATTTTCGGCGGAATGTTCGCGCGCAGCTATGCTTCTAGCGGCCTAGCTCTGCCTTATACCAACCAAGAACTGAATTTAACGAACTTAAACAATGCCAATTCGAATTTTGTTATCCAAGATCCGAAAAAAGTCGTGATTAACCAAGATCAGAAGATTGCCGAAACGATCAACTCTTTGTCGGCTTCTTTAGTCGGCGTCTTTAAGGAAATCAATCGCGCCGAAGACAATAATTCTTTAAAACCGGAGTATTATTCTTTAAACAATCCTTTATTCATCGGTTTGACAATGACAAGCGATGGCTGGGTGATGTCTTCGCTCTCCGATGAAGACAGAAAAGCATTTTCCGGCAAGGGTTTTGTGGCTATTTCAGCGGATAGAAAGATATATAAGATAGATAAAGTTAGCGCCATTAAAGATTTGCCGGGCGACATCGTCTTTTTCCATCTGTCGGAAGCAAGTAATTTGCCGGTAAGAAAAACCGCTCTGCGATCGGAGTTGTCTTTGGGCCAATCCCTCTTGGTAATCAACGGTCGCAATAACGCCTGGCCGACGACATTGTCTTCGTTTGAAAAAACGCCCGATATCTTAAGCAGCGATGCCGCTAATGCGCGTTTAGCTTTAGCCAATAACGCCAATGCTTTGCAGCAAAATTCTTTTGTTTTTAATCTTTCCGGGGATTTGGTCGCTGTTATCGGCGCCGATAAAGAAGTGGCGCCGGTCTTTGCTTATGATTCTTATTGGCAAAGTCTTTGGGGCGCGGAAAAAAATACTCGTCCGTTTTTCGGCGTTAATTATTTAGATTTAGCTTCCGCCGAAATTCCTAATGAGAGCCTTGCCAAAGGCGCCTTGATTTATCCTCATGAAAAAATTGCGGTTGTTAAAAATAGTCCGGCTGAAAAAGCGGGATTGGAAGCGGGCGACGTTATCACCTGGATAAACAACGAAGAAATAAACAAGATGAATGATTTGGCGGATATAATCGCGACCTACAAATCCGGCGACAAGATAACGGTAAGCTACCTGAGAGATAACCAGGAAAAACAAATAGATGTGATTTTAGGGGAATTGAAATAAAATATTACATAATCGCTATATGAAAATCGCCACTCTTAAAAAAATAAAAAATTTTAAAAATAAAACAGTTTTTTTGCGGGTCGATTTCAATGTCGCTATTAAAAACGGCAAGGTCGCTGAAGATTATCGAATCGTCGCCGGTCTGGAAACGATTAATTATCTCTTGGAGCGCGGCGCCCGCTTGGTTGTCGCGACTCATTTAGGCGATCCGAAGGGCAAGGCGGCGGCGGAGTTTTCCGTTAAGCCGGTCGCTATGCGTCTTAAAAAACTTCTGAAAAAACCGGTTAAGTTTATTCCGGAAGTGATTGGAGAAAAAGTTAATAAAGCCATTTTTAAACTTAAAGCCGGCGAGCTCATTATGCTGGAAAATTTGCGGTTCAATCCGGGGGAACTGGCTAACGATAAAAAATTTGCCAAAGAATTGGCTGCGCCTTTTAATATTTATATCAATGATGCTTTTTCTGTCTGCCATCGCGAGCAGGCCTCAGTGGCGGCAATTAAAGGTTATTTGCCTTCTTATGCCGGTTTATTGTTGGAAAAAGAAGTGGCGGCCTTAAATAAAGTATTGAAACCCGCCAAACCGTTGGTTGTTATTATGGGCGGATCAAAGATTAACACTAAAGCCCCCCTGATTTCTAAATTATATAGTGCTTCCGGCAAAATTCTTTTGGGCGGAGCTTTGGCTAATAATTTTTTCAAGTATCAAAAATTGGAAATCGGAAAATCGCTTTTTGACGCCGACAGTTTAAGCGATGTTAAAAAGTTTTATAAAGGCAAAAAATTGGCCGCTAAAATTATTTTGCCGGTCGATGTTGTTGTAAAAGCCAAAAACGGTTTGGCGTTTGTCCGTCGTTTTAATGAAGTAAAATCCGGCGATTCGATTTTAGATATCGGCCCGGAAACAATCGCACTTTATTCTAAATACATAAAAATCGCCCACACCTTAGTTTGGAACGGGCCGATGGGCAAATTTGAAGAATCAAGTTTTAAACACGGGACGATGGCCGTAGCTCTTTCAGTCGCTTCTCACGCCAGCGGCAAGGCTTATGGTTTGGTCGGCGGCGGGGAAACGGTTGAGGCTTTGAAATTAACCAAGATGGAAAAATATGTCGACTGGGTGTCGACCGCCGGCGGCGCGATGTTAACTTATCTCGGCGGCGGCAAAATGCCCGGATTATTAAAAATAATCAGTAGATAAATAAAAATATATGCCAAAAATAAAAAATATCATTGCCCGAGAAATTTTAGACGCTCGCGGCATCCCGACAGTCGAAGCGGAAGTTTTTCTGGATAACGGTCTTCGGGCTAAAGCCAGCGTGCCCGGCGGAACTTCAAAAGGGAGCCATGAAGCATTCGAACTCCGCGACGGCGACGAGAAACGCTATGGCGGACGCGGCGTTTTAAAAGCGGTAAACAAGATAAATGAGATTATCGCCCCGAAACTTATCGGCTTTGATGTTTTAAAACAACCGGATATCGATAGCGCCTTAATTGCGCTCGACGGCACGAAAAATAAAAAAAATCTCGGAGCCAATTCGACGCTCGCCGTCTCTTTGGCCTGCGCGCGCGCGGCGGCTTTAAGCGAGAAACAGGAATTATTTTCATATCTTCAGAAGATTTTTGCTTTTACCGAAAAACCGAAGATACCGGTGCCGCTTTTTAATATTTTTAACGGCGGGAAACACGCCGATACTAATTTGGATTTTCAGGAATTTTTAATTATTCCCAAAGCCGCTAGCGCCGCTAGGATGATTCAAACGGGCGCGGAAATTTTTCATGAGCTGGGAAAAGTCTTGAAAGAATCAGACTATGATACCGATACCGGCCTAGAAGGCGGGTATGCGCCGGACCTTGATTCCAGTATCGAGGCAATCGAATTCATTTTGGCGGCGGCTATTCGCGCCGGCTATAAACCCGGAGAAGATATAAAGCTCGGCATTGATGTCGGTTCCTCCGTTTTATATGAAGAGAGTTCTAAAAAATATATTTTCCCTCTCGATAACGCTTGTTTTAATTCTGCCAACTTAATCGGACTTTATAATGAATGGTTTAAAAGATACCCGATTTATTACTTGGAAGACGGATTGGCCGAAGACGATTTTGATGACTGGAGTAAGTTAACTGCCGAGTTAGGTGATAAGATGATTATTGCCGGCGATGATTTATTTACCACCAGTTCCGACCGTTTGCGCCAAGGCTTGAAGGAAAAAGCGGCTAACGCTATAATCATAAAGCCGAATCAAGTCGGAACCCTAACGGAAACCGTCGAATGCGTAAAGCTGGCTCAAAGACACGGCTATAAAGTAATTGTTTCTCACCGCAGCGGGGAAACAAACGATGATTTTATTGTTGATTTGGCGGTAGCCGTCGGCGCGGATTATTTAAAGGCCGGCTCTTTGTCGCGCGGAGAAAGATTGGCAAAATATAATCGCCTTTTAGAAATTGCCGAAACGGTTAAATAAATTAATAAACGAATAAAAAAAATGACAGCCATAAATAACAAAAAACAAGAAGAACCTCTCCCGTATTCACCGGTGGTTTTATTGTTGCTTGACGGTTGGGGAATCGCTCCGATTAGCGAAGCGAATGCGATAGATCCAATAGACACTCCAACCTTTAATGATTTAATTGCCGATTATCCGGTGGCCCTGCTTTCAGCGGAAGATAAGAGCTTAAACGCCAGATACCTAAGTTTAGGCGCGGGCAGCGATTTAAATAATGAGAATGTTAATCCGGCAGCCAATATCACGCGCGTAATCGCCAATGCCGGTTTAAGGCAGATCAAAATTACCGAAACCGAGCGCTTAGCCGCTCTGACGTATTTCTTCAACGGTCATAGCGACAATAAAGCAACCGGCGAAGATTGGAAAATTATTTCCTCGCAGACGGGCGATGATAAGACAAAAACGGCGGAGGTTGCGAAAAAGATAACGTCCGAATTGGTAGACAGCTTAAAAGAAGAGAAATATGATTTTTTTGCGGTCGCTTTGCCGACCCTGGATTTGGTGGCCGCTAGCGGCAATCAAAAAACAATAAAAAAAGCGATAAAGATAATCGATAATAATTTGAAAAAAATTGTCGAAGCCGTTTTAGACAAAAAAGGAGTTTTAATCATCACGGCCGCCGCCGGAAATATTGAAAATATAAAAAATATGGCGACGGAGTTAATAGACGACGAGATGACGGATAATCCGGTGCCGCTGATTATTGTCGGCGATAATTTTAAGGGCGTGACTATCGGTTTTAGCGAGCCGATAAATAACGACTTAAGCCTCTTATCCCCGCTTGGTAGTTTAGGCGATTTGGCGCCGACTATTTTAGA
>CAZMKG010000010.1:0-4354 GCA_964567015.1 uncultured Gammaproteobacteria bacterium | reverse complement strand
TCGTTTTCTTCGCCGACCTCGACGGCTTCTTCAACATTACCGCCAAGTTCGATAATTGTCTTTTCTTTTTCTTCGTCGCTATAAGCGTAGCGAATCGTTGTTCCTTTGCGCAGTTGGTATAAAGGCGGTTGAGCGATATAGATATGGCCGCCGGTTATAAGCGGAGTAAAATGGCGGAAGAATAAGGTTAAAAGCAGGGTGCAGATATGGGCGCCGTCGACATCGGCATCAGTCATAATAATGATGCGATGGTATCTTAATTTTTCCAAATCGAGCTGGTCATCGATATTTGTGCCCATGGCGATAACGAGATTTTTTATTTCTTCATTTACCAGCATCTTATCAAGCCGGGCGCGTTCGACGTTTAAAATTTTGCCGCGTAGCGGAAGAATCGCTTGGAATTTTCGGTTGCGTCCTTGCTTAGCGCTGCCGCCGGCGGAATCTCCCTCAACTATATATAATTCGCATTCTTCCGGATGGCGGCTTGAACAATCGGCCAGTTTTCCCGGGAGAGTCATGCCTTCAAGAGCTCCTTTTCTTAAAATAGTGGCGCGCGCAGTTCGCGCGGCTAAACGCGCTTGAGCGGATAAGACGCATTTACCGATAATTGCCTCGGCTTCTTTCGGGTGTTCCTCTAAAAATATTCCAAAGCTTTCGCCAAAAATCGTTTCCACATAACTCTTCATTTCCGCGTTGCCGAGTTTTCCTTTTGTTTGTCCCTCAAATTGCGGATCGGGGAGTTTAACGCTGATAAGCGCGGTCAAACCTTCGCGGACATCGTCGCCGGTAAGATTCTCATCCTTTTCTTTAAGAAGATTTTTTGAACGAGCATAATTATTTAAAGTTCTGGTTAAGGCCGAACGGAAACCGGCGACGTGCGTGCCGCCTTCGGGGTTATGGATATTGTTGGCAAAAGCAAGCAGAGTCTCGTTATATTCATCATTATATTGGAGAGCAATTTCAACTTTGCAATCATTTACACCTTTATCGACATAAAAGATAGTCTCGTTTTTTACCGCCTTGTTGCGGTGGAGAGATTTGATATAGGATTTTATTCCGCCTTCGAAATGGAATTTATATTTTTTCTCGCGGTGTCCTTCGCGTTTATCAAAGACGCTGATAGTAATCCCTTTGGTTAAATACGATTGCTGTCTCAAACGATCAAGAATTTTCCCCCAGCTATATTCCAATTCAGTAAATATGGTTGCGTCCGGCTTAAAAGTAATTGTGGTCCCGGTGTCCTTGCAATTACCAACCGGTTTAGCCGGCTTTAACGGCTTACCGATTTTATATTCTTGTTCCCATATTTTTCCATCAGAAGAGTGGACTTCGGCTTTTAAGTATTCGCTTAAAGCGTTAACAACGGAAACACCGACGCCATGCAAGCCGCCGGAAACCTTATAACCGCCGCCGCCGAATTTTCCGCCGGCGTGCAGTTTCGTCAGAACCGTCTCTAAAGCAGATACGCCCGTGACTTTATGTTTTCCAACAGGGATACCGCGGCCGTTATCGACGACCGAAACCATGCGGTCAGGGAGAAGGGAAACAGAAACTTCCGTGGCGTAACCGGCCATCGCTTCATCGATAGAGTTATCAACAACTTCCCAAATTAAATGATGCAAACCGGCGGCTGAAGTCGAACCGATGTACATTCCCGGTCTCTTTCTAACCGGATCAAGCCCTTCCAAAACGGTTATTTGGTCGGCGTCGTATTCATTAGGATTTTTTTGATCTTTTGGCATATTATAATCAGAATTAGTTAATTTTCTAGTATTATTTTAGCAAAAAAATATTAGTCTGGCAAGCCGCGTAACTCCCTGTTTTGTCTTATGATTTTAACGCTTTTCACTTCATTTTCTTTACAAACAATGCTATGATAATTTATATAAATATAAAACATCTATGTCAAAAATACTTGTGACCGGCGGCGCCGGTTTTATCGGCTCAACCCTGGTCGATAAGTTAATAAGCGAAGGAAACGAAGTAGTCGTTATCGATGATTTGTCTTCGGGGAAAAAGGACTATATCAATCCGGCCGCTAAACTTTATAAGGCGGATATTTGTTCCGCTAAAATTGCCAGGATTTTTAAGAAGGAAAAATTTGACTTCGTCTATCATTTAGCCGCCCAGATTGATGTTCGGAAATCCGTTGCCAATCCGGTTTTTGATAATAAGGTTAATGTCTTGGGCGGATTAAACATTATCGAAAACAGCCGCGCGAATAATGTTAAAAAATTTATTATGGCTTCGACCGGCGGCGCGCTTTATGGTGAAACGGATGAAATACCGACTTCGGAGAATTGTCCGACATATCCTTTATCGCCTTATGGCATCCATAAGTTGACCTTGGAAAAGTACCTTAATTATTATCAACAAATCTTCGGTTTAAATTATACGGTTTTGCGTTTTGCCAATGTTTACGGACCGCGCCAGTTTAAAGGCGGAGAAGCGGGAGTAGTTGCTATATTTGTTGAAAATGGCGTGAACGGGAAAGAGAGCATGCAATTCGGCGACGGTCTGCAAACTCGAGATTTCGTTTATGTAGACGATGTCGTCCGCGGCCTGTACGCCGCGATGACAATTGATTGCCATGGAGAAATAAATATCGGATCGGGGATTGAGAGTAGTTTGCTGGATGTCCGTCACAGTATCGAAGAAGCTTTAGGTGGTCCGGTAAAAATAAAGGAGCTTCCCGGCAAGCCGGGAGACGTAAGAAGAAGCTGCTTAAGCTATCAGCGTGCTAAAGATGTTTTAAATTGGGAGCCGCAAATAAATTTAGAAGAAGGAATAAAGAGAACGGTCGCTTGGACGAAAAGCTTAAAAAAATAAGAAGAAAATTATGGATAAGATAATTATAGCCAATTGGAAAATGCAATTATCCCTGAAAGAAAGTTTAATGATGGCCGGTCAATACGCAAAAAAAATAAATGTTAAAAAAAACGAAATTATTGTTTGCCCGGATTATGCGGCTTTGCCTTTTTTGAGCCCGATTTTTAAATCGACCGGGATAATTTTAGGGGCGCAAGATTGCGCGTTTTGCGCCAAAGGCGCTTATACGGGCGAAGTTTCTCCGGCAAACTTAAAAGCGTTGGGCGCGCAATATGTTATTTTAGGCCATAGCGAAAGACGCGAATTTTTACACGAGAATTCTTTATTAATCAATAAGAAGATAAAGGCGGCGCTGGAAAATAAATTGGTTCCGGTTTTTTGCGTCGGCGAAAAATTATTGGAAAAAAAATTAGGGACGACCAAAGAATATCTGCTTCAAGAATTGCGCCACGGCTTGAAAGGAATTAAAATAAAAAAGTCCTCAGACTTAATTATTGCCTATGAACCCGTTTGGGCGATAAGCACCAATAAGGGAGCTAAGCCGATTGTGCCGTCGGAGGCCGATATGATTCAAAAATTTATCAAAGAGCAAGCGGAAAAAATATTAAAGAAAAAAGTCCGCGTGCTTTACGGCGGAAGCGTGACGGCGGCCAACGCGGCCGGCTTTTTGTCTCAAGCCAATATCGACGGCCTGCTCGTCGGCGGCGCCAGTTTAAAAATAAAAGAGTTTCTAGCCATAATAAATTAAAGATATGTTGACCACGATTTCTATAATTTCGCTCGTTTTAAGTTTGGCTGTGATTGCCGTAATTATTTTGAAAAAATTTCCGACCCTGGCTATTTTAGATATAAATAATATGCCCGGTGAAAAAGAGGCAAAATTTAAAGATAAAATAATCAGGCAAAAAGTGGAAAGAGACGTCGCGCGCGTCAATGGCTTAATCGCTCGCATCTGGCTATTTATTAGCCGGCATGTTTTTAATTTTCTTAAATCCTCGCAAGACAAGTTGGAAAAAGCTAAATTAAATTATAAAGGTTCGGCAAAGATTCCTTATAGTGAAAAGAAAAAAATGATAAAAGAATTATTTACGGCTTATTCCGATTTGTTGAAGGGTGAAAAGTATAACGAAGCCGAAGAAAAATTAGTAAAGATAATTTCGCTTGATCAAAAAAATTTGCCGGCTTTTTTTAGACTCGGCAATCTTTATAGCGAACAGAAAAAATGGTCAGAGGCGCGACAGACCTATAATTATGCTTTAAAACTGGAAAAACAATATGAACATGACGACGAATTTATGGCGGAAATAACTGCTCAAGAAATTCATTTCTCTTTGGCTTGGATAGAAAAAGAGGCCGGTAATTTCGAGTCTGCTTTGGAAAATATAAGAGAGGCGCTTGAATTAGAACCGAACAACCCGCGCTATCTTGATTTAATTCTCGATTTAAGTATAATGAAAAAGGATAAGAATTTAGCGGCCGTTTCTCTAGAAAAATTAGCCGCCGTTAATCCGGAAAATCAGAAACT
>CAZMKG010000009.1:14223-24716 GCA_964567015.1 uncultured Gammaproteobacteria bacterium | reverse complement strand
CTTGCGGCCACAAGCCCCTCAAGCTTGCGTGTCTACCAATTTCACCATCCGCCCTCTAACCCGAAAAAGTCGTCTATTTGACGACCTTTTCTTTTAATTTCTTCTTATAGCCATCGCGCAAATAATATAACTTCGCGCGTTTTACTTCCGCTTCTTTTTTGATTTCAATCTTGGTAATCGTCGGCAGGTTTAACGGAAATATTTTTTCCACGCCAATGCCTTCGGAAATTTTGCGAACGGTAATGGTCGCGCCGATTTCTTTATTGTGCTTGCGAGCGATTATCATTCCTTCAAAGTATTGGACTCTTTCCTTTTCTTCTCCTTTGGAATTTAATTCTTTAATTTTTTGATAAACCCTGACAGTCATGCCCGGTTTTAATTCTAATTTGGTCTCAACCATATGGTTTAAAATTATATAAACGAGACCATTAAATCTCGTTTTAAAATACTTATTTAATAAGGGAAATCTTGTCTAATATTATAATTAATTTTTCCTATTGTCAAGATTGGTTTTTACAAAATTATAAACAGACTGAAAAACCTCGTCCGGTGTCAAATTGGTGGTATCAAGATAAAAATCGTAATTTTTAAAGTCATAAACATCAATATTATAATATTTATGGTATCTAATATTATCGCTAATTACTCGTTTTTTGTTGCTTTCAATCACCGCCTCGACGCTGTCAAGCCCTTCCCCTTCATTACGATCGTTATTTCTCTGCAAACTATCGAAAATACGCCTACCACCCTCTTCCGGGCTGACATCAAGATAAATCTTAAGCGAATGAGGTATTAAATACCAAGAAGTCCGACCTTCGATAACAAAATTATCTTCTTTCTGGCCCAGTTCCTTTTGATATTCATCAACTTCTTTGTCTGTTACCGAATCAGTCTCTCCCAGTTTATTATAATCTGCCAGCGTCATTCCTCTTTTTTTAGCCGCTTCCCGCCTTAAACCGCCCATATAATACCGGGGCCAAGACAATTCAGCCGATAACATTTTAGCCACCGTGCTTTTACCCGACCCCGGAGCTCCGCTTAAAGAGATGATCATAGTTTTAGTTGTCTTTTCAGACTTTATCGATTATTATATTATTATATAGGAAAAAAAATAAATAAAAAAGAAGCTATTTAGCGCAAAGATTAAGCCAAGAACGATATGTATTTAGAAAGACTGGAAATTCAGGGATTTAAATCCTTCGCCAATAAAAATAAGTTAATATTCTCGGGACTAGTCGACGGAAAGAAGAGGGGTTTGACCGCAATTGTCGGTCCTAACGGCTCGGGAAAATCGAATGTCGCCGACTCTATCCGTTGGGCGCTGGGCGAACAAAGCATGAAGACTATCCGCGGGAAGAAAAGCGAGGATGTAATATTCTCCGGCTCGGATAAAAAAGGACAACTCGGCATGGCCGAAGTTTCTTTATGTTTAAATAATTCCGAAGCGGTAAAAGGAAAAGCCGATGTTCCGGAAACAATTGAAAAAGAAAGCGATCTTGACCAAATGATTTTGGGCTGTCCGGAAATTATCATCACTCGCCGGATTTATCGCAGCGGCGAAAGCGAATATCTCTTAAATAACCACCGCGTTCGCTTAACTGATATTCAGATGCTGCTTGCCAAAGCTAATTTTGGACAAAAAACCTATAGCGTCATCGGCCAAGGCATGGTGGAAAATTTTCTTAACTCCTCCGCCGCCGAAAGGAAAGATTTTTTTGACGAAGCGACCGGCGTCAAGCAATTTCAAATTAAACGCGACTCGGCTTTAAACAAATTGGAATCAAGTTATGAGAATCTCCAGCAAGTCGAGATGCTTTTAACCGAAATCAGACCGCGCCTAAAAAGCCTTACTCGCCAAATCGAGAAACTAAAACGCCGCGATGAAATATCCGATAATCTGCGGGCAACCCAGCTTAACTACTACGGTTTTTTGTGGCAGGATATAAACCAAAAACTGACAAAAGCCAATGAAGACTTCTTGGGTTTAGAAAAAAATAAAATCGAAAAAGAACGAAAACTCGAAAAATTGAACGAAGACCTTAATCGCATCCGCGCGACCGATAATTTCCGCGAAATCAGCGAACTCCAACCGCGGCTCAGAGAACTGGAAAATCAAAAAAATCAATTAAATAAACAGCTCTCAAAATTGCAGGCCGAGCTCGAAATACAGCTTGAAGCCCAGGGACAATTCGATATTTCCTGGTTAAATAATAAGCAGGGAGAATTAAACGCGGAGCTGGAAAATATCATCGCCGAAATTAGCGCTATCAATCCCGAGGATACCGGCCGCGAAGAGTCTTTCCTGCGCGAAGAGCTTGAAGGGATAAATTCGGAGATAGAAAAAGCTAACGGAATCCGCAGCCAAATCGACCGGATAGAAGCGGAGAAATATTCCTATACCAAACAGATATCAAAACTGGAAGCGGTTTTGGAGGCTAATCTTGAAATTCAAGGGCAGTTCGATGTTTCCTGGCTAAATAACAAGAACGAGGAGTTAACGGCGGAATTGGCAAAACTGCGGGAAGAAATCTCCAATCTAAAAGAGGCAAGCGTCCGCGACAAAGAAATCGCCAATGAAAAAAAATTAAATTCTATCCAGGAAAATTTAATCAGCCTAAACAAAGAACTCGAAAACTTAAATAAAGAATTGCGCCGGAGCGGAAAAAATGAAAGCCAGAATGAAGCGATTAGCCAGTTAATCGACGAGTTTTTAAAACAATTGGAAACGATTGAAAAAGAGACCGACCTCGCGATCATAAAAAAATTAATCAATGAAGCAAAAAATGATTTTCAGAAAAAAATAACCGGATTAATCAGCGGTTTGGATGACGATAAGCTGAATCAAATAAAAGAAATTCAAACGGAAATAATCTCTTTAAACGAAGCCAAGCAGCAAACCCAAGAAATCCTAAGCGACGAACGTCTCCGCTTATCGACCGTCAATGAACGCCTCCGCTTATTGGAAGAAAAGAAAGCGCAAAACGAAAGAGAAATAATCGATATCGCGACCAAGCTGGAAAAGGCTCAGGTTAAATTCGACGCGAGCCGGATTGAATCGGAAAAGAAAGAATTAAACAAAAAAATCGAACTCCTGGAAAAAGAACAGGCGGGACTAAGAACAAATTTCCGTTTAAACGAATGGCTCGAGAAAAAACAAATTGTGAGCGGCAAGATTAACGATTGCCGTCTAAAAGCTTCGACGCTGGCCGAGCGCGTTCGTCTTTTAAATGCCAAGAAAATTCAGACCGAAAAAGAAATTGCCGATATAAAAGGAAAAATCGCCAAGAGCCAAATAAAATTCGACGCGAGCGGAATCGAGAAAGAAAAGGCGGAAATAAATAAACGCTTGGAATCTTTAAACGAGGAGATAAAATCCTTGGAAGCAAAATTGGCGGAATTTAACGCCGCCCAAGAAAAAGAAAAGAGCCAGATGTATGAATGTCAAAAAACAATCCAATCTTTTCAGCAAGAACTTAACTCTATTTTATCCGAACTTAATAATCTAAAAGTCGAAGCGGCGCGCCAAGAAACGAAACTTGAAGATTTAGAAGCTAATATAAGAAACGACGAGCTTGAAATAACCGATATTCAAAAACATGAATTGACGGCGGAAGAAATCGCCATCGACCGCTGGCAAAAAGATATCGCCAACAATAAATTGCAGCTTGAACAAATCGGCGGCATCGACCCGGAAACCGAAAAAGAATTTGCCGAAACAAAAGAGCGTTATGATTTTCTGACAAACCAGACCGACGATCTCCACAAAGCGGTCAAATCGCTGGAAGAAATAATTTATGAACTGGACAACAATATAAAAGATCGCTTTGATTCCGAATTTAGAATTATCTCCGAAAAATTCAATGAATATTTTAAAGTGCTTTTTAACGGCGGCTCGGCGAAAATATCGAAAATAATGGCTGAAGATTCGGAAAAGGAAGACGCAAAAACCGGTGAAAATAACGGCGAAGGCGCCGAAAAGCGCGAAACCGAAGGTTTAAGCGCGGCCGAAAACGACATTAAGAACGCCAATGATGAAAAATTAAAGAGAATAAAATTCTTGCGCAAGCACAATGCCGTCGGTTTGGCGGGAATCGAAGTCCAAGCGACCCCTCCGGGAAAAAAGATACAAGCGGTTTCGATGCTCTCCGGCGGCGAACGCGCCTTAACGGCTATCGCTTTAATCAGCGCGATTATCAGCGCCAATCCGTCGCCGTTTGTCGTCTTTGATGAAGCGGACGCCGCTCTTGACGAGGCTAACTCCGAACGCTTGGCTAAAATTCTCGACGATTTGTCGGACAAGACGCAATTTATCGTTATCACCCATAACCGCGCTTCAATGCGCCGCGCCAGTATTCTCTACGGAGTTACCATGGAAGAAAATGGCGTGAGCAAATTACTGAGCGTCAAGCTTGACGATTTGAAAAAATAAAAATATTTTTTAGAAAATATTTAGATAATCTTCATCCTTAATTTGTTATGCTAAAAACCATCCGCACAGGATGGTTTTTTGGTTTATTGTCCGACTGTTAAATTACAAATAAATTAATTAATAAATTTATGTCCGCCAAAATATTATCGGCCGCGTTAATCGGCCTGGAAGCGAAAATAATCGAAGTCGAAGCCGATTCCGGCGGCGGCGATTTCGGACAGATAGCGATTGTCGGACTGCCGGACGCCTCCGTGTCCGAAGCTCGGGAAAGAGTAAAGAGCGCTTTAAGAAACTGCTCTTACGAATATCCGCGCCGAAAAATTACGGTCAATCTGGCGCCGACCGATGTTAAAAAACACGGACCGGCTTACGACCTGCCGATTGCCGTCAGCATCTTGGCCTTAAAACATATATTTACTTTTAATCTTTCAGAGACGATTATCGTCGGCGAACTGTCTCTAAGCGGCGAAGTCCGACCGATAAACGGTGTTTTGGCTATCGCCTTAAAAGCCAAACTGTCCGGCATTAAAAGTCTGTTCGTGCCCGCGGAAAATTTTGCGGAAGCAAACCTGATTTCAAACATAAAAATTTTTCCCGTAAAAACACTGCCGCAATTAATTCTTTTCTTAAAGACCGGCGACAAGAGCCTCTTGTCCGGCGATAACCAAGCTAAACAAAAAGCCGGCGCGGCAAAAGAATCTAATTATAAAAATAGCGGCGGCCAAGGAGTCGACCTGGCTTTGATAAAAGGACAGGCTCGAGCAAAACGCGCTTTAGAAATAGCGGCGGCCGGCGGACATAATATTCTTTTAATCGGACCGCCCGGTTCGGGAAAAACTTTTTTAGCCCAAGCCTTGCCTGGGTTGTTGCCGCCATTGTCTCCGGAAGAAAAACTGGAAGTAACCAGTATTTACAGTATTGCCGGGGAATTAAAAGATAATCTGGCTTTAATTTCCGAGCGTCCTTTTAGAACGCCGCACCACAGCGCTTCGGGGATAGCTTTAATCGGCGGCGGCGCTTGGCCGCGTCCCGGAGAAATATCGCTCGCCCACCGCGGCGTTTTGTTTCTTGATGAATTTCCGGAGTTCGCCCGCTCGGCTCTGGAAAATTTACGCCAACCGCTTGAAGAAAAAAATATAAATATCAGCCGCGCGGCCGGAGCGCTCCGCTTCCCTTGCAACTTTATCCTGATAGCGGCAATGAATCCTTGCCCTTGCGGATATTACGGCGATAAAAAAATTTCTTGCCGTTGCACCGAACAGCAAATTTTTAATTACAAGAAAAAAATATCCGGCCCGATAATCGACAGGATAGACCTCCATGTTAACGTCCCGCGCGCCGATTTTAATCAGCTCGAGAGCGACCAACCGGAAGAAAGTTCTTTGGCGGTTAAAGCGCGGGTCGAAAAAGCGCGCCGCCTTCAGACTTTAAGATTTAAAAACGCCATATTTACGACAAACTCCGATATGACCGGCGCCGCCGCGCGAAATTTCTGCCGTCTCGACAGTCTCTCCTTAAAAATTATGAGAGAAGCTTCTTTAAAGATGAATCTGTCTTCCCGATCATATTTCCGCGTTTTAAAAATAGCCCGAACCATCGCCGATTTGGCTGGTTCCGATAAAGTATTGCCGGCGCATCTGGCCGAAGCGCTTCAATACCGTCCAAAAATAGGCGACTAGTTGGAATATTGGAATTATTTTTGATATAATAGAGGCAGCAACAATAATAAAAAATATGCCTAAAAAAATAACGATTCTCGCTTTATTAATGATTTTTATTTTAACTTCCGGCTTCGGCTGTAAAATATCGAATAAAGCGACCGAGGAAGCGACCAAACCGATCACTCTTACTTATTGGCGCGTCTTTGACGACTCGGACGCCTTCGATGAAATCATCGCCAAATATAAAACTTTACACCCGTCGATTACGATAAATTATAAAAAACTCCGCCTGGAAGAATATGAATCGGAACTGGTTAATGCTTTAGCCGAAGACCGCGGACCGGATGTGTTTTCTATACACAATACCTGGATAAAGAAATATCAATCAAAACTGGCTCCGATGCCGGAAACTATCACTATGACTTATCCGGTCACTACCGGAACGATAAAAAAAGAGACCGTCTATCAAAGCCAAACGCAAAAAAGTATCTCTATTAGAGAAATAAAAGACAATTTTGTCGACGCCGTCGGACGCGATGTTATCTTAAGCGACGGGAAAGTATACGGATTGCCTTTATCGGTCGATACTTTGGCTATGTATTATAATAAAGATTTATTCAATAACGCCGGTATCAGCAAAGTTCCCGCTTACTGGAATAGGGAATTTTTGCAAGACGTCAACAAACTGACGAAGCAGGGAGATAAAAATTCTTTAACGCAATCCGGCGCGGCTCTCGGAGGAAGTTCGAATATAAATAGATATAGCGATATTTTGGCCGCTTTAATGATGCAAAGCGGCGCTACAATGATGGACGACAGCGGCAAGGTTTTATTCAATACTTCCGCGGCATACGGCTCTTCAAGTTATAGCCCGGCGACAGACGCTCTTCGTTTTTATGTCGACTTTGCCGATCCGACCAAGGAGTCTTATTCCTGGAACGGCAGTTTGCCTAATTCGCTCGATATGTTTATCAGCGGCAACCTGGCGATTATGTTCGCTTATTCCTACGATCTGCCGACTATCAAAGCCCAGGCGCCAAAACTTAATTTTTCCATCGCCAGCTTTCCGCAAATTGAAGGAAATCCGCCGACTAATATAAATTTTGCCAACTATTGGGTCGAGGTTGTTTCTAAAAAGAGTCCAAACGCCGATATTGCTTGGGATTTTGTCCAATTCATAACTAGAGAAGAGCAGGCCAAAACCTATTTGGAAAAAACCAAACGTCCGACCGCGCTTCGTTCTTTAGTCGAGACCCAGAAAAATGACGATGAAGTAGGTGTTTTTGCCAATCAAGTTTTAACCGCCAAAAGCTGGTATCAAGGAAAAAATGTTAAGGCGGCGGAAGACGCAATCGCCGAGATGATTAACAATGCTTTATTGGTATCTAGCGACAAGCTTCAAGAAGTGGTAAATACCGGCGCCGCCAAAGTTCAACAAACAATTTATTAAACCGATATTATATATGTTTAAAAAAATATTTTTAGTTAGTTCATGTCTAGCCCTAATTTTAACCGCTATCGGCGCTCCGTTAAGCGCGCGGGCTCAAGATTCGGTTATCGACCCGAATACCGAGGCTTATGAAACCGGCGACTATTCTCTCAACGATATTATGACGATGGTTATTTCCATCTCCGGTTGGATACTGGGCATTGTCGGTTCCTTGGCTTTATTAATGTTCGTTTATGGCGGCTTCATGTTTTTAATTTCCGCCGGCAGCAGCGACAAAATCGGGCAAGCCAAAAAAATACTGGTAGCCGCGGTAATCGGGCTGGTTATCGTTTTTTCCAGTTATATGATTATCCGTTTCGTTTCCCAAGCAATCGGCGTTGATTGGCAGGGAGGAAAAATAATTACCAAGACTAAATGACCACTTTTGTTCCAAAAAAAATCAGACGCGAAGAATCCTGGGGAGAAAAATTACAGCAAGCGCGTTTGCAGAAAAATCTAAAAATAGACGAAGTATCTAAAAAAACGGGTATAAAAACCGAATACCTGATAGCCTTAGAGGAAGAACGTTCCGATAAACTTCCGGCCGGCCTATACGGAAAGAATTTTGTAAAACAATATGCTTCTTTTCTCGGGCTGGAGATAAAGGATATTTTAAAGAACTGGGACGACCAAGTTTTGTCCGACTCCGCAAACGACCCCTTTTCCCGCAAGATTCCCGCCAAAAATAATTTTGTTGTTTTCCCGAAGATACTACGCAACTTTTTTGTCATTATAGCGATTATCGTCTGTCTTCTTTATCTCGGTTTTTATTTTAAACGCATTATTTTGCCGCCGGAATTAATTATCGACCAACCGGCCGACAATCTCTCCCTAAAAGCCACTAGCATCGATATCAAGGGGCAGACGGAAAAAGAAGCCGAGGTAACGATAAACGGCGAACTGGTTTTAAATAATCGCGACGGTTATTTCTCGCAGACGGTAAATTTGAAAAAGGGATTAAACAGCATAATTATAAAAGCCAAAAAAAAATATAGCCACGAAGAAACCGTGGTGAGACAAATATTAGTAGAATAAAAATATGTCAGACAATAAAAAAACCATCCTATTTGACATCGACGGCATTTTGCGTAAAATGACAATAGGAGAAGGCCAAAAAGTGGCCGAGCTCGGTTGCGGTAATTTCGGTTTTTTCGTTTGGCCGCTCGCTAAATTAATCGGACGCCGCGGGCAAGTATACGCAGTCGATGTTTTGAAGAATACTCTTGAAGAAGTTCGACTCAGAGCCCTAAAAGACAACCTTCCTCAGGTAAAAACCGTTTGGAGCAACCTGGAAATATATAAAGCGACCGCGATTGAAACAAACAGTCTCGACAATGCTCTGCTTGTCAACGTCCTACACCAATCAGACAAACGATCGGAAATATTGCGCGAAGCTGTCAGAATGCTAAAGCGGGGCGGAAAATTATTGATTGTCGAGTGGACAAATACCGATTCGCCTTTGGGACCGCCTCCGGAAAAAAGAATAAAGCTTGAATCCTTAAAAGCGGCCGCTCCAAAAATAGGCCTTGATATCAAAGAGGAGTTTTCCGCCGGACCATATCACTACGGATTAATTTTAATTAAACTATAAAAAATATGAAAAATCTTCTGACTTGGGATTTTTGGTTCACTCTAAGACCCGAATCGTTAATTCCCGCGACAAAAAAAATATTTATTATTATTCTGATCGCTTTTGCTCTAGTCGCCTTTTTAATCGCCTTGATAAAACGAAAATCGGGAATATATCGCGGATTCTTGAAAAGCCTGTATAATTTCTTCTTAAGCAACGCCATTATCGGCTCTATCCTTTTCTTCTTTAATTACGAGGCAATTCCTTTCTTTTCCGCTCGTTTTTGGCTGGCAATCTGGTTTATAACAATGCTTGTCTGGTTGTTTTTTATTATTAAAAAATTAAAAAAAATACCGCTAAGCAAAGAGGTTGATAAAAAAGAACAGGAGATAAAAAGATATCTGCCATAGCGTGAGCATTAATAACCGACTCTAAAATTTTTATCAAAGCCCCCTTTAACAAGGGGGCTTTTAGAATCTATGAATAAGAATAAAGATTTAGGAAATCGCGGCGAAGAAATTGCCAAATCATATTTGGAAGCTAACGGCTATTCATTTATCGAAAAGAATTACCGAGCAGGTCGAAGAGAACTTGATTTGATTTTTTCTTGGAAAGACAAGCTTATTTTTATAGAAGTAAAGACCAGAATAAAGACTTATGACAGTGTTTTTGAAAATCCGCTATCAAAACGCCAGGTCGAAAATTTAAAAAAAGCGATTGCCGAGTATTGCTTTAAAAAACATGCTTGTTGCGACAAAATCCGCCTGGATTTAATAAGTATTTTAATCGATAAAGAAAAGCGCTGTGCACAGCTAAAACACTATAAAAATGTATTTTAATATTTTTGCCTAATATTTGAAAAAAATCATAAAAAATAATTTTTTAAAAAAATTTGGATTTAGCTGTTTTTTTATTTGTCTTGTTTAAAATAATATGCTAAAATTAGAGATGTAAAATAAAAATTATTAATAAAGAAGGGGGGTGAAATATGAAAAAAATCACAAAACATTTAATTTCTTTCGGTATCCTGTCATTATTAGTTTTACCTGTGTTTGCGTTTACTGCATCAGCGCAAACCGACCCTGAGAAAACTTTTGGTATAACCGAAGTTGAAGCCGGGTTAGGGGGGTCTCTCGACAAATCACAAACTCCTATCCAAATCATCACTAATATTATTAACATCGCTCTTGGTTTCTTGGGTATAATCGCAGTGGGAATCATTTTAATGGGAGGCTTCAAATGGATGACTGCGGCGGGAAATGAAGACAAAACCACGGAAGCAAAACAATTGCTTGGCGCCGGTGTTATCGGCTTGATTATTATTTTAGCCGCTTGGGCGCTCGC
>CAZMKG010000009.1:0-14123 GCA_964567015.1 uncultured Gammaproteobacteria bacterium | reverse complement strand
TCTTCCCTGGCGTTTTTTAGTATAAATTTTTGCTCAGCCCTGACTTCCGACCCAATAACCGGCCTAAATGAGACCGCCTCGGTCACGGTCTTAGACCAAAGCGCCGGTAGCAATGAAAACTTTATTCAAACATTTATCGGCAAATTAATCGGCACTATTTTGTCTTTTGTTGGCGTTATCTTCCTTATTTTGACGATTTACGCCGGTATTACCTGGATGACTTCCCGAGGAAACGAACAGGAGGTTACAAAAGCTAAAAGCCTATTGGTGGATTCTATAATCGGCTTGATAATAGTCTTTGCCGCTTATGCCATTACTGTCTTCATAGGCAACTTCGTTAGCAACATCTAATTTTCTAATCGGATGGATAATATAAAAAAAATTTTGGCGACCTCTATCTTTCTCCTATTTTTTGCGTTAACCGGACAGTCGGCCGTTTTAGCTTATAATTTTTCAACTGATAGCGGTTTAGACACAACCGCCACCGGAGCCGGATATGACACAAACTCCGCCAAGACCCCGGAAAGTTTAGCCGGAGAAATAATCCAAATAGCTCTCAGTTTTCTCGGTGTCTTATTTCTCGGACTGACAATCTACGCCGGTTTTACCTGGATGACAGCCAAAGGCAACGAACAGCAAGTAGAAAAAGCTAAAGACATGCTTATTGAATCAATAACCGGGCTAATAATAGTTATTGCCGCTTACGCTATTGCCAGCTTTGTTTATAATTATTTCGGCACAATCGATTAAAATGAAAAAACTACCAGCCAAAAAAATAATATCGGTTATCTTCGGCCTATCCCTTCTTTTCTCCGCCTGGTTAATCGGGCCGACGGTTAAAGCCGAAAATCTCAAGGACGCTTTTAAGATGTCTGATAAAGTGGCCGCTAATAGCGGTTATAGGGAAACGGACTTAAATACCGTTATCGGCGAAACGATAATGACTGTTTTATCGCTTGTGGGGGTGCTCGCCGTCATATTTATAATATATGCCGGATTTATTTGGATGACCGCGGCCGGAAACGAGCAAAAAGCGGAAAAAGGGAAATCTATATTAAAACGTTCGGTCATCGGACTAATAATAATTCTGTGCGCTTACGCCATAACTTATTTTATAATAAATATGCTGGGATCGCAGGTCAGTATTATATAATTTTATGAAAAAACATCTTGCCACTTTATCTTCTTTATTGGTTCTAACCGCTTTACTGGTTCTTCCTTATTTTGTGTTCGCGCAAACAACTTCCACAGACAGCACCATAAAGGGAAGACTGGAAACTATCGGAAAAATAGGGGGTTATAAAGTCGATGGCGGTTCCGATTTGCTATCGACAACCGGATTAATTATAAATGCTTTACTCGGCCTTCTGGGTGTAATTTTCATCATTCTTTTAATAGTCGCCGGATTTAAGTGGATGACAGCGGCCGGAAACGAACAAAAAGTAGATAGCGCTATTACAACCATCAAACGCGCGATTATCGGTTTAGTGATTACTCTCTCCTCTTGGGCCATCTGGTCATTTATACTAAACTCGTTTATAAACAAATAAAACTAATATGAAGAAGTTATTCATAACCATCGCTATCATATTTTCTTTATTCTCTTTTGCCGGGATTAGTTCGGCGAGCGTAATCGAGGGAGAAGCGCTTAACAGACTTAATAGCAACACCGCCTCCCTAAAAGAAACCAGCGGCTTAGGGACGGTGACGATTGGTTCGGTCATCGCTTCGGTAATCAAAGCGGCTCTCAGTCTTCTGGCAGCAATCTTTTTGATCTTAATGGTTGTCGCCGGATTCCAGTGGATGACGGCGGCGGGCAACGAAACTAAAGTCGAAAAAGCCTTGGGCATGATAAAAACTGCCATCATCGGTTTAATTATCGTTCTGGCGGCTTATGCCATAACTTATTTTATCTTCACCTACCTTCCGTTCTCCGGCACCGGCACAACCGCCGTCTAATTGAAACAAAATCAAATTAATTTTTAAAGGGAACCGTTTTAACAAGCGGCTCCTTTTTGGTATTGACAATTTTATACCCATATGATAAGATAGTCAGTCAAGAAAATCCCTGCTTTTATATCTTAGGATATGATATGGTAGGGATTTTTTATTTGGCTAATATTAAATAATATGAAAATACTACAATTAATCAAGGAAGAAATAGTGCCTCTCAGTAGACGACAAAGTACCGTTTTACTGATTATTATCGCTTGTGTCTTCCAATTTATTCTTTTCTACGCCCCGGCGCTGGCTGATAAGGCGGTAGAGACGGCTAATGCCCAAACAAACGACGAGGAAATGATAATTTCCAACGAAAATTTGCTTAAGGATGACGCAATAGACGCGGAAGCGGCTAAATTAATGAAAGAGGTCGCCACTAAGGCTAACGCCGCTACCACTACGGACGAAATTGCAACCACAACCGAAAAGGTAGCGCCCAAAGTCGTCAGAACAAGCACCCACACAATGACCGCTTATAATTCGGAAGTGGCGCAAACCGACGACTCTCCTTGTATAACCGCTAACGGCTTTAACGTTTGCGAACACGGAATCGAAGATACAATCGCCGCGAACTTCCTGCCGATGGGCACGAAAGTTAGAATTCCGGACTTATTCGGAGATCGGATATTTGTAGTCCGAGACAGGATGAACAAAAGATATTCCAGCCGCGTCGATATTTGGATGAAAGACAGAACCTCGGCCATAAACTTTGGCGTTAAAGTCGCCAAGATAGAAGTCTTAGAATAATTTTTAAGTCAACATAAAAAAACATCTCGGCGCCAACCGGGATGTTTTTTGTTTTAATTTAGCTTTTTTATTAGACACTTAAAAGAATAGACCCAGAATACCGCGGCTGCGCTTAATCTGTTTCTCTTTTTTGGAAATAGCAATTGTCGTTGAAATAACCGTATCGGGATTTAAAGAAATACTGTCGATTCCCTGTTCTACAAGGAACTCGGCAAAATCCGGAAAATCACTCGGACCCTGGCCGCAAATACCGACCTTACGGCGATATTTTTTAGCGGTCTTTATTAAAATCTTAATGAGTTCCTTAACCGCTTCATTTTTCTCGTTTGAAACACCGGCGACATTTAAACTATCGCCGGAATCGCGATCGATTCCTAAAGTCAGTTGGGTCAAGTCATTGGAACCTATCGAAAACCCGTCAAATATCTGGCAAAACTTTTCCGCTAAAATTATATTGGAAGGAATTTCGGCCATGACATATATTTCTAAGCCGTTGACCCCGCGCTTTAATCCATTTTCTGCCATTATCTCCTGAACGCGTTTTCCTTCTTCAATCGTCCGGCAGAAAGGAATCATGACTTTAAGATTTTTAAGACCCATCTCATCGCGGACTTTTTTAATTGCTTGGCATTCTAACTTAAAAGCCGGCAAAAACAGAGGTGAATAATATCGATTCGCCCCGCGGAAGCCGATCATCGGGTTTGACTCGACCGGTTCGTATTCGCGGCCGCCGATTAAATTCGCGTATTCGTTCGTCTTAAAATCGCTTAAACGGACAATCACATCCTTCGGATAAAAAGCGGCGGCGATGCGCGCTATTCCCTGCGCTAATTGGTCGACAAAATACTGAGTCTTGTTCTTATATCCGGCGGTTAACTTATCAATTTCTCTTTTAACAGCCGCTTCCTTAATCTTATTGTAATTAATAAGCGCAAGCGGATGAATCTTTATATAATTATTAATAATAAATTCCAAGCGAGCCAACCCGACGCCGTCATTAGGGATAAACGAAGTTGAAAAAGCCAAATCCGGTTCGCCGATGTTAACCATTATTTTAGTTTTCGGCCGCTTTAAATCCTTAATATCATCCTTCTCGACTTTAAATGGCAATTTTCCGCTATAAACATAACCCTCTTCCCCGGAAGCGCAATCAATAGTTATGGTCTGACCGCTCTTTATTGTTTTTGAAGCTTTTCCCGTGCCGACAACACAAGGAATCCCCAGCTCGCGAGACACAATCGCCGCATGACAGGTCCGTCCGCCCTTATCCGTTACGATTGCGGAAGTGATTTTCATAATCGGTTCCCAATCCGGATCGGTCATATCGGTCACTAAAACTTGTCCGGGCTTAAAGCTATTGATATCTTTGACGCTCATCATCCGATTGGCGATGCCGGCGCCGATTTTATCGCCGACGCTTTGCCCGGAAATGATTAATTTTCCTTTTTTCGCCAATTTATATTTTTCGATAACTTGAAGATTCTTTTGGCTTTGAACCGTTTCCGGACGCGCTTGAGTGATAAACAATTCATTTGTGCGTCCGTCTAAAGCAAACTCTATATCCATCGGTTTTTTATAATGGTCTTCAATTTTCATCGCCCAATCGGCCAGCTGCAAAATTTGCTTTTCATCAAGCGACGGTTTTAACTGAGCGACGGCCGGGATACTCACGTTCTTAACCGGTTTTTTCCCTTTTAAATTATAAACCATTTTCATGTCTTTCTTCGCCAAAGTCTTGGAGATAATCTTTTTTGTCGGTTTAAAAACATAAAATTCATCCGGAGTAACATGGCCTTGGACGATGTTTTCTCCCAGTCCGAAAATCGAATTTATAAGAACGGTGTTTTTAAAACCGGACTCCGTATCGATAGTAAACATGATGCCGGACGAGCCAAGGTCGGAACGAACCATTTTCTGCACCCCGACAGACAGGGCAATGGAAAAATGATCAAACTTCTTATCGACGCGGTAAGAAATAGCGCGATCGGTGAACAAAGAGGCGATACATTTTTTTACGGCAATAAGAAGCTCTTTCTCTCCGGAAACATTAAGATAAGTTTCCTGCTGGCCGGCAAAAGAAGCGTCAGGCAAGTCTTCGGCGGTCGCGCTTGAACGAACCGCCACATCGACATTCTTCATCTTATAAGAAGACGATAATTTTCGATACGCCTCGAGAATCGATTTAGAAAAATCTTTCGGGAGTTCCGAAGCGATTATCAGTTTTCTGATTTCCGCGCCGCGCTTCATTAAATCTTTAACATTCTTGGTGTTCAAACCTTTTAAAATATCTTTAATCTTATTTTTAAGACCGGTCGATTCCAAAAAATAATTATAAGCGGAAGCGGTAGTCGCGAAACCGTTCGGAATACGCAATCCTTTTTTTGTTAGATGGCTATACATCTCTCCAAGAGAGGCATTCTTGCCGCCGACAAGAGGAACATCCTTAATTTCCAACTCATTAAAAAAATGAACAAATTTATTTTTTAACATAGAAATATTTTAAATATTTTTTATTTTTATGTATCCATTATATCACATTCTTTACTTTATAAAAATAATCATCTAAGATAAATATGCGTCGGTTAAGAAGCGGGCGTGGCGAAATTGGTAGACGCACTAGCCTTAGGAGCTAGCGGGGCAACTCTTGAGAGTTCGAGTCTCTCCGCCCGCACCAAAAAACATAAATTTTAAATAACGGCTTTTACGGGCCGTTATTTAATTTAGCCTTTTTCTTTCCAACTTTTCAGTTTGCCCGGAAGAGCTAAACTTGCTAAAATTTAAGTATGATTAATTGGCTTCACACGTTTAATCCCCAGGCTATTCTTCTGTCTTTCGGCCATCTCCATATCTACTGGTATGGCCTTTTTATGGTCCTGGGAATTATCACCGCCCTCGGGGTTAGCCTTAAATTAGCGCGTTATTATAAGGTGGCTAACGAGACAATATTTGACCTGTCTTTCTGGCTTATTATTTCCAGCCTTTTAGGCGCGCGTCTTTATGATGTTTTCTTAAACTTTTCCTACTACCTTAACTCTCCCTTAGAAATCTTAAAAATCTGGCGAGGCGGCTTGGCTATCCACGGAGCGATTATCGCCGGCCTGATAACTGTCTATTTCTTCTCTAAAAAACAAAAAATTTCTTTTTGGAAACTAACCGCCATTATTACTCCCGGTCTGGCTCTCGGGCAGGCTATCGGACGCTGGGGCAATTATTTTAACCAGGAGCTTTTCGGCCTTCCCACAACCAAACCTTGGGGAATTCCGATAAGCCTGCTAAACCGTCCGGCGGATTATGTAACCAGCCGTTTTTTTCAACCGACCTTTCTTTATGAAAGCTTGGGCTGCCTATTGATTTTTATAGTTTTAATCGGGATTAACCGCTTATTGATAAAAAAGAATCTGTTAAACCGCCGACATTTCATTTTGCTAACCTCTTTTTATATGATATTATACTCAATATTAAGATTCTTTTTGGAATTTATTAAGATTGATGCCACTCCGACGCTTTTTGGCCTCCGCTGGCCGCAAATTGTCAGTCTGCTTATAGTATCAGTCTCCGTTATACTCTTAATTTTAAACCGCCATGACAACAAAAAAGAAAAAAACGCTTAACAGCCGATCAAATTTAGTAATTTTGTACTTCTCCGGATTAGTTCTCTCTATTTCATCCGCTCTTCCGGCCTTTATCCAATCAAACTTTTTAAATCAATTCGTCGGACTGAAAAGCATCGGCCTCTTTTTTATCTGCGCCAACGCCTGCACTATCGCCTTTATATTAATCTTTCCTAAACTGATAAAAAAACTAAGCAACTTTTTTCTTTCAAAAACGATTTTAGTTATCTACGCCGCCTCTTTACTGAGCCTTTCTATCGCCGATTCGCCGATCTCGGCGCTCACTTCTTTTATTTTCATGACCATATCCAGTAATCTTCTCTTTATTACTTTAGATGTTCTAGTAGAATCATTTTCCGAAAATTCCTCTACCGGTAAAACCCGAGCGATTTATTTTACCTTTATCAACCTCGGCTGGATAATGGCCCCTTCTTTGTCCAGCTACCTGATTAATATCGGGGAATATCAGCTGCCTTTCTTGGTCGCCGCGTTTCTAACCGTCCCTATCTTTTTTATTTTTATTTCCCAAAGCAAGCGCCTAAAAGACAAGATTTCTTATAGCCCAAAAAAACTGCCGACAGTCATCAAGGAAATTTGGCGCAATAAAAATCTGCGCGGCATATTCTTTATTGCCATCCTCTTACAGATTTTCTACAGCACAGCGGTCGTTTATGTCCCTATTTATCTGCACCAAACTTTAAATATGGGCTGGGAATCTCTCGGTATAATATTTTCCATAATGCTTGTTCCCTTTGTTATCGTCGAAATCCCGGCCGGAATAATCGCCGATAAATATCTCGGAGAAAAAGAACTGCTCTGCGCCGGTTTTGCAATCCTGGCCATCTCTCTCTTTCTTTTCTTCCATATAAAAACCAATCTTTTCTGGGTCTGGGCCGGAGTTCTTTTCTTTAGCCGTATCGGAGCCGCCTTGATAGAATCGATGAGAGAAACTTATTTCTTTAAAATCATTGACGCAAAAGATGTCGGACACATAAATGTTTTTCGAACGGCTACGCCGCTAGGATATATTATCGGCTCGGGAATTGCCCTCTTAATATTGCTGTTTTCTCCCTTGAACTATCTCTTTTTGATAATGGCGATAATTATGCTTTCCGGAATCGGGTTTGCCGCTTCTATCCGAGACACAAAATAACCATTTATTGACTTTAGGCGTATTTTTTTGTAATATTATTCCAGCCGCGGGTATCGTATAATGGCTTTTATATCAGCCTTCCAAGCTGAGGATAGGGGTTCGATTCCCCTTACCCGCTCCATAATAAAAAGAGGTTCCGTAAGGGACTTCTTTTTATTATGGATTGATAATGGAGGGAAATCGAACAAGCGGCGAGCGAGTCTTGAGCGAGGTCGGAAGACTGAGCGAAAAGGGGAGCGACGATAAGCGCGAGCGAGCGCAGCGCTTAGCGGCCGGTCAGGACAAGTGAACGAGGCGCAATTCCGGCGCCGAGTGAGCGCGAAAATTACCCTTACCCGCTCAAAACAAAAAAAGGACAAACGAAAGTTTGTTCTTTTTTTGCGGTCTAACAAAATTTATTTCTTCCCAATGAGCAAAACCGAGGCTATTAAGAGAAAGGTAAAATGCAAGAACCAATCTGTCGGCGTTAAATTAAAAACAAACAATTCTCCGGCGCCGGAGACAATCTCCTTGCCGTTTACTGCCAACGCCGTCACTAAGGCAAAAATAACAAAAACGATTAGTGCGGAATAAATATATTTAGTAAATTTATTCAACAATAAACCTAACCCCGCCCCGATTTCAAAAATAATCATTAAGGGCGAAAGGAAAATCGGCAGTTTTAAAGCTAAAAATTCTAAGACAGCCATATCTGAATTAAATATTCTAAATACTCCGGCCGATAAGAAAACCAAAGCTAAAAATATCCTTAAAAAATCTTCCGGTTGCTTTAATAACTTATTAAATTTAAAACTTTCCAAAATCATATTTTATCATATCTTTTTCCTTTATTCTCTTGTTTAGCATGGCAAATGCGGCCATTCGCCCCCACTTACAGGCGACTGTAAACCAGCCCTCTTTTTCAATCCGGCGCGCGGAATACAATAAACGGATTGATTTTATCATTCTAAACTTTCCTTGTTTCGATAAGCGATTGCAATAATCAAAATCCTCGGACAAAATTATCTCCGAATCAAATCCTTTTATATAATCATGCGCCTCTTTTTTTGACATAATCCCCGCTCCGACAGAGGCCGGAGAGAAATATTGGCGGAAAAAGCAGAAAAAATTATCCAAACCGGAAAAAAATCTGTAACTTATCTTATCGGGATTAAAATTAAAATAAAATCCCGCGCCGCAAAGATCTCTAGCAATAAATTCTTTAACAACTTTCTCTAGAAATCCATCTTTCAAAACCGAATCCGCGTCAAGAAAAAGCAAAATATCGCCTTGCGCGATGGCCGCGCCGTTATTTCTCTGCCAAGACGGACTGTGATGTTCGGTGTCAACGACAAATTTACAATTATTTTCAAGAGCAATCTTTTTTGTATTGTCGGTAGAATTGCCGTCGGAGACGATAATTTCATAATCGGCAAAAGACTGCCGCTTTATTGATTCAAGAAGGCGAGGTAAAAATTTCTCTTCATTTAGAGTCGGTATTACTATTGAAAGCATAATTTATTCTTTAGTATTTATTTAAATAATGTCCGGGCTAGTTCCCAATAACTTTGATCTCCATTCTTGTATTGATAATACCACCATTCAACTCCCCAGAGATAGGCTTTTTTAAAACGGACATTGATTGCGTATTGGAGATTGGCCTTGAATTGTTCAATATTAAACGATTCCTTAGCCTCTTCTTCCGGAAGATATATCAGGCTGCCATGAGGCACCCAAGGCTCGGCTTGAAGCTCGACGATATATCTGTTTTCCGGTTCTATGCCGGCCAAATAGGCCTTAAAACGATAGAACCAAGCGGGAATCGGATAACGAAAATATTTTGTATACGGCCCCCAGACCACGCGATAAACGGTGCTGCCGAACCAATCGCCGTATTTAGCTTCCTTTTGCCAAAAGCTTAATTCGCCCGTTGCCGAAACCATCACGGGGCGATTGTCTTTACGTCTGACCAAATCAACTTCTTGCTTAAAAAAATTCTCATCACTCGGCGGACAAACGCCGAAAGTATTTAAAAATGGCTCATTTTCTATTTGCCAAGCGACAATTGAGCTCTCGTTTCTATAATGATCAACGACCATGCCAAGCATATCAAGCGCGTTAGCCTGCGTGGCCGCCAAACTCTTGGTCTGCGCCCATTCCGGCGCGTGGCATTCCGGCCAACGAGGCAGACGCCAACCGATGTTGGCGATAAAATGGACGTTCCTCTTGGCGCCTTCTTGAATTATATAATCGTAATTTGAAAAATCATAGACTCCTTTTTCCGTTTCAATCTCATTCCAATAAATAGGGATGCGTATTTCTTTGGCTTGTAAATCGTCTAAAATAGCCAGATAGACTTCTTTCCAATTCAATCCGAGTTCCGAACAAAACTTAGTCGAGAATGTTACTCCAAAAAACCCGGGGATATAATTCAAATCCCGTTTTGAAGGAAAATT
This sequence comes from uncultured Gammaproteobacteria bacterium, assembly GCA_964567015.1. Taxonomy (GTDB): domain Bacteria; phylum Patescibacteriota; class Patescibacteriia; order Patescibacteriales; family UBA12465; genus UBA12465. The sequence continues at coordinate 4,176 of CAZMKG010000009.1, read as the reverse complement.
ATCCGCTACCTTGGTAAAATAGAAAGCAAGGATAAAAAATAAAATCCAAAAAGAATGCCAAATTCTCCTCCGGCGTTTTTTTTCATATCCGTCTTTATTTTCATCAATATCTTTTTTCATATTAAATCATTATAAAATACAAGCCGAAACCGATAACTATAACCGCGACCAACTTTTGAAAAAAGATCCGACCGGAAAAAGTCTCTTTTAAGAGTTTCGGTTTTATCGCGGCCAAGATAGAACTGATAACCAACAAGAAAGCATATTGCGCTCCCTGTAAAGCGTTGACTAGGGCCACCGAGCCGAGAAAAACCGCATAGCTTTGCAGAAGAAATCCGGCCGAACCAAGCGCCTGACCGACCAGCACCAAATATTTATGGCCGCCGCCGTTATCCGATTTTCTAAAAACGCCCAACATCTGCTTCCGGCTCTTTCGCCCGATAAGAAATGTTAAAACGAAAAGCGTCGCGCCGACACGATTCCAAATAAAAACGCTGGCAAAAGGCTGAGCCGAATAAGAATACTTGGTCGCGATAAAATAGACCGCGTACGCAAGCGCCGAACCGAAAGCAAACAATAGAGACCCTTTTTTTACATTTTGTTTAATCTTTAGTTTATCCAGTATACGAGCAAAAAAATGACGCTCTTTCGGCAACAGGACAATAATAAATATCCCGGTAAGCAGGGTTATTATTCCAATCCATTCCATCGCGGAATAATGTTCCTTAAAAAACAGAATAGAAAAAATAACCGAGAATACCGGCGTCATCCCTCCGACAAGCACCGCTGTCTGCGACGCTTCGCCGCGTCTGAAAGCCTCATATAGTAACCACAAGGCAACCGCAAAAACAGCGCCGGTTAAAATATTTATCGCAAACCAATAATAACCGGGCCACTCTAAAAACCACGGCCCGCCGAGCAGTAAAAGGCCGCCGAGCAAACAAGCGGCAAAAGCATAGGCCTTACCGCTCGGCAGAACATTGTCGACCAAAAACTTATCGAAAAGATTCGAGATGGCCAAGAAAAAATAAGCTATAAGCGCGACTAATATCCACGACATAAATATAAATTAAAAATCGAAATTAATAAAAATAACAAACCGATGAAAATGATTTTAGCCATTAATAATCTTCTCGATATTGTAAGCCCCCATCTGTTCCCCGTTTAAAAATCCATCAACGGCCGCGCGGACTAATTGCCCCGATTCTATCATATCCGGCAACCACTCATCGACATACTCGGGGTCAAGGCTATCTATCCCGGCGCCAAGAGACAGAAGCCATTCGCGGTTATAATCCTCTTGCGAACCGACCGGACTCGATATAATTATCGGCAACCCCAAAGCGGCGTAGAAAGAAAGTTCCGACGGCTTTGTCCAAAGGATGTCCGTATCTTTCAAACAAATATTAAACTGTCTAAAATATTCGAGCTTATCGGGGGAAAAAATAATTTTAACTCCTTTATCTTCGGCAAGGCCACTTATCTTAATCTGCTCCTGAAAATATTCTTTCACTTCCGGACGATTGCCGGCCACCAGATTAAGATTATATTCACCTGATTTTATTTTAGCCGACATCTTTCTTAAAATAACAGCGCCGATTTCTTTCTGCGCGCCGGCGCCGCCGACAGCAAAAGTTATCGATACCGGACCGGACTTTTTATCTGTAAAATCATCAGGAAATTTCTCCGACAGAAAATCATAATACTCTCCATATTTCCCTGTCTTATCAAGCGCCATAACGCGACGCGACAAATCTTTTTCTAAAATTTCCTTATTTTCTCCGATATTTTCTTTAGGCAAAGGGAAACCGGTGACAATAATATTTTCCGATTTAACACCGTACATCTGGAGTCTTTCTTTAACTCTCTCGCTTGGCGCAAAATATTTCGTCCGGCTATTTTTAGAATCAAGCGGCGCCCAAGCGCGGGAAACATCGGAATCACAAACGATACAATATATATCGCCGGCATAATTATAATATTCCGCGACATAAGCGGCCACGAAAAATGTCGTTATAAAAGGTAATCCGCTTCCGTTTAATTTTTCAATCAAATCTTTACCTAAACCGGCCTCAATCGAACGTAAATAAAATTTCTGCTGAGCGGTTTGCGGCGATAAATCGCGAAACGGATAAAAAGGTTTTATTTTTTGGAAACTATCCATTACCCAGAAAACAAAAGTCCCTATCCCGGGAACTTTTTTTAACCGGGATATCTTCTCGTAAGATTTTAAGCTCTTAATCCAATACATCTTTTCCCATTCCGGAATACCATCATAATTATTAATGGTAATAATTTCATTGCCTCCTAGATCAAGCAAAGGATAGGCGGCGCGCTGATGGCCATAGCCCATGTCAGCGGCGACCAGATTTATTTTTTTTGTAGACATAACTACATTATATAAGAATTAGTAGTTTTTTGCTATGAATTCCTTGCCGGATTTAAGCTGTAAATATTGATAAGCTTCTAAAGCGGCGACGGTCGCTTGACCGGTAGCAATCGTAATCTGTTTAAACTCGCAATTAGTAACATCACCGGCGGCAAATAGGCCGGGGGTTTTTGTTTCCATTTTGCTGTTTACGATGATTTGGTTTTTTTCGTTGCGTTCGACAAACTCACCGACTAAATCGGTACTGGCAATTCTTCCCACCTCGATAAAAACGCCGTCTAGTTCTATTTCTCTCTCTATTTTTGTATTTACATCGGAGATTGTTATTTTTTCCACTTTACCGTTCCCTGTTATATTTTTAATGGCCGCATTTAAGATTATTTCAATATTTGACCGCTTTTCAACCTCGGCAATCAGAGCGTCAAAAGCTTTTAACTTTTCATTATGATGGATAAGGTATACCTGGCTGGCTATTTTAGATAAGACTTCCGCCGCATCAAGCGCGGAATTTCCGCCGCCGACAACGGCCACTTTCTTATTCTTAAAAAACGGGCCATCACAATTTGCGCAATAAGAAACACCGCGTCCATTAAGCTCAATCTCTCCGTCGACTGCCAAACGCCGAGGCGAAAGCCCCATGGCAACAATAACCGTTTTACCCTCAAAGGTTTCGCGGTTAGTATGAATTAAAAAAGTTTCATCTTTTGTTCTCTCAATCTTTTTAACTTCATCGTCCTTCATCTCAACGCCTAACCCGGTAGTTTGCTGTTTAAATTTATTAATAAGATCAAAGGCGTTAATCTTTTCAAACCCGGGATAGTTCTCGATTTCGCTTGCCCAAACCATTTGGCCGCCAACCTCTTTCCCGATAATTAAAGTCTTCATTTCCCTTCTGGTAGCATAAATGCCGGCAGTCATACCGGCCGGTCCGGAACCGATGATTATCAAATCGTACATAATTTTTTTAAAAAAATAATTAAATTGCTAACTAAATTATAAGATTTTTTAAGTCTAAAAGCAAATAGAAAAATAGGTTGTCTGGGGTATCTCTCTATAAATTTTTATTTAAATATTAGAAGTAAAAATAATAGAAGAGAACATCTTTTGCACAGCTTATCCAAAGGTCTTATTTATTTAATATTAGCCAATATACTAGAATAAGTCCACATATTTGTAGACTTATCGCACTTCCCTGTTGATTACTTTTTAATTTTGTTTTATAAATGTTCCTTAAGGAACATTTTAACAGCAGTTAACAAAAATTCTATATCATTTGTCTCTGAAATTAAAAATTAAACTTATCACTTTTTATAGTTCATTCTTATTATTTTTAAACGATCATCTTTCTTATACTAACCACAAAAAGTCTTTTTTTATCTAACGTCTTCTGATTATGCCTATTAGTATCTTAATTATTATTTAAAGATAAATTAATTCTTATAAATAAAATATTATTAATTAAGCTGCGCTCTTTGATGTCTGGGCGTTTTCACTAATTTTTTTGTTTTTTTACTAACCTGTTTTCCGCTTGTCTGAATTTTACTTGTCCGTCTTTTACTAGTCAAAATAGCTCTAAATCGATAAATTAATAGAACAGAAGGGTTTATGATCTTTTTTTGCCGCAATCCGCGACGGCACGTAAAAACACATTGTCTCTAACATTTAGAACCAGCGCTAGAAGCTCACCCGGAGATTTATTTAACACTCTTCTGCTCGTTTTGTCCCTGTCTGCCGGCAAGCAGGTTCCGCCGTCATTCGCATTCTACCCTACTGGCGGGCAGGTTTCA
>CAZMKG010000008.1:26331-27654 GCA_964567015.1 uncultured Gammaproteobacteria bacterium | reverse complement strand
GCGGAGAGACAGGGATTCGAACCCTGGATAGGAGAAAAAACTCCTATAACAGGTTAGCAACCTGCCGCCTTCAGCCGCTCGGCCACCTCTCCAAAATACCCCTTGCGGGGTATCCACCATTTTTATTTTTTATGGTATAATCACTATATAAAATATAGGCTTGATTGTCAAACTAACATATGTCTCAAACAAACTCTCAATATCTGCGTTGGCAGATACCCGAATACCGCGTGCCGCAACGAAATCGCACCTGGTATATTTTAGCGTCCGTTTTCATTTTTATCTGTATTTTCTTCTCTCTTTTTAAAATCTCCGACTGGAAACTCGTCTTTCTCGGCTATGAATCGAACTTTCTTTTCATACTGATCCTTATTTTGTCGGCTGTTATAATGTATCTATACGAAAAGCGGCCGGCGGAAATGATTAATTTTGAAATCGGTCCGGAAGGAGTGACGGTTGGCGAGAATTTTTACGATTATGACGATATAAAAAATTTCTGCGTGCTCTATAAACCGAAACAAAGCATCAAACAGCTATATTTTGAATTTAAATCCCCGGCCCGACAGCGCCTATCAGTCCCGCTGCGACGTATGGATGCCCTTACCGTCCGCAATTTTTTAGTCCGCTATCTCGACGAAGACTTAGAAAGAACCAACAAGCCCTTGTCCGAACAGTTGACTAAACTGCTAAAATTATAATAAACTAGTTAACAGCAGTTTGAGCACCCATCGTTCAACGGATAGGACGTAAGCTTGCGGAGTTTAAAATCCAGGTTCGATTCCTGGTGGGTGCACATTTTACTTATATTACGCGACAGGGGCTTTAAAGCCCCTGTTTTTATTTAATTATTGCGGCTATTCCCTTGATTTGTTAGACTTTTAATATGCTTACTCTTGATTCAAAAATTAAAGAATTATACCGCGTGGGCGAGAAAATCACCAAAGTTTTAGATAAAATCGGACTGGAAACCGCTCGGGATTTACTTTTTTATTTCCCTTTCCGTTATGATGACTTTTCCAAAAGCTTACCGATTGCCGATTTAAAAGTCGGCGCGAACGCCAATATTATCGGCACGGTCGAGCTTATTCAAAACAAACGCAGCGCCCGGCGGCGGATGTATTTAACCGAGGCCTTAATCAGCGACGAGAGCGACACCATAAAAATAATCTGGTTTAACCAGCCATTTTTAACCAGAACGATTAAGGTTGGTGATCAAGTTTCCTTGGCCGGCCGCGTCAGCGAAAGCCACGGACAAATAACTATGATCTCGCCGTTATACGAAAAAATAATTTCCGAAGATCTAATCCATACCAAAGGCTTAAT
>CAZMKG010000008.1:24192-26231 GCA_964567015.1 uncultured Gammaproteobacteria bacterium | reverse complement strand
TAAAACGGCGCCGAAAATAAGATTCCAAGAAAAAGCGACCCAAGAATTTGTCGCCTCCCTGCCTTTTAAACTGACTGACGCGCAGAAAAAAGCGGCCTGGGAAATTCTGCAGGATATGGAAAAAGCTTCGCCGATGAGCCGGCTCCTTGAAGGCGATGTCGGCAGCGGGAAAACTTTAGTGGCCGTCATAGCTTTATTAAATACGGCGTTAAATGAAAAACAAGCCGCATTAATGGTGCCGACGGAAATTCTCGCGGAACAGCATTTTAACTCAATCAGTAAAATACTCGCGCCATATAATTTTAGAATTGAGCTTCTTACTCATAGCCATAAACCGAAAGACGCTACCGACGCCAATATTGTTATCGGCACGCAAGCCTTAATTCAGGAGAATGTTAAATTCCATGATTTAGCGTTAGTGATCGTCGATGAACAGCATCGCTTCGGCGTTAAGCAGCGCCAAAAACTTTTGGATTTTAACGAGGGAAAAAATAATGACAGCGATTTAACGCCGCATTTCTTATCTATGACCGCGACGCCGATTCCCCGTTCCTTGGCGCTCGCAATTTATGGCGATTTGGATATTTCTATCATTAACCAGATGCCGGCCGACCGAAAAAAAATTATCACCAAATTAATTACCGAAGACAAACGCCAAGAGGCTTATGACTTTATCCGCCGGCAGATAAAAGACGGCCGGCAAGTTTTTGTCGTTTGTCCTTTAATTGATGAATCGGATAAGCTCGGGGTAAAGTCGGTTAAAAAAGAACACGAGAAACTGGATAAAGAAATATTTCCGGAACTTAAAGTCGGTTTATTGCACGGCAAATTAAAAGCTAAAGAAAAAGAGGCGGTAATGGCCGAATTTCTCGACAATAAAATCCAGATTCTCGTTGCCACTTCCGTAATCGAAGTCGGAATCGATATACCGAACGCGACTGTTTTGATTATCGAAGGCGCCGAACGTTTCGGTTTAGCAACTCTCCATCAATTCCGCGGCCGGGTCGGACGCAGCGACTATCAATCCTATTGTTTCCTTTTCCCGTCAAACGAAGAATTAAATAATGCAAAAACTTTGGAACGCTTAAAAGCGATGACCGAATATAGCGACGGCTTTTCGCTGGCCAAAATAGACCTAAAACTCCGCGGCGCCGGCGAAATATACGGGGTCGGACAAAGCGGCTTTCCGGAACTGCAGATTGCCTCATTATTTGATTATGAGAACATAAAACGAGCCCAGGAAGAGACTGCCAATTTAGTGGCTAAAGACCCGGAATTAGCCAAATACCCCCTTCTAAGGGCCAAATTGGGCCAGTGGGAAGACGCTGTACATTTAGAGTAAGTTTAGACTTTCCGAAACGGACATCTTCAAGGGGGCATATCCCCTTTTTTATTGTATTGACAAATAATATAATATGCCATACAATATTTTTATATCTTAATATTAAATTAATTAACCAATATGGCCACTAAAAATAGCGAACAACTGCAGATTAGAATAGACTCTAAAACCAAAAAAGAAGCGAAAGAGATATTCGACAGCTTAGGCATGGATATGAGCGCGGCGGTAAAACTTTTTTTTCGCCAAGTTATAAATGCTAAAAATATTCCGTTCGAATTAAGGGGAGAGAATGGTCTTACTCTCCGCGGAGCCGAACTTTTAAGAGAATCTGTAATTAGCGCCAAAAATAATCCTCAGTCATTCGCGAGCGGGGCCGAGCTTATTAAAGATGTTTTAAAAGACTAAAACAGATTTTCGCTTTTTATGTTTCTATTGAAATATTCTAAACATTTTAAAACCGACCTTAAATCTTTTAAAAATAATAAGGATTTGATTTTAAAATTAGAAAAAGTTTTAGATATTTTGGCAGCCGACGAACCATTGCCGGAAAAAAATAAAAATCACCCCTTAAGCGGCGAATTTAAAAATTGTTTTGACTGCCACATAACCCCGGATGTTATATTAATATATAAAAAAGAAAAGGAAGAATTACTAATCCTTCTTCTTAGAATCGGTTCGCACGCGAATTTATTTTAAA
>CAZMKG010000008.1:10756-24092 GCA_964567015.1 uncultured Gammaproteobacteria bacterium | reverse complement strand
GAAGAATTACTAATCCTTCTTCTTAGAATCGGTTCGCACGCGAATTTATTTTAAATTAATTATACCAGTTAGTGTTGCACTTCTAGTTTGAATGTACCTCCCTAGAATTTGACACAAACAAAAATAAGTGATATATTTTTAATACTAGTCCTTTTACTAATTTATTAACCTTAAAAAATTTTGCTGATGAAACCTTTCTTAGATGCATTTGACGTTTCTTCTCGTAGAAACGTATCTGTTGATCCAAATCGAGTTAAAATCAATGATGCTGGCACTAATATGATGGTGGCCACCTATTGTGATGAGGATTTTAATCGTGGAGACAAGCGTCCAAAATTTGTAAATTTTTCTCTTCTCCATTTAAAAGATGAGGAAAGACAAATATTGGAAAATATTTTTAAAAATGAAAGAAAAAAAATAGCAAAAAAAAGAAAAGACGAAAAAAATTGTTCACGTAAAAGACGAAAAGAAAAAAAGTCTTTTAATGAACTTACATTAAACTAAAGACTATAAAAAACGGGAATCCAGATGGAAACCCGTTTTTTCTTTTTCTTAAAATATTTTTGACTTTATCCTTAACTATTTTATCCTTAATTATTTTATAATTTCTACCAATCCGTTCAAATCTTTAATTTTCATTAATTTTAATTTTCCGGCTTTAACCTCGACATTCGGAATTATTGCGCTCGTATAACCGAGCCGTTCCGCTTCTTTCAATCTTTCTTCTAAACGGAAAACATTGCGTACTTCCCCGCCGAGACCGACTTCACCGAGAACAATCGTGCGCCTGTCAAAATTCTTATTGGCGCTTGAAGATATTATCGCGGCGCAAGCGGCTAAATCTAGCGCCGGGTCGGAAATTTTCAAACCGCCAACAACATTTAAAATTATATCAGAACCGATTAAATTTATTTTTGTCCGTTTAGAAATTACCGCGCTTAAAACCTGTAAACGTCCGGCATCGAAGCCGCTAGTTTTTCTTTGCGGGTAACCGAAAATTGTTTTTGTCACTAAGGCTTGCATGTCCACTAAAAACGGGCGGGTGCCTTCAATTACACAGCCGATAACCGAGCCGGATAAATTATTCAAACCGCTTTCGACAAAAATTAAACTCGGATTTTTTACTTCTTTAAAACCGGCGCCGGTCATCTCGAGTACGCCGAGTTCGTTAACCGAACCGAAACGATTTTTTGTCGCGCGCAGCAAGCAATAATTATTATTGGTTTCATTTTCCAGATATAAAACCGTATCTACAATATGCTCGAGAGATTTCGGGCCGGCAACTGTGCCGTCTTTAGTTATGTGACCGATGAGAAAAACGGCAATATCATTTTCTTTCGCAAGCTCGAGAAATTTAACCGCGGCCGCGCGGATTTGAGAAATATTTCCGGCCTCGGCCGGAATCAAAGAAGAATAGACAGTTTGGATAGAATCAATAATTAAAATATCCGGTTTGACGCGGGCGGCTGTTGAGACTATTTTTTCAATATTTGTTTCCGATATAAATTTCAAATTTTTCAAATCACATTCTAATCGACTCAAGCGCGATTTAACCTGAGCGGCCGATTCTTCGCCACTGACATAAACCGTCTCGTAATTTTTCCCGACAGCATTGGCAATTTGTGCGACCAAAGTCGATTTTCCGATTCCCGGTTCACCGCTTAAGAGAACTAAAGAGCCGGGCACTAAACCGCCGCCAAGCACACGATCGATTTCATCGATGCCGGTTTTTAAGCGTTCTAAATTATTGGCCTTAATTGCCGCCAAATCGATTAATTCCGCGCCGCCGGCTTTACTAACCGCTTTTTTAACCGCCTCTTTCTCGGCTTCTTTAATATCAAGCGACTCTTCGTGCAAAGTTCCCCAGGAACCGCACTCCAAACAACGCCCACTCCATTTAGGAAATTGGGCGTCGCAATTACTGCAGACAAAAACTGTTTTTATCACGGACATAATAATAATTAATTGGAATTATTTTGTTTGCCAATAGGCTTTGTCAAATAGCCATTCGCCGTTGACCTTTGCTAAGCTTAAATCGATTCCCTGGATATAAGAAGCGGCGCCACCGGCATTCTCGCCACTTTCTTGGCGCTGAGTAGTAACCGTTATTTCCGCCGTGCCGGCATTATTATCAAAACTCTTTACTTCATAAGTTAAAGCCGTGGTTTTAATGCCATAATACGCCGAACTGGTCGCTTTAGCCCTAAGATTTTCTACATTTTTCTCCGCCCAATTCTTCATACTGTCGGTCATCATAATGCTCAAATCGGTAAAATTTCCATAATTCGACTGGTTGGAAAAAGAACCGAAACGTTCCGCAAAAGACATCGATATCTGGCCCAAATCATCGCCATTAATTTTGCGCGGGGTTTCGGCGGCGATATTATAAACAGCATCCGGTTTTTTGTCTCCGGGAGTGGTCGTGCCGGCTTGTCCGGATTGCGGCAAGCTGACGGCCGAGTTGTTTTCAGGTTGATTTTCACCAGGAACGGTAGCGGCCGGTTTTCTTAAAAAGACAAAATAAATTATCGCGATAATGATAATAAGGGCGACAATCATTATAAGTATTCCTATTTTTTTTCTATCGGATTGCATATGATTATAATAATTTTTGATTATGATAACTTTATTTCCTATTCTTGAGTTTTAAGATTTTCTTCAAATTCTTTTTTCGCTTCTTCGATTTCCAGCAATTGGCGCGGATCAGAGGTTATCAACTGGTCTTCGGTATAGGAAGCGACGACTTTCATCGCGACGTGCTTATTGCCGGCGAAGAAGATTCCTTCCCCGACGCCGCATTCCAACAATAAATATTTTTCTCCTTCGGTAAGAATAAATGTTTTCTGAATCAAATCGATAGCGGCCGGCGATTGTTTAAGCAAAATTTGCAAGGAAGAATTGGTCACAATCGCCTGCCCATAAGGAGACGACAAGAAATCGTTGACGTCTTGAGTAATGGTTGTAACCCCCAAATAATATTTACGGCAACGTTTAACGAGCGCAAAAATAAATTTCGCCGAATCTTCGTGCTGCATCATCCACCAAGCTTCATCAATAACCAAAATTCTTTTTTTCATCTCGCTGCGGACGATATTCCAAATATAATTAACGATTGTATAGATAGCAATCGGGCGAAGTTCGTCTTCAAGGTCGCGAACCGAGAAACAAACCAATTGATTGTTCATTTCCACATTCGTTTGGTTATTGAGCAAGCCGGCGAATGTTCCTTGGGTAAATTTGCGCAATCTTAAAGCCAAATCGCCGCCGCCTTCCATCCCGTCGAGAACTTGTTCGAAATCGGACATCACCGGCGGCTCGATTTTCGATAAATCGGAATCGGGAGTGATATCTTTCTTCGCGTAAGTTTCAAGCAAGGCGCGATCAACGATAGAATCTTCGTCATAGTTCAAGTTGCCGAGCATCAAACGAACCAAACCTTTAAGAGTAATAACGGCGCTACGAATAATATCTTTCGGTTTCGCTTCGCCGCCGACCGAGCGCGGCAAATCAAACGGATTTATTTTATTTTCCGACGACAAAGAAATATTTATATAAGTGCCGCCGACCGCTTCCGCCAGATGTTTATATTCATATTCCGGATCGATAACGATAACATCGGAACCGAGCATTAAAGAGCGCAAAATTTCCAATTTAATCGCATAACTTTTACCGGCGCCGGAGGTGGCAAAAACAACGGAATTCGCGTTTTGCAAAGAAAAACGATCAAATAATATCAAACTGTTGTTGTGGCGGTTGATGCCGTATAAAATTCCCTGATCGCTCGTCAGTTCGCTAGAAATAAACGGGAAAGACGAAGCAATCGGCGAAGAATTCATGTTAAAAGTTATATAGAGCTCGTCATTGCCCAGAGGCATGGTTGAATTAAATCCTTGTTCCGCTTGATAATAGACGCGGCGGGAATAAACCAAGCGCGAACCGAGAATATCCTCGACTTGGTCGGACAAACGATCCAGTTCTTCCAAATTTTCCGAATAAACGGTTATATAAAGAGCGAATTGAAAAAATTTTTCTGTTCCCTGAGTAAGCGCGTCGCGCAACGACTCGATATCGCGCAAAGCGGTTTCGCGCAAAGGGTCGCGCGCCGCGCCTTTTTCGGAATCGGAAATTATCTGCGCTTCCAAAGCGCCGACTTTGTTTTTCAATTGTTTTAAAACAATCGCGCTTTTTACCGGATAGAAGAACATGGAAACGTCAAAGGTAAAGTTGAGATTGATTATCGGCGCGAACCAACCGACGGAAATATAACGCGGATAGCTGATGATAAACATCGTGCGTAAAAATTTATCTCCCAGTTGCAGATAATTCGAACTGATGCGCAAACTGGCCGGCGCGATAATATCGCGAACGGACAAAACACCGCGGCGGAAAGCTTTTTCCTCTTCAATCACTTCCCTGGTCAAATTTGGGTCGGCTTCAATATCGGTTCCGGCCGGGCGCGCCCCTAAAGACACTTTTGATTGAAGCGTGATTTTATTTGGATTTTCTTCTTTATTAAAATTAACCATAATTTTATTTTTCTACCCGCAATTTTTCCAAACTAACCAAATCCTGATTTTTAGATGTCTCCGGATTGTATGTTTTATAATACAATTCAATTAAACTTTGCGTATCCAGGCGGGCAACAGCAACGCCCATCGATTCCAAACCGCCGACAACGCTTTCAACCCGACGATCGAGCATATCTTGGTATTGACGGAAAGTCTTTTCCTTCAATTTTATTATCGTTGCCGGACGCATCGCTTCGCCGATCAGATTAAAAAAACTCTTATGCTTATCGGTTAAGGGGTTATAAGGAACCATGACATAAAAACGTTTGTTCATAATCTTCCCGAGAGAAGTCAAATCTTTTATGTATTCGATATAATCGGCCGTTTGCACTTTCAAAAGCTTATTGGTCTGTTCTTTCTCCTTGTCTTTTAGGTACTGAATATAATTATCAATATCCAGTTCGCGTGATTGAATAACAATTTGAAGAGTAAAAGAAAGATTATTTAGAAATCTAACGTAAGCGTCGATAACCGCGTTCTGTTCATCCTCGCTTTTTAAGGCAAAGTTAATGCTGGAAACAAGCAAAACCGCGCGTAAAGTGCCGTCTTTCATCACGACGGTATTTTCCTTAATCTCGGCAATATCCAAATACTGCTGGGTGGAAACGGAGATATTATTTTTTACTTCACTGGTTTTCGGCATAATTTAAAAATTTATTCACCTTTATATTTTCCTTTAGTATCGACGATAAGCGCCAGCTCGGCCAGATGCGATTTTTTAAACGGTTCTTTGGCGACCGGTTTTACTTCCGGCTTAACGAATGTTTCCGGGGTTATTTCCGGAGCGGCGCCAAACCGATTGTTCCAAACTCTGATCCCGGGACGGCGAACCGTCTGGATAAGGTTTAAGATAAAATAATGAAAAGGGCGGCCGTTTATTTTAACGAAAGCAAACAAAACGGCGATTAGAAAAACAAAGACGGCGACCGTTAAAAAAAGCGAAAAGTCAAAGAGCTTGTAAGAGACGCCGATAATAACCGCCGCCGCCAGTAAAATCAGGAATTGACGGGAAGTAATCGGGCCGATAATCTTATTTTCAACGTCTATAAATTGTGGGACGGTAAACTGCTGCATATTAGAAAACTAATTTGCTGTTCATAACGATAATTTCTTCGATTTCTTCCAGACTGAGATAATTTTTACTGTCATTTTCGTATGAAGACGCGAGTTCTTTTATCGTTATGTCCTTTTTTATCGCTTCCTGACCCATTTTCAAGTATAGGCGATTAACCGGACTTTGACGCCAAGCGCGGACGCCTGACACCATTTTATCATACCCTTCCGCTTCCAACAATTTTATTTTCGAGAAGATTTTGGCGGTAATTTCTGCCGGCGTCTTCCCCAAACGGCGAAAATTCAACAAATCAAGAAATTGCAACTCTTCAATCGGACCCATTACTTTCGGTACCGGCTTAACATCCCGCATAATTGTTTTCGTTCCGGAAGAAACCGGCATTGGGCGAGAAGTGGCAATCGGCTTTAAAGGAGCGGAATCGGGTTTAGCGATCTTTTCCGGAGCTGCTTGTTTAATATTCTGAACCTGCGGAGAAGTTTTTGGCGGTACTATATGATTAATTACGGGGTGAACAACCGGAGCGATTGTCGGATGGGTGACCGGAGCGACTACCGGTTTATTGTCGGCCACAGGGGCCGGGGTTAAAGGAGTTGCGGCGGCCGGTAAAGCTTCAACCGGCGAAACTAGCGGCAAATTAAGTTCTTTTTCCGGAGCGGATATCTTTTTGGTTTGACCGGAAGCTAACGCTTGTTTAAGGTCATATTCCACGGCGTGATTGGCCTTATCGGCCGAAGCGACTATTTTATCAAGTCGTGATGACGGAAGAGCGGCTACCGGCGAAGCGGAAACGGGTGAGATCGCCGCCTTAACCGAGTTTTGCGGCAAGCGATTATCGCAAATCTTTAAAACGCGCTCGGTTTCTTCCGGAGAAAGATCGAGACCGCCTATCTTATAACTTTTTTCCAAGGTATTTTTTGTGTCTATTTTATTTCTGATTCCGCGGTTATAGGTTGAAATAATATTTTTAAAACGGCCGACAGCCAAAGAACTGGGCAAATTTAAGCCCGCTGCGGCGATTATTTTTTCTATCTCCTTATCTTGATCAAAAGCGGCCATCTCTCTGGCTAACCCCAAATATTCGGCAATCGGAGAAAAAATCTTTTCTTTTAAATCACGGGTTAAACGTTCCGCGACATCAACCGAAAGGGAAAACTCATTACTGAGATATAAAGGCAAGGTGGCGACGGGTATGCTTTTCACTATCACTTTCATAATCACTACCGCCAAATCAACTTTATACTGCGCCTCCAGAGCGGAAATAGCCGCCATTGCCGACGGCGAAGAGACCCGATCGCGCAGGTCTTTCGGAAGTTTATTAAATTGTTGCAAATAGTCGAACATTAAGACACTTCTTTTATTTTTTCTTTTTTAAACGCTCAATTTCCTGCTTAACCGCTTTATATTCTAAACTGTCGGGGGCATATTGCGTCAAAATCATTTCCAGCTCGTTAAGCGGGGCGCTCTCAATCTTTTTTTCTACCTGTTTCTGGGCCCTTAGGTTTCCGCTGGCGATTGCTCCCGAAGAAGTTTGTTCTTGGACGGCGGCTTGTCTCTCGTTGCTTAAAACATCTTGAAAACTATTTGATTTATTAATTTTTTCATCTTCTTCGACTTTATCGACAGGAATTATCTGCCAATCTTCAACCGGATTATTGCCCATGCTCTCGGGGAAGAAAACTAAATTACGATATAATCTCAACAACTTTCGGAGCAAATCTTTTTCTTCGGTATTTAATTTTTTAGTATTAGGAGAAGAACTTAAATATTCCGCCATTTTCAACTCGTCGAACATTTCGCTGCCGTTAATTTTAATAAAATCTTTAAGCCAATTGGCGATGGTCGGGGCGACTTCTCTATCTTCAGCAATAATGTGTCCGGGAATGATGACTTCTTGATTTTCCAAAAGAATGTTGCTTAAATTTTCCTGCAGCACTCCGTTTCTAGAAAGCAAACTAAAAACACTGAAATTTATATCTTCGGCGGCGACGTTATCGGTTAATAATTTTACGATTCCTTTGGAAAACTCTTCTTTTAATTCCGTCTCCGATATAATCGTCTTTTCATCGTTAAACAACAATAAACTGAATACCTCTCTAACCATGTCACTTCTTAAATCAAAGGCGTCTTCTTCGCTAAAACCAAATTTTTTTTCGGCATATTCGCTGATTCCGTCTAAACTAATTTCACCGACCGCAGCTAAAACGACCAAGAAACTCAATTCCACATCATATTTTTCTTCCAATTTTTTTATGTTTCGTAAAACCTCAAAACCGCCGAGACGATTTTTTATCGGCTCGGGCAAGGCACGAAATTTTTCCAGACATCGAGCAATGTAATTCATAATTTTAAAACTTTGATTATTTTCTCCCGGGTGATTAGTTAGGCTGCCTTTTTGGTTTTGTCTATATCACCTAGCTGGCCCATCATATTGTTTATATTGCTTGGCTGATTCGCCGCATTTTCCGACAACTTAGAAGAAATAACTTCCATTTCCAAAGGAGAACTCGCTTTATCGCCACCCATTATATTTATCTGCTTGGCCAAACCGGCAACATTTTGTTTATTAATTGCTTTTTTCAAAGAATTAAACAAATAGACAAAATTCGGCTGGACTTTATCTTTTTGGTTATTTTGAATATTAATTGAAGAGCCGAACTTCTTACTCGCTTCTTCCAATTTTTTAGAAAAGTTTTCCATTGATTTATCCAGGCTGGCGGTATCGATAGATATTTCCTCTCCGGAAGACTTTGTCTTTGCTTCCATGTCCACTTCTTCTTCCGCGTCCGCTTCGCTTGCCAAAACATCATCAACCGGAGCTTTTTGGGCGTTTGCAGCTTGAGCGGAAACATTTGCCGGTTTAGCAGCCAATATTTGATCAACTGTATTTTTATCCGTTCTTCCGGTTTTAGCGTCATAACTCTTATTAGCCAAAACCTGTTGGGTGACATATCGGGTATCGTCTTCATTCTTTAGACCGAGACCGTGGACCTCTTCATGAATCTTGCTGGTTTTAACATCACTAACCCCATAGCTAGCGGCGCTAGAATTAACCATCGATAAATTATCAATTGCCTCCGGTTTACTGAATTTAGTCTTAGCAGTTTCTAAATTTTCCATCCTTCTCTTGTCGCCTTTAGTAAGATTATCTGCCCCCTTGCTTCTTATTTTATTCAATTCCTGATCAATCACGCCGACCATCTTAGCAGAAACCTCTTTAATTAGAGCTGGGTCGCCAGTATTTAATCCGCGGACATTGCGATAATCGGCATCCCCATCCTTTTCGATTCCTTTAACATTTAGCTTATCAAAGTCAACTGCGACCGTATCAGATTTTTCACGAGCGAATTCATTAACTGATAAATTGCCATTACCTCGCGGCGCAGCAGCTTTATCCGGTTCAACTTTGGTAGTTTTTTCCGGTTCAAGTTCCGGTGTCTCTTTAAAATAAGAAGTTTCATATTTGCCTTGTCTATCAAGTCTATCCTCTTCGCTTGGATGAAGTGGTAATCGTCCCGGATTCTCGTAAGAGCCATACCGATCTCTATTAGTCACCGGTAAAGGATTTCCTTTGCTATCTATACCAACAATTCTATTTGCGTCATAGCCGTTTATTCTAGCTCCTCTATTATAAGCCCCTCGTTCATCAGAATTTTTTTGAATATAGGTTAGAGCCCTGCCTTCAAGCTTGGCTCCAGAAGCACCAATTGCACGCCACTCCGGATCGGATAATTTACCAATATCTTCTCGACTCATTTTTGCCAATTGTTTAGTAATCTTATCTGGATCACCCAGGGCGCTAGGCATCTTACTGACTGCCTCATCTTGTAATGCTGCCCTGGAAGGGAGAATCGCTTTCTCTTGAGCAAAACGAGCAACAACTTTTGTATTCTTAACATTCTTCATTTTCTCCTCAGCTTTAGCTTCGATTTCTTTTTGTTTCTTATTAACTTTAATTAATCCCTCGGTCGCCAAATGGCGAATGCCGGTATATTTTAAAAGTGGATTTTTGCTGGCTGCCGTATTACCGAGAAGAGTCTTGCCCGTCTTGCTTCCGGCAGTCATCATCACGGCTGTGCCGCCTAGAGCCTTGAGGCCTTCTTTAGATTTCTTTCCCACAAACGCCTGCCCCTTCTGTATCGCCGCCATTCCCTTTCCGGCAATGCCTCCGGCCGCGCCGCCGATTTCCTGAGAAATCTTTAAACCGCCGATAAGCATACCGATGGCAATCACAAATTTAATAAAAACACCGGGGGTAGACGCATTGGTTCCGGTCGTATCTGTTCCGCCGGTTATTCCGGCCTCCTCCGCCACCGACTCGGTCGTAGCGGAACTATCTATCTTAAAACTCTCGTTAAACTCCGCGGTTGTCTGCGCCTGCAAGGCGGTAAACGACAACCAGATAAAGAAAGCTAAAACCGGACCGACAATCAAATTCTTTGTAAATTCGCTCCACCATTGGGAAGAATACTTCTGCCCGCCCGGAAAAGCGGACATTAAATAAGCGAGCGGAGAGAGAACGACATAAATCCAAATCATCACGATACGCATCACGAGCATAGCGAGCATCGTCGTGATAACCACGAGCGCAATCAAAACATAAATAAGCCCCAAGACATACGATCCGATTATTGCCCAAAAACCGATTTTATCGCTTGATTGCGACAAAGTTAAAATATCGGTAATTCCTAAATTCGTAATTAAATTTCCGGCGGCGATATCTTTAAACGCGTTGACGAAAGTCAGCATCACGACTTGGGCAAAATCAATCAAAAGGCCGCAAATTGTTTTAGAAAAATTGATAAGAATGGCCATTAAAATAAGTTTCGGCAGCCATTTTTTATAATTATAATTTTCTATCTTCAAAATCGTGGCAAAAGCGATAATAAGCAGAACAAGAACAAAGAACATATTGCAAACATCGCGGACTACCGTCCACCCGTGGCTTACCGCCGGAGAGTGGATAAAGTCGCTATATTGAGCGACAAGCACTAGGGCCTTCATTACTAAAACAAGAATTAATCCTAAAGCAGAAATAATCCAACCGATAAGACCGCCGAGAATCTCCCCTGCCCAATCGCCGATGGTCGCGTGCGCGCCGGGGGCCAAAAAGAAAACGCCGCCGCCGATAAAGAGGGCCAGGAAAAAAGAAAATATTTTTTTCTTATTTTTATTTATCATAGAATATTATTATGCGTTTGAAATTATATCGATAAGACTGATTATCATATCTTCGGCGCTATTATCTTTATTGCATCCGCCGATAACGGTGCACCATAAACCGCCAAAAATCGCCTTAATCGCTTTAAGCGGATTAGATATGCCGGAAACAATCATGGCAATTATACTTAACGCGAATAAGATAATAAATAAACACCCGATGTTTAAGCCGAATACCCCGGCTCCTTCGATGGCGCTAGCATACCTTTTAGCGCCTTCGAGATTTTTTGGCATTCCTTTCGGGAGCCATTCTTCGCCCAAAGAACAAAATAAATCCTTGCCTAAAACTTGGCTTAAAAAAATATGGATATCAATCCAAATCAGAGAGAGGCCAAAAGTAGGAATAAGATTTGTCCAGGCTGATTTTAATAAACTTGACGTCGCCTGCTTAACCGGAGAAGCTGCTTTTTCTATTACTTTATTTTTTAAATCTCCACTTGCTCTTTCTCTCAAAGCCTCTATGCGGCTAGAACGGAAATCTTCTTTTTCACTCTTATTATAATTGCCTTCGTTCTTATTATAGCCATTACTATTCCCGTCTCTTACTGATTTTCTAAATTCACCCGATTTAACAGCACTATTATTGCCGTTAGTACCAAAATCAAACGAACCACTTTCCGAGTTTTCCGCTTCAGTCTCACGACTATTGCTTCGAGCGATTAATTGTTCGTCAAGCGGCATAAATATAAAAAATATTCTCTGATTCTACTTCTAAATTATACAATAAAAAAGGAATAAAGGCAAAATAAAAACCCGCTTTGTTTAAGAGCAAGACGGGTTTTAAATTATTGATTGTTTTTATTAAATTCCTAAGCTGGCAGAACCCTCTTTCCCCCAATTATCACGTATCTTTATTATTATTTGACCGGAAGCTTTTTGGCGATAATAATGATAAAAAATATGCGGATTATCGATTGACGGGCGGTTATCTTGTCCGGTGATTGTCTGGGTAAATCCATCACCCCAGTCAATATAAATTTCTTCAAGCGGCTGCTGCTCCGGATCGACATAAGTCGTAAACTGAAGTTTATAAATTCCTTGCTTATCATTAGAGCCGGAAACATTGCCGATGCTCGGCTTAACATAGCAGAAAGAGTCGCGAGAAGCGCTGGTGCTGTCGTAGCTAGCCACCGGTCGAACATTATTAGCGCATTGATTAAAACCGGTGTCGGATGATTTATCCCAACTTACAGAACCGGCTTGATAAATACCACCTACAAAAGAGTAGGAATTATATGATTTAAGGAATAATTTATCTAATATTATCGAGAAATCAGGCGGACTGCTTATTATTCTGCCTGTTATGGACAAGTGCGGCATTCCTAAATATCCGGACCAAAGAGGCTGGCATGAGCCATAGCTTCCGCAAGTATTATTAGCAACATAATTTGTGCTCGAAGTTAGCCCCGCATCGGTAAGACAATAGATACTCTGATTATTTGAACAATAGCCGATATAAGAGCAACCTCGGGCTTTAGACTCACCTGTCTTATAATTAGAACATCCATAAGGAAGGCCGGCAAAAATCTTTTCTTCTTTTGTATCGGAATATTGATTTTTTAATTTAACTGCTCCGTTGCTATTAGCGAGATTAAAACTATCCGGCCAAGAAGCCGCCCCATACGGGATTTTACTAAGATCACGATAATATGTGCTTAGTCCATGGAAAGGAATATTTCTATCAGAGGAAGTGGCGTTATAAAATAGGTTGGCATTATCTTCAATAAAGAACGGCGGCGTGGATGTTGACCAAACGGCATTGGCGCCGACTCTTCCCGTCCAAGCCATATTTTCACCGCTAGCATTGGCGACTTGGACAAAATTATTGCAAGTTAAGCGATAAATCTTATTATCATCGCCATTCGTGCCGTCCGCAGAAAGAAACTTCAAATCATCAGCGATGGCAGGAGGATTATCATAATCCAACACGCGGACAGGAGGAGTAGCACTATCTATTTCTTTAAATCTGACTTTATTTTTCCAATAAACTGTTTTAAATATACCGTCATATCCTACCCATCCTTCATTATATGAAAGTTTATCGTTTTCATAATCAAAATACTGCGCGAGATAATCTCTAACCTGGAGCCCATCAATAATTGCTCCGTCGCCGCCAGAACAATTTGATTTAGTATTGTTAATATCGGAACATAAATATACGTGATGCGCCGCAATGTCTGAAGGCGTACAACCTCGCAGACTTAACGAACTGAAAGTAATCTTTTTTTGAAAAAGCAAATTATTATTTATCTTCGGGACACATACTCTTTTCTGATAAGAATGAGAACCCGTGGACTGTCCTCCTTCATCGGAAATGGTTATATAATTAGGATCATTATTACCCATACATCCTTCAAATACCAAACAAACATCCTCTTCATAGTCCGAGCCTTTTGTTCCATCTTCTATTATATGCCCTTCTATTTTCTTAAGCAGCTCAAAATTGCCGTTAACCTCGGTGCAATAATTTAACGGG
>CAZMKG010000008.1:0-10656 GCA_964567015.1 uncultured Gammaproteobacteria bacterium | reverse complement strand
TATTTTCTTAAGCAGCTCAAAATTGCCGTTAACCTCGGTGCAATAATTTAACGGGAATGTTCCTTGATAACCGGCGTTAGTTTTAGAAAGTCCGGAAGCGTTTATTTTATCAACCGGATACCAAAGCAGACAAACGCTAGGATTATCAGGATCGTGCTCAAGACAATATCCCTCCCAACCGTCGGACAAAACATTTTCGTTTTTATTAACGCAAGTTAGGCTTTCATTGGTCGGATATAAACGGCATTCGCGCGAAACATATTCCTTTTCGCCATTATCGCTTCCAACTTCCAAAACCGGTTCGACGTTCAAGTCGTCAAAATAAACCGCTTGTGTGCTTGAAGCATTATCCGCGCCTAAATATATTTTTATCGTCGTCGCCGATCCTGAAGTCTTAAAAGGCATGATTTTTCGCGTCCAACCATCACCGGAAGAAAAATCCTTTGTCGCTATTAATGTTTCCTCGCCGCCGTTTACGGATTTAACCGTTACTTTAGCGGCCAAACCGGAACCGCGGGTATTAACCAAAAAGTTAATAAAATAGGTCTGATTTTTCTGGACGCTTAATCTTTTTTCGTTGCCGAGCGAAATAACTTCATAGGCCGGAACTCTCAAATAACTGGCGCCATGAGCCGGATAGTCGGTCGGGGCTTTTTCCGGTTCGCTGACAATTAAATTCTTAATGTCTTCGCATTCGCCGCCTGCTACCTTGGCGCAGGCCGGAGGCACATTATCTTCAAAATCATAATTGGCGCCGGACACTTTAAGCCCGACCTCTTTCATATTGCTTAAGTGGTAATTACCAAGCAGATAATACCCGGTGGCATTCTTGCTTCTTTCAGAGCCGGCGAAAGACATATTTCCGCTGGCAATATCTTCAAAATTCGCGCATTCGTTTTTATCGTCAAGACGAGTGCATTCTCCTACGGCCGAACAGGTCCTTTCGCCCGTATCCGGATCGTTAGAATAAGCGATACAATCGAGCCATTTAGAACAAACTCTATCGGGACTGACTTTAATAAGTTTATTGGCGGTGCAAGTTTCGTCCGAAACACAATTTTTCGGCGCTTGCTTATCAATACTATTTAGAGCATCGAATTTACCGCTTAAATCCGCCAAACCGGAAGAGCCATTGATGCTTCTTTCATTGAAAAGCACACAACCGGAATTGAAATTAACCGCGCCATTGCAACTTGAAGAATCAATGTTTTCCTTAAATTGATAACTGACAATCGCTTCTTTTATTTCAATCTTCTTACCGTTTTCGCCGCCGGAAACAGAAACCGACGAATTGCCCAAAGAAGCAAACATCAGCCGCTTGCTCGCTCCGGCCGGCACGGTAATAGTGTCGGTTGAGGCGCCAAGATTATTATCGGTAAGCAGAGGCTTAACAATCGCCGGGAATTTTAAAACCGTATCCTTGCTGC
Source organism: uncultured Gammaproteobacteria bacterium (assembly GCA_964567015.1). GTDB lineage: Bacteria > Patescibacteriota > Patescibacteriia > Patescibacteriales > UBA12465 > UBA12465. Next base: position 9,229 of record CAZMKG010000008.1, on the reverse strand, counting down.
CATTACCAACGGATAATATATAAAGCTTGTTCGGGTTTAAATTAACATTCTGCGTGTCGCCTATCCAACCGTCGGCTTGGCCGGAAGAATTTAATGTATAGTTTGAATTGTATAAAAGACCGATAGAGAAACTGCTGACCGGATCGATATATTCCGTACACCCGGAAGCAGTTGCCTGACACAAACCGGCTTGTCGGCTTGGGACCGGAACTTGATTGCCTGTACCGCCGAGACCGAAAGTCTTAAAGTATGAAGTTTCGCAAAGATAATCGTTATTGTCGACTACGCAAGAACCGTTTGCACAATCCTTATTCGAGGAGCAAGCGGTTCCGGCTTTCTCAGCCGCGGTATCAATTACGCCATTATCCACCCCTTTTTCTGAAATAGTACAGCGTTTGACCGGAATCTTATACCACGCTTTGCCGGAAACGACCGGATCGTGACTGGCGCGATATTGGCAAATTTCATTTCCGGGATCCTTGAAATAGCTTTCCGAACCGTCTTCGGCTGTCCATTTTTCGCACCCTAATTCTGATTGGCCGCAAAGGATGCTATCGTATAAATTCGGGTTATTATTTTTAAAGACATCCGACCAGTCAGAACCGTCGGCCGAACTCTGGCCCAAGCGGCTGCAACCTAAATCGGCAAAATTGCATTGTTTGCTGGAATCGAAGACAGCATAAATAGCTTCATCGCCAGCTACTTTTACGCAATCGGTTTCATCGGGGTCGCAAATATTATTATTGTTCGCATCTCCCCAAATTCCACCGTAATACGGGGAATAATTTTGCGTGGCGATAACTTGCTCGCAACCGACAGCCGAACTTGAGCAAAGCTTGGAGAATTTACGAAGGTTATGGGTTAAATTATCACGATCTTTATATTGGGCGCAGCCGAGATTATAATCTTCTCCCTGGTAAACACTATTTATATCATATGAACAAATATCTGGAACAACGCTGGTATTCTTTATAAGATAATAGCGATCCGTTATCTCCGTTAAGATAAAATCGTCAAAATAGAAATCGTTATCGGCCACAATCGTCAAAGTTTCATTTTCAGAAATGGCATGATCCAAATTATCTAAATTAGCCTGATAAATATTCCATTCCCCGCCCCGTTTGACCGTAATCTTGCCGGCGGAAAATTCCGACGATTGCGGATTGCCGGAAGCATTGTCGGTAAAGAAAATATCTAAATTAGCGGCCGTGTCGGCTTTGGCCAAGAAGCGGATAGAATATGATTTACCTTCTGCAACCATATTGCCGATAGCGACTCGCGCGAATGAATTTGAATTATTTTTATAATAGATAGAATGGCCGTCTTTTTCATTGGCGATTGCGACATTGGCCAAATCATTATTCGATGTCCAACCTTGATTTCCGTTTTCAAAGTCATAAGAAACTAATGTTTGAGTATTACTGCCGTTATTGCCGTTATATTCGCGGCAACCGTTTTCGGCGGCCGTGCAAGTCTTGCCTTCCCCGGGGATAGCTTGATAAATACAAGAAGCCGTAGCCGCATCCCAAGAGCCGCCATTTAAACAAGAGTAGCAAACTTGAGACGTCGCATCCCAGTGATAACCTTCGGGGTTATCGGAACCGGAACAGGCAGCCGCCGAAGTGATAGTCTTGTCGATATTCTTTTCGCTTAGACGATAAGCGTGGCAATCATCGGAGCAGGTTATCGTCGCCGAAATAAGAGCATAAAATATTTGGCCGGCTGAATTATAAAATTCGCGGCAATCGGGGTTATAGCCGATTTCTCCCACTTTCTTATTATAGATTTCCTGATTACAATCGGCGCCGTTTAAAGTCCCGGAAACCAGTTTCGGTTGATTGCCGGATTGCGCCAAACTATAAGACCTAAGCTGATAACCATTACCGGTTCCTTCCCAACCGTAGAAAGTTCCGCAACTTCCCTGTCCCGGTTTTATGCATCTTTTCATCGCGGCATAATATTCTTTAGCCTCGCCGCCGGCGCTTAGCTCGTCAAGGTTCGTAAATTCGTTGCAACCGGCCGAATCGGCGCGACAAGAAGACGCGTTAGCCGGAATTATATTTGCCGCCTCCGGCGAATTAAAATAATTGCCTTTGGAAATATAAACATCATAGCCGAGACAATCGCCCCAGCAATAATCGGAGGCGGTTACTTGCGCCGAAACGGAGATACCGTCTTTAACGCCGACAAACTTCTCGCAACCGGCTTCATCGCGATTGCAGCGGCGCGCATAATTATAACAGACAGCCGGCGCGTCGCTTCTAAGAGTATAGTCTTTTGTCGCGCTGGAAATATTATTGTAACAAGCGCTCTCCAAATAAGGCGGAATCAATTTTTCATAAACTTTATAAGTGCTTCCGTAAACATTAAATCCGGTCTCGTAATTGCCGACTTCAAATTTAAGATTTTTTATGTAAATAAGAGCGGAATTTCCCGATATTTGGTTAACGATGCCAAAAACCGGTTCGTTATATCCGCTACGGGCTGTTCTGGTAACCGACAAATGTTGCCAACTTCCGACGTTGGTCGTCGATTTTGAAAAACCATCGGACAGATTTCCCATATAAAGAGTTGCTTTTCCGGCGGCGATATAGACATCGGCGCTGACCGTATAATCCTGATTATAAACTAATTGAAAATTATCGGGCAAAAGCGAATCTTTAGAATCCGAATAAGCTCCGATTGTAAATTGCGCGCTGCCGGCGGCATTGCGGCTCGCGGTTAGTTTCACCGCGCGACCGGCGCCCGTGCCAAGTTCGGAGAAGGCATCGACGACAGCGGCGTTTCGGGAGGTCGTATTATCAAAAGAGAAATGCCAACCTCTCGGGGCGCTGCCGATTTCATCGTCGCTAAAATCGGCGTTCATCACTAAATTAGATCCCCAGGTTGGTTTGACTCTTAATAATTCCGTACACGCTTCGTCGCCGCTATTACAATTATTTATATTGCTATTAAAATAAATCGGCGATTCTTTCCCCCAAGAGACTGCTCCCGTAGAAGAATTGTAGGAACCGGAGACGGAGTACTGACGGCAACCGGCGCTGGCCGAATTACAACCGGAATAATCCAAGGTGTTTTTTAAATACGAAAAATTCTTGCCGGAAGAAGCGTTTGTAAAGCTTTGGCAAGTGTTATAAATCGGATCGCAACCGTCCGAAGAAAAGTTCCAAGTTCTCTTTTCTTCGTTGCAATAACCGTAAGCTTCGCAGCTGCCGTCGGCTTTTTCTTTGATACACGTTTTTTCATCGGCGCAATATTCTTCATTGCGATTAAGGCTATAAGCGCTGGCTATATAACCATCGGCGCCCTTTGTGCCATAGGAAGGGATAACCATTTTGCTGATAATCTGCGCTCCCGATCCTTGCTTGCTGCAATAATTAAGCGGCGCCTTAAGAACCCAATTCGGATCAACCAAACCGCGGCACCAATCTTGATCATTAACTTTAAAATTAGAACTGAATTGCTGATAACTGTCGGAGCCGTCAAAACAGGAAATCATGTCCATGACAGTAATTCTTTTTATGTTTGCCGAATTGCTATAAGCGCGCTTAATCGCCTCTTCCCAACCAATCGGCAAAATACGATATTTCCTTAAAATGGAAACATTGCGCAAAGAATAAGAGCTTTCCGCCGTCTCTTCGGTCAACTGCCAATTCCCGTTTATGTATCCTTCTTCAACGGCTTCGATAACCGTTTTATTCTCGCTGACGGCTTGGCTAAATTTACTGTCGATAACGCATTCGGTCGGTCCGGGATTTTTTTTATCGAGACAAACAGTCAAATTGGATAAAATATCATAATCCGCTTTAACGCCGAAATCCGGTTTAATAATCGACGATAAAGATTCTTTTAACGCGGCGGCGCTATAAGAAGCGCTTGAATCGTTTTCGGCATTTGTGATTGAAGCGGAAGAACCGGTTCTATTGCCGCTTGAAGTTTTCTTGCCTAAATTAGACATTAAATCGTTAAATTTGCTGATAGCAAGCTGGTTAACAAAGACATTAGCGGCATCGACAACGATATCGCCGGTGGTGCGCAAAAGAGAATCCTTGGCCGCCGCTTCGGTTGTTTCCGCTTTTCTTTTGGCATCTCCGGGAACGCCAATAGATTCTCCGGCGGCGTTAGTCTTGCTCAACCAGCCTTTATTAGCCACTAAATCATTTAAGGCTAACGTGCTGGCGCCGGCTTCGGCGGAGATTATATTGCTTCGCGCCGACATATATATTCCCAAATCGCTCGAAGTCGGATCAAACATGCCTTTTATATTGTCAAGAAAATTTGCGTCTTTCCAATCGGTCACTTTAGCAACCTCGTCTCCCCAATTACTTATCATCTCCGAAGCGGTGCAATTAACCGCCGGGTTTCTATATTCTACCAATCCTAAACCGATTTTTACTTTCGCTTCTAAAGAAGACGGCTGGCAGATATTTAGAGAATTTAAATTAACCGCCGCGCCCGCTAAAACACTATCACCGCTTACACCCGTGCCTGCTCCGGTCGCGCCGCATTTATAGGCGGCTTCTTTACATGTCTGCAAGCAAGCGGTTGATTGTTCTAATATTTCCGCATCCGATAAATCCGAACCATAATTATCCTGGCAAGCCCCCGAGCATACTTGATATTTTTTCTGACAATCGGCGCTGACCGTCACACTTAAATTATTAACGAAAGATTCAATAAACTGACCGGCCGCCGCATCGCCGACATTGGATAAATAAGAACCCCAGCCTTCGGTAATAAATAAAGGTTTCTGGCCGCTATTGCCCGAGCCTAAATAAGTTGCTGTATCGTAAGCAATCTTATTTAAAGCGGTTCTGACGACTTGTTGGAAGGAAGTGGCTCCGGCTTTTAGAAGCAATTTCGACAAAGCGGTTTTAGCCTTATCATAAGCGGATTTAGCAATATTTTGAGCTTCAAGAATCGGAGCCGTTACCGCCATCTGCGCCTTTGCCCTCTCAAGAGGCGTTAATAAAAAAGAAAAAAGCATAACAAAAACGAGCAAAAAAACTGCTGTTTTCTTGCCATTTTTTCCGATGCTCTTCTTTGCTGGGTTAAAAGAAGATTTCATTTTATTATATCAAATTATTTATACTCAATTATTGATTAGTCGAGCTCGCTTGGCTTTGAACCGCTTCTTGATAGGCCGCCATTATATCTTCATCGCTAATCTGATTGACAGTTGAGGTTTCGGAACCGTTCTGAATTAGTATTTGTCTTAAAAAATCGGGCGTAATTTCGCTAACGGTCGTCGCGCTTTGGCTATTATCGGTTGTTAAATCGTCGGCAATATCGTTCGTAAAATCAGAACCGGAATTAACGGTCGTATCGGACGTAGCGCAAACTTTCCCGGTCGGACAATTCGGATCGGTGCCGGCATTTATCTCGTCGTAATCGGAAATCCCGTCGCTATCGGAATCCGGCAAATAAGGCGATGTTTTATAAACATTAATCTCGTCGGCGTTTGAAATCCCGTCGTTATCGGAATCGATTTTATCCGAATCCGAATAAGTATCGCCAGTTTTTTGGCTTTTCTCTTCTCCATCAACTTCAAAAGGCGACCTTAAGGCCGCATAAAACTTCCAAACGGATAAACCGATGACAAGAACCGCAAAGAGGCTTAACAATAAAACCGCCGTTTTCTTTTGGCGAGGGGAATTTCCCTCCTCCTGCCTGTTCTTTTTTCTTTCCAAAGGATTGCCGGCCGACATAATAAAAATAATATAATACTAGCTTTAATTTAATTTTATTATACCATAAATTCACGAATGGCCGCAAATAATTTTCGCCAATCGTCAAGGCTTAAATCTTCGGCGCGCGATTGGGGATTTAATTTATTTTTAATAAGTATTTCATTGATTATTTTTTGATCTATTTTTAAGCCCCCGGCCAGATTGTTTTTTAACATTTTCCGTTTGGCGCTGAAACCGACTTTAGCCAGGCGAAAAAATAATTTATCTTTGGCAGATTGTTCTGCCGCGGCCGTTTCCGGACGAGCTTTAACGTCTATTTTTATAACCGCGCTATCGACTTTCGGCTCCGGCCAAAAATTTCCCGCTTTCACTTCGCGAATAATTTTAGGCTCGCCGTAATATTGGACGGAAAGCGCCAACAGGCTCATTTCCGGCGGGGTGGCTACTATTCTTTCCGCCACTTCTTTTTGGAGCATTAAAACAAACGATTGCGGCGGTCGAGAAGCGGAGAGAAAAAGCCGCAAAAAAATAGATGTGATGTTATAAGGCAAATTAGCGACTATCTTATAATTTTCTTCCGGCGCCAAATATTCATTAAGGTTGAAGCGTAAAATATCCTCATTAATAATTTCGACATTTTTTATCCCGTTAGCATCAATTCCGGTTTGTAAATAGTTAGCCAATTTATCGTCCAGTTCGACCGCGATTACCCGTTTAGCCAGCTTAGCCATCTTCAAAGTCAAAAAACCTAAACCGGGACCGATTTCTAAAACCGTATCACCGGCTTTAATTTCCGCGGCGCGGACAATATCGTCATAAATATTTTCGTTCACTAAAAAATTCTGTCCCTTGCTGCGAGACGGCTTTATTTCACACAAACGACAAATTTCTCTAATTTCAGGCAATAAATCAGACATCTTATTTTATCTTTTACTTATTTATTTAATAACGATATTTAACAGTTTTCCCGGGACAAAAATTATTTTGACGATTTCCTTGCCCTCCAACCATTTACTAACCAATTCTTCCTGGCGAGCTAAATTCATCGCCTCCCCCTCCGTAATATCGGCCGGAACAACCAAGGTCGCTCTTAATTTTCCATTAACCTGAATAACTAAATTAACCTTTTCATCTTTAATCAAATTTTCATCATATTTTGGCCAAGCGCTGGCAAAAATACTGCCGGTATAACCGAGGCGCGCGGCTAATTCTTCGCTGATATGCGGCGCGAAAGGAGATAATATCTGCAATAATTTAAAGAAATCTTCTTTGGCGAGCGGCAGGACGGAAATTTTATTTTTTGCCTCGATAACGCCGTTAACTAAAATCATTAAAGCGGAAATTGCCGTATTAAAGCAAAAACCTTCAATATCTTCACCGACTTTTTTTATAGTCTTATGAAGCAAAGATTTTACTTCTTTCACTTCTTGAAAATTACCGGTTTCTCCGATAGTTTCTCCGAGATTATAGATTCTCTCCAAAAATTTTCGCGCGCCGATTAACCCGTTGGTGCTCCAACTGCAAGCTTGATCAAACGGACCCATAAACATTTCATATACGCGCAAAGCATCGGCTCCATATTGCGCGACAATTTCATCGGGATTGATAACGTTACCCCAACGTTTGCTCATCTTTCGTCCGTCTTCACCCATGATTAAACCGACATGCTGAAGTTTGGTAAACGGCTCCTCATAATTAACCACGCCGATATCAAATAGAAACTTATGCCAAAAACGCGCGTATATTAAATGGCGTGTCGCGTGTTCCGCGCCGCCGACATAAAAATCAACCGGCGACCAATATTTTTCCAAGTTTTTATCAACCATTTCTTTATCATTTTTCGGATCGATATAGCGCAAATAATACCAGCAAGAACCGGCCCATTGCGGCATAGTATTGGTTTCTCGTTTGGCCGGACCGCCGCAATGCGGACATTTAACATTAACCCAATCATTAATAAGAGCGAGAGGCGATTCGCCGTTATCCGTCGGTTCATAACTTTTAACGTCCGGTAAAACTAGCGGCAATTCTTCTTCCGGCACCGGCACGACGCCGCATTTAGCGCAATGGATAAGCGGAATCGGCTCGCCCCAATATCTTTGGCGGGAAAAAACCCAATCTTTAATCTTAAAATTAACTTTTTTGGCGCCTAAATTATTTTCAACCAAATAATCAGCCATTCTTTGACGAGCAACAGCGGAAGTTAGGCCGGTGAAATCGCCGGAATTGCGCAATATCCCGTCTTCGGTATAAGCGTACTTCCCTTCGTATTCCGATTCTTCGTCAGGAAAAATAACCGCTTTTATCCTTAGACCGAATTTCTTGGCGAAAGAAAAATCGCGTTCGTCGTGAGCCGGAACAGCCATAACCGAACCGGTGCCGTATGAATTTAAAACATAATCGGCGATAAAGACGTCGACTTCTTCGCCATTAAAAGGATTAATCGCTTTTATTCCCTTTAAACAAACGCCTGTTTTTTCTTTATTTAAATCCGTGCGCTGCAAATCGGTTTTATTTTGGCATTCTTCAATATAAAGTTCGACTTCCTCCCAATTAGTAATTTTATCTTTTAAATCCGCGACTAAATTATTCTCCGGAGCAATAACCACATAAGTACAGCCAAAAATCGTATCGACGCGGGTCGTAAAAACTTTTATTTTTTTATCGTTATCTTTAATTTTAAAATCGACTTCCGCGCCTTCGCTGCGGCCGATCCAATTTCTTTGCATTTCTTTAATCGAGTTTTCCCATTGCGGCAATTTTTCCAAATCATCAAGCAGGCGATCGGCGTAATCGGTAATCCGCAAAACCCACTGCCTTAAAGGTTTCTGAATTACCGGCGTGCCGCAACGTTCACATTTTCCGTCCTCTAAATCTTCATTGGCTAAACCGGTTTTGCAAGACGGACACCAATTAATCGGTTCGTTCGATTCAAAAGCTAAACCGCGCTTGTACATCTGTAAAAAAATCCATTGGGTCCATTTATAATAATTCGGATCGGTAGTGCTAATTTCCCGCTCCCAATCGTAGCAAAAACCTAAAATCGATAATTGTCTTTTAAAAGTAGCAATATTGTCATCGGTGGCTTTCTTCGGGTGGAGATGATTTTTAATCGCGTAATTTTCCGCCGGCAGACCGAAAGCGTCAAAACCCATCGGGTGTAAAACATTAAAACCCTGCATCATTTTTAACCGCGCTAAAACATCGGTCGCGATATAACCTTTCGGATGGCCGACATGAAGGCCGACGCCGGACGGATAAGGAAACATATCCAAAACATAATATTTCGGCTTGCTTTGATCGGTCTTAGTCTTATAAATCTCGTCGCGAGTCCATATGTCCTGCCATTTTTTTTCAATTTCTTGGTGATTGTACATATATACGATTTAGGAGCCCGGGCAGTATTTCTCCGCTTAGATGATTTCTGTGGACACATTGATTGTTTCTAATAATTATTCCTTCTTTAGAGCAATCAATTTTTCTTTACGAAATCATATGCGCTCCGAAATACTACCCGGGCTCCAAACTCTATTATTTTC
>CAZMKG010000007.1:26317-30320 GCA_964567015.1 uncultured Gammaproteobacteria bacterium | reverse complement strand
GCAATATGCCGCGTGATAGCTTTCCACCGCTTAATCTGTCGTTCATCTTCGCCCGGAATTCTTCTCCCCATATAATATCGGCAATACCACTGAAACCAACCCCTTGGATCGTCTTTATAAATCCAGCCTTTTTCTATCCAAACAGACAAAGGCTGACTAGCATTCACTTTAAAAAAATTTAGCGCGGGGTCATGCGCGTACGAATCTTTTTTTTGAAATTTTGCTTTTATAAACCAATCCCGAGGAAATTCTTTAACACAATCGCGCATATAGACACCGCCAAAAACACCGAGCGCGAGCATCTGTTTCGGGGTAAGCTCCGGTTTAAAATCCGGATGAAAGTTTTTCCCCGCCGGTTCGGTAAGTTGATATTTATAACCCTGCTGAAACTTATCGTTTACTTTAACCGTCTTTTTCATAAATTTTATTAAGAATACCCTTTTTTAACGTTTAGCCTCTATATTTATTTTATCTTCTGTGGTTTATGTTGTCAAAAATATGTATTTCTATTATTTGCCACTATATCAGCCAAATAAAAAAGAATAGATGAAATCTACTCTTTTTATTTATGGGGTGCCTACTGGGAATTCCGCGCTCACTCGGCGCCGGAATTGCGCCTCGTTCACTTGTCCTGACCGGCCGCTAAGCGCTACGCTCGCTCGCGCTTATCGTCGCTCCCATTTTCGCTCGGTCTTCCGACCTCGCTCAAGACTCGCTCGCCGCTTGTTCGATTCCCAGCGACTACGTCGCTTAATTAAAAGAGAACAGACCGAGTCTGTTCTCTTTTAATTAGGGTGCCTACTGGGAATCGAACCCAGAATAACAGGACCACAACCTGCTGTGTTACCACTACACCATAGGCACCATGATGTGTTTCTGTGAAACGTACGCCCGGGGGGAGTCGAACCCTCGTCTAGAGCTTAGAAGGCTCCCGTTCTATCCGCTGAACTACGGGCGCAAAATTTATTTTTACTATAATCTTGTCTTATATTAATAGAAATACTGGCTCCTGTCAACTTTTATTTTTCTCTCTGCCTTAGGGCTTCATATAAAATTACCGCCGCCGAAACAGAGACGTTTAAAGAGTCTATTCCTTTTTCCATCGGGATCTTTACTAACTTATCGGCGCCCTTGAGCCACTTGTCGCTTAAACCGAAAGCTTCCGAGCCTAAAATAACCGCTGTCGGACCCAATAACTTTTCTTTTGTGTAATTATTCTTTCCGGTTGTCGCCGCCGCATAGCTTATTATTTTATTTTTTTTAAGCCAAGCGACAGTTTCTTCAACCGGCGCAACGGCAATCTGTTTATTAAAAACGAAGCCTTCGCTTGCCCTGATAACATTCGGGTTGTAGATATCAGTTTGACTATCGTTAATAATAATCGCATCGGCTCCGACGGCATAAGCGGTTCTAATAATCGCTCCTAAATTCCCGGGTTTTTCGACAGATTCTAAAACAATGACTAGAGGCGCCCCTTTTACGGTTATTTCATTAAGTCCGAGCTCCTTTATTTTAGCTAAAGCAAAATAACCATCCGGTTTTTCCTTATAGCATATTTTCATAAATACCGCCTCCGCCACTTCCGTAATTTTCTCTCGATCCAGACCGAAGAAATCTTTAACCTCTTTTTTTATTAAACTCGGGCAATAGAATAATTCTAAAATTTCCACGCCCGACTTCTCGGCCGACTCTATTTCACGCGCGCCGTCGATAATAATAAGTTTCTTTTCACGCCGCTCGCTTGCCTTTTGCAATTTAACCAAGTCTTTTACTCTTTGGTTATTCACGCTGTTGATTAAGTCCATAATATTTACAAAATAATTTTCCGGGAGCATTATATAAGACAATTATAAAACAATTTTAAGTAAATACATAATAATTTTCGCTTAAATTCTAAAAAAGCCGATTATCTGATATAATAACTTTATATTAACTTCATATTTTATGCCTATTCCTCAATTAAAAGCCAGGCAAATAAGCTCCTGGAGAACCGACAACAAGCGCGGCGATTTTCATAAAGGACCGAGAAAGAAACAAATAAAAATCAATAAGAAAAAAATAATTCTTTTCCTGTTGGCTTTTGCGGCCGCCTGCCTGTTAATCGCTTTCTTGGCGATTGTCTGGATTTCGCGCGATTTACCGAATCCGAATCAGCTTATGGAACGCGAAGTCGCTCAAAGCACAAAAATCTATGACCGAAGCGGAGAGAATATTCTTTACGAAATAAGCGGCGATCAAAGAAGAACTCTTGTTCTCTTAAAAGACATCCCGGCCAATGTAAAAAACGCGACTATCGCCGTCGAGGATAAAAATTTCTACAACCACGGCGCTTTCAGCGTCTGGGCGATGGCGCGCACGGCAGTGACCAATGTAATCTATCATCGCAGCGCCGGCGGATCGACCCTGACTCAACAATTTATAAAAAATGCCGTCTTGTCGAACGAAAAAACAATCACCAGAAAAATAAAAGAGCTCGTCCTTGCTTATCGCTTGGAAGAAAAATTTTCCAAAGACGAAATCCTGCAAATGTATTTTAATGAAATTCCTTACGGCTCAAATGCTTACGGCGTCGAGTCGGCGGCACAGAAATATTTCGGCAAGAGCATTAAAGATGTAACCTTGCCGGAAGCGGCTATCTTGGCGGCCTTGCCGCAATCGCCCAGCCGCTATTCTCCATATGGGTCGCACAAGGACATCCTTCTGGGAAGAAAGGATTATATTCTTGATTTGATGGCCGAGCAAGGATACATTTCCGAAGCGGAGAGAGACCAGGCAAAAGCTCAGGAAATTGTTTTTAAAGAGAAAGACAATAATATAACCGCGCCTCATTTCGTCATGTATATAAAAGATATACTTTCGGAAAAGTATGGCGAAAAAATGATTGAACAAGAAGGCTTAAAAATCTATACGACGCTTGATTTATATAAACAAAAAATCGCCGAAGAGGTGATTGCCGAGCGGACAGAAAATTATCCAAAAAATTATGGGGCGAATAATGCGGCTTTGGTGTCTATCGACCCGAAGACCGGACAGGTCCTTGCCATGGTCGGTTCGCGCGATTTCTTCGATGATTCGATAGACGGGCAAGTCAATGTCGCTACTTGGCCGCGCCAACCGGGATCGTCGATGAAACCGATTGTCTATGCTTCTCTATTTAGCAAAGGCTATACGCCTTCAACTATCTTATACGATGTTGTTACTAATTTTGCGACTGATTCGGCCGAACCATACACTCCTCATAATTATGATTTAAAAGAACACGGACCGATTTCCATTCGCCAAGCTTTGGCCGGTTCCTTAAATATCCCGGCTGTTAAAGCGATATATCTGGCCGGAATCAACAACGTTCTCGATTTGGCGGAAAACATGGGCTATACGACTCTTTATCCGAGAAACCGTTTCGGTCTTTCCTTGGTTCTCGGCGGCGGCGAAGTAAAATTACTGGAACACGTTAACGCTTACAGCGCTTTCGCGCGTGACGGAAAAATGAGTCCGATAGTCAGTATCTTGAAAGTCGAAGATAAAAATGGAAATGTGATTGAAGAATATTCTCCAAGCGAAAAGAAAGTTCTCGACTCTCAAGTGGCCAGAATGATAAACAGCATTCTCAGCGATAACGAAGCTCGTTCCTATGTCTTTGGCGAAAAAAATTATTTAACTCTCGGCGACCGTCCGGTGGCGGCGAAGACCGGAACAACTAATAATTATCATGATGCTTGGACAGTCGGTTATACACCATCGCTCGTTACCGGCGTCTGGGTCGGAAATAGCAACAACAAGGAAATGAGCGGTAAAGCGGATGGCAGCGTAGTCGCCGCCCCTATCTGGCACGACTATATGGCCAGGGTCTTAGGCGATACTCCGATAGAAACTTTTAAAGCGCCTGATGATTATACGACCGGCAAAGCGATTCTAGACGGACAAATCCCGCAACAAACAATCGATATTGATAAAATATCGGGATTACTGGCCACTAATCTGACGCCGCCCGATTTAATAGAAA
>CAZMKG010000007.1:21704-26217 GCA_964567015.1 uncultured Gammaproteobacteria bacterium | reverse complement strand
GCTTCGGCGCCGCGTTTAGTCAGCCGAATCGATTATTATCTTAATAACAATCTTTGGGAAACAAAACTTGGCGAAGCCGCTCCAATGACTGGGACAATCAACATGTTAAATAACGGCTATCATACTTTATTGGCAAGGGCTTGCGATGATATTCAAAACTGCAATGAAGCGAGTGTTAATTTTAACCTCTTGATAAAAAATAATCCCGTTTCAACCGGGAAAAGTTCTATTAGTCTTACTTCCCCCGCTTCCGGCTTGGCGATAAACGCCATAGACTTTCCTCTATCGATAAGCTTCACGGTTAAGCGTCCGGAAAGAATCGCTCGGATAAACCTGATGCTGCGCGATATTAACGGAAGTACCTCTGTTATAAAAACTTCTACCGACAGGGGTTCGGGAACAGTCGCTCTTTCTTGGGACAGCGTCCAATCTCCAGGCACCTACTCTCTTTACGGCGAGCTTCACGACTGGAACGGCGATATTCTAAAGAGTAATGAGATAAAAATAATAATAAATTAACACTAAACAAAAAAGACTATCATTAAAAGATAGTCTTTTTTAAATATAGGCCGAAATTTATTGCCTGATAGGCATCACTATATATAAATAGTCATCTCCCTTCTCCGGCTTTAAAACACACGGAGTAGTGTTGTTTAAGACATTTAATCTAATTCTGTCTCCTTCAATATTATTTAAACCATCCAGTAGATAACGATAATTTATTGTCACTTCGTTGTCGCCGCCGTTTACTTCCGCGTCAAGCTCAATTTGGCTTTCCCCGCTTGCTCCGGAAAAAGCCGAAACCATTATTTTATTTTTTAAAAATAAAAGTGTTATGTCGTTAATGCCTGTCTTTGAAAATAAGGCCGCCGCTTTTACTGCCCGTACTATTTCCGTCTTCTCGACTAAAATATCTGTTTGGCTTTTGGCGGGTATTATCTGTTTATAATCGGGATAATGGCCATTAATAAGCCTTGAGATTAGTTCAACCGAGTCAACTGTAAATAATATTTGGTTGTCGGTTAAGTAAAATCTAAGCTCTTCTTCGTCGCCCAGTTCTCCGCCGTCAAAATTGTTTAAAACCCTCATTAACTCCTGAACCGTTCTTCCGGGAACGATAACTTTTTGCTCGCCATCTATATCTTTGGCGCTTATTTTTATCTCCCGTTCCGCCAAACGATAACTATCGGTCGCGGCCAAGCTCAACTTATTATCGTTAAACGAGAATAAAACTCCTGATAGCTCAATTCTATTTTCATTATTAGAAACGGCAAAACCAACACTATTTAAGGCTTTCTTTAGTTCTCCGCTTTTGCAACTATAATAACCTTGTCTCGGTATAGTCGGGATTAAAGGAAATTCTTTAGCTGATTCGCCCTTAATCTTTGTTTTATAATTTCCACACTCTACTTTCAACTCATTATCTTTCTCTTCTATCTTTACTTTCTCTCCGCCGCTAAGCAAATTAACATATTCACTGATTAACTTCGAATCAACCGTAAATTGCCCGTCAACTTCTATTTTCCCTCTAACTTGATGGGTAATACCTATCTCTAAATTAGTACTGACAAGTTCTATATTTCCGTCTTCAGCTTTTATTAATATATTATTAAGAATCGGAAGATTGATGTTTTTTGAACTGACATGTCCGACTATACTTAATCCTCTCTTTAAATTTTCTTGCAAGCTTATAAAGCGCATATATTTAAATTGTTTATTATATTAAAATATATATAAATAATTAATAATAACAATAAGCGAGTGGATAACTTTTTATTTTTAGTATTTTTTATTTTTTTATTGATAAAAATCAATATTTTCTTGTTGAAAACTAAGCGGACAAAAAGGTAAAGAAATTTCACGGTTTGTGGTTAAGTTCGAAGTGCGGCTTTTTATACACAAGTTATCAAATAGTATTCAGATTATACTAACAGCCTATTAACATAGTAATCAACAGTTTTTGCCCAGTTTATAGAAACCGCAGAGACTTTTTCTAATAAGGGTTGTTAAATAATTGACGGATTGATTCTATCTCTTGTTTTATTTTCTCATTACCCTTTTCTTTTACTTCTTGATAAATCTTATTGTAGGCGTGCATGGCGGTTGTATGGTCCCGGCCGCCGAGTTCGTTGCCGATTGTCGGATATGAGGTGTTTAATTCTTCGCGGATTAAGAATATAGCTATCTGTCTCGGCCAAACCAGCTCTTTCTTGCGGCTGGAACTGATTAACTCCTTATAAGTGGCGTTATAGAATTTGGCGACTGCTTCAATTATTTCTTTCGGAGTTAACGACTTTGCCTGGATATTGGAAATATAGTCACCTAGAACGTCTTTGACGGTTTTTAGGGTCGGTTGAATATTTTTAAATTGATGGTAAGCGATAACTTTAATTAGAGCGCCTTCAAGTTCTCTGATATTGTTTTGGACATGGTCGGCTATGTAAACGAGCATCTCGCGGTCAAGGGTAAAGTTTTTTTCGTTAGCCTTCTTTTCGAGAATAGCAATCTTTGTTTCGACATCCGGCTTGCCGACATCGGCCACCATCCCGGCTTCAAATCTCGAGACGAGACGTTTTTCGATGGCGGGTATAGATTTTGGAGCACGATCGGATGTTAAAACTATTTGTTTGTCGTTTTGCAACAACTCGTTAAAAGTGTGGAAGAACTCTTCTTGCGTGCCGTCTTTCCCGCCCATAAACTGGACATCGTCGACTAATAATAAATCGACGTTGCGGTATAAGTTTTTAAATTCCTTGGCTTTTCCGGAAGTAACCGCTTGGATATAATTATTAGTAAATTTTTCGCTGGTAGTATAGAGTATCTTGTCGGTCTTTTTCGCGACTTCGTTGCCGATTGCTTGCAGAAGATGGGTTTTTCCTAAACCGACGCCGCCATATATAAATAAGGGGTTGTATGTTTTTCCTAAATTATTGACAACCGCGAGACAAGCGGCATGAGCGAGTTCATTTCCTTTGCCGACGATAAAATTTTCAAATATATAACGAGGATTAAGGCCGTAACGGTTAGAACCGTTTCCGTTTCCGATATTTCCGCCGCCGTTTTGAGGCGCTTGAATATTTTCTTTCGTTCCGGTAGCCGCTATCGGGGAGGATTGCGCCGTCTTTATTTCTTGATCGTTTTTATTTTTCTCCGTCTCCGGATTGTTTATCTGGAAAGTCGCGGCGCCGGCCTTTTTCAATTCTATTTTATAAATAATTTCTTTAATATCTTGCTTGGTTACGTTTTCAAGAGCGCTGAGAATATTCTTATGATACTTTTCTTCCAGCCATTTTTTTACAAAAGCGTTCGGGACACAGATAACAACTCTCTCGTTTTCAAACGAGGAGATAAAAGTATCTTTAAACCAGGTAATAAAGTTAGCTCTTGACAAGCTCACCTCAATTTCCCCTAAAACAGCCTGCCAAACCTGTTCGTTAGTCATAAGAATAAATAATTAATAACCATTAGATTTATTATATTCGATAAGGACGGCAATAACAAGGACGGAGGTTGTTAAAAATATGTTGATAAGAAGGGGATAAGTGTTTAAAAGTAAAAAAATGATTCAATTGACTTTGGTAAATAAAAATGTTATGTTATAGGGACAAATCAATTATTTAAGTTTTATTTATGCCGAAAAGAACCTATCAGCCGGATAAACATCGGGCCAGTAAAAAACATGGATTTTTAAAGAGAATGCAGACCGAAGATGGCCGCGTAGTTTTAAAAAGACGTCGTGATAAAGGTCGCCAAAAACTCTCAAAATAGTATTAAGCTGGCCGATACATGTTAGCTAAAGAAAACAGAATAACATTAGATAAAGAGTTTGACCGAGTTTTTAAAACCGGCCAATCTTTTTATGGTAAGATATTGGGGGTTAAAACTATCCCCAGCGGCCTCGATGTCTCCCGAGTCGGGATATTAATCGGGTTAAAAGTGAGTAAAAAGGCTGTTATTAGAAATAAGATTAAAAGACAGATAAGGTCAATTACCGATCGAGAGTTATTGTCTTTAAAGCCGGGCAGAGATATTGTTATTATTGTTTTACCGCTAATATTAGGTAAGGAATTTAAAGAAATAGAAGAGGAACTTCGTAAGGGCTTTAAAAAACTGAACTTATATAAATAGGCTAATATTAGATAAATATGTTTGATTTTATCTATAACCTTCCCCGACGATTGGCCGTTTTTCTAATCAGGATTTACCAAAAGACAATTTCTTTTGATCATGGGTTCTTAAAGATATTCTACCCCCATGGTTTTTGCCGCTTTACCCCTTCTTGTTCCGAATATAGCGCGCAAGCGATAGAAAAGTATGGTATTATAAAAGGTGGGCTAATGGCCTCTTGGCGGATTTTGCGCTGTAATCCTTGGAATAAGGGAGGCTACGATCCGGTTAAATAAATTTAATATAATCTTTAAAATATGGGAAACATTTTTACAGTCGTTTTTTATCAACCGATTCTTAATCTCTTGGTCTTTTTATACAATACGGTTTCGTTCCAGGATTTAGG
>CAZMKG010000007.1:7926-21604 GCA_964567015.1 uncultured Gammaproteobacteria bacterium | reverse complement strand
AAAAAGCCGGCGATAAAGACTGACGGTTCTAAGGATGAAAACATGACGGCGATTATGAACAAGCAAATGCTTTACTTCATGCCGGCCGTAACGGTATTTATCGGTATTTCTCTTCCCGGAGGCCTGACTTTCTATTGGTTTGTTTTAACGGTTTTAACCGCTCTGCAGCAATTGTTGGTTTTTAAGAAAAAAGAAGCCGAGTCCCCGATTATCGAAGGCGAGCTGGTAAAATAAGGCCAAAACAATTAAAAGATAAAGATCTAATAGTTATATAGTTATAAAAAGGCGTTTATTTAAAACGCCTTTTTAGTTTATCTTTTTTGTCGATATAAACTTTGTTGGTTGTCCTTTAATTTGCCGTGTCGCTGGCGGTGCTTGTTGCCGGGTTAGAATCGGAGCTATCCGTTGTTGGTTCGACTTCGTTAGTGTTTACACCTGTGTCTGTCTCCGAATTCTCGACCTCCTTTTTTTCGGCGCCGACTAAACAGACCTTTTGCCAAGGGACATAATGAGAGGAGAACCTTCTTTCGTGGATTGGGGTGGTGGTTGAATTCTCAGGGTAGACAACTTTATAATCGAAATAAGCATCGGCGCCATTATGAGCGCTTTCCGTGCATTTTTCGACGCCCGGTTCCAGCTCGGTTGTCTCGACATATTTTGTCGGGCTCGGCTTAACGATATTATAGATAACCGGTTCGGTGATTGTAACTTCGCGTCCGTCATTTACTCCCCAAAAATCAAAATAAATATCGTTTCCGGAGATTCTCGATTGAATTAAAATATAGTTAGCGGTGTCGTTTATGAAACGAACATCGGGTTCGGGAATATAAATAGCGGCATCCATTCCGGCCGGCTCATAATAGGAGACTCGGTAAGAATGATTTCGGCGATATGTTATCGGCAACCCCGATTGGATGGCGGCGCGGAAAACAGTCGTGCCTATCTGGCACAAGCCGCCGCCGTATTCTTTAACGGTTTTGTCGCCTTTGATAACCAATTCCGGATAATAGCCGTTTTCGGCATCGACATCGCCTAAAACTTTAACCAGAGAAAATTCTTCGCCCGGAGCGATTAAAATACCGCTAACCGCTTCGGCGCCGGTTTTGATATTTTTTATACGATTGGCGGACGAGCCGACAAAGTTAGAGTGTCCAGTGCCGATTATTTCTTTGATGTTCAGATTTTTTTCAGAATCAAGATTTTCGCTGATAATTTCTTCCGCTTCAAGAGAGACCTCTTTTTCGCCGGATAAGAAGGCCGCGGAAATTTTTTCGGTCGATGAAGAGATATTTATTTTCCGGCCGTTAGCCCCGGCTTGCCAGCTGGCCACTTTTCCATTTTTTATTTCAAATCGAGGACGGACAGCTTCTCGGTCGACTTCCGGCGAGACATTTAAGGACAGATAATCGGCAACTTTATCTCGGTTTAAAGAAAGACTGACCTTCCCGTCTTCTCTAACGGCACCCAACCAGCCGAGAAGTCTTTCCGGTTTTATTTTCCAAGTAGTAGTGGCCGACTTATCCGAAGGATCTTTAAAATTTATCGATAAGGCTCCGGCGTCGATGATTTTTTTAGCCTCTTCTTCTAAAACACTTAAATCGGCCGATTTAACATCGGGATATTTTGAGCGCGTTTTTAAATTTATCGGTCGGTTGGCAAAAACGTTAAGATTGTCTTTTAGTTCCGTAAAAGCGGCGTCGTAATTTATTTCCTTCCCTAATTTTTCCTGTTCGGCGGTTAATTCTCCGGTTTCTTCGGAAAGAGAGAAGGACGAATTTATCGGCGCGATTATCAGTTCCGGAAAAGCTTCATCAAGCAGCGGCTTAAGTCGCGCTTCGTCCAGAAGATAAACAGGACTGAGAATTTTTTTTTCTTTAGGCGCCAGCGTAAAAGCAAGATAACCGAAATAACTGTCGTTTTTAGTTTGTGTTTGCGCGCGCGCGACAGTCTCTTTAACATCAAAAATTAAAGACGGATAAGAAAGGTCGGTATCAAACGAGCTAACAGACGCTCCGATGGTTTTTGCTTTTTCGTTATAGACGAAAGTGAGCCCGGAATCGGTTATCTCAGTCGCTTTTTTGCCGATGATATTCTCCGCTTCCGCCGTTGTTTTACCGGACAAGTCGATACCGCCGACGGTTATTCCCGGATATATCTTGCCGCGATAATTATTTTGCCAATTTCTAAAACTGGTAAAGAAAAAAGCCGCCAACAAAAAAACCACCAGGATGATGAGTGATTTTATTGCCCATTTTTTATTTTTCATAATTCCGGGAACCGCCGTCTAGTCTTTCTCTTTGATTTCGATTTGGCTAGGGCTGGTTTTATATAAAGTTATCGTGAGAACGCCGCTTTCAAGTTCGGCTTCAACGCGTTTATTATCGACTTCTGACGGCAAGATTATTGAACGCGAGAATGATCCCCAGTAGCATTCGCGGAAAAGATAATCTTCTTCTCTCACTTCTTCTTTTATCGAGCGGCGCCCCTTGATTGTCAACAAATCGTGATGGAGAGAGATATTTAAATCCTCGGGCTTTACTCCGGCGATAGTCGATTTTATAATTATCTTTTTGTCGGTTTGAAAAACATCGATTGCTAACTGCCCCTCGTTCTCGTCGTCTTCGTTAAGCCATTCGGCGATTGAAGACTCTTCGACAATCGGAGTTAATTCGGCGTGTGATTTTTTTTTATTGAAAAGCATATAATTTTGTTCTTTCTTATAATTTACCAATTTTTGGAAAGAATGTAAATATTAAAAATAAAAAAATCCCCGTATTTCTACGGAGATTTTTAAATTTGGTGGGCCCGACAGAACTCGAATCTGTGACCTCTACGATGTCAACGTAGCGCTCTAACCAACTGAGCTACGAGCCCATATTATTAAATTTTGGTGGGCATAGATGGACTTGAACCATCGACCCCCGCTTTATAAGAGCGGTGCTCTAACCAACTGAGCTATATGCCCATTATAATGATCGCGGGAAAAGATTGCAAGCGACAGTTATAATGGTCGGGCAGTTATTTTATATCACTAAGCGCTTAATTTTTCAAGTTTGCTTTTAAGCTCGGCGATAAGCTCAATGCTCGCTGTCTCGATATCTTTGGAAATATCGGCTATCGCCAGTTTAGCCGTCCCTTCGGGAGAGTAATCCCTTAAAAGATCCAGGGCATTGGCATTTTTCAAGGAATAGACAACTATTTTGCTTTTAGCCGGCGATTCCTCGCAAAGAATAACCGCCAGTTTGGCGCTGGGGACATTCATTATCAGTTCATCTATTATTTCGTCCAGACTTTCTAGCGACGGGCTTGTTTCCTCCAGATCTTTTGCGTTCAGTTTCGACCAGATAATTTCTTCTTTCTGCTCGGAACGCAAATTATTAAGAACGCGCCCCCACAGTTTAAGCGTTTTAAGACTGCGAGAACGGTAAAGGTTGTCCACTATTTGTTCTCGGTTGGCTCCTTCGGAAATCAGTTGTGATGTCGTTAAAAGCGTTCGCGGGGTAAGATTGGAAGTTTTGAAGTTTTTTGTTTTTTGGATAATGCCGGCGAGCAGGCAGGTGGCGACGTCCTCGTTGATTGTTTCCGGGCCGCTGTTTTTTAAAAGATAAAAAATTATTTCAGAAATGGAAACGGCATTCAGGTCGATAAAGTTTATCTGTCCATATTCTTCATTGCCCGCCTGATTGTCGATATTTATAATTGATGTCTTATAGAAGAACTCGACATTTTTGTCATGGAGCTCTCCGAGCGATTCCAGGTCGCTTAGGCCGACAGCGATAATGAGGTCGAATTTAAATTCGCCGGCGCGCGAGCTGACATCTTCGGATTTGAACCAGCCCTCGGAAGGAGAAATAATAAAATTCAAAGTATTTTTTTCAACCAGATACTTTATCTGGTTCACTTTAGCTTGGCTGATATCGACTGAAACGATAAAACGGCGGAGATTGTTTAGGTTGTTTTGTATTTCCGAATATCCAGGGAGAAAAGAAAACGAATCTCCGGCGTCTTTTTTGTCGCCGGCAACAATAGAGACTTCACGATTTTGTTTTTTTAAAAACAAAAAAAGAGCCAGGGCGGAAGCGAGCGCGTCCCCGCCTTGTTTAGCTGAAAAAACAATCAAAATATTTTTTGCTTTTTCTATTTGGTTAAAAATTTGTTGTTCGAGATTAAGCATCGCTTTGATTTGGCGTTATAGTTGCCGGTCGGCAAGGTCGATCCGATAAGGAGATTGACTAATAAATATATAATTAATTATGGCTAAAGTCAAGGCAAAATAGGTTTGACTTTAAGCGGTTTTTTTGGTAATTTTAATGTATGAAAAAAGAACTTGACAAAGCCTATAATCCGGGCGAAAACGAGGATAAAATCTATCAAAAATGGGAAGAATCGGGTTATTTTAACCCCGATAATTTAAATGTTTCAGAAGACGCTAAGAGCTATACGATTGTCCTGCCGCCACCGAATATAACGGCAAAATTACATATCGGGCACAGCTGTATGTTGGCGATTGAAGATCTTTTAATACGCTATCATCGGATGTCCGGTTATAGAACTCTGTGGCTGCCGGGAACTGATCATGCCGCTATCGCTACACAAATGGTAGTCGAGAAAAAGATTTTCACGGAAACCGGAAAAACCAGGCATGATTTGGGCCGCGAAAAGTTATTGGAAGAAATCTGGAAATTTTTACGAAGCACGCAGGCGGCTATTTTGCATCAGACAAAAAAAATGGGGTCCTCTTTAGATTGGTCTCGCGTGGCTTTTACCTTTGACGACGAGAGACAGCGCGCCGTTAACCGCATGTTTGTCGATATGTACCGCGAAGGCGTTATTTATCGCGGAGAGCGAATCGTTAATTGGTGCCCGCATTGCCATTCGACTTTGGCCGATGATGAGGTTGAATATAAAGAACAGCAGGCTAAATTATATACTTTTAAATATAGCTCCGATTTTCCGATTTCTATCTCCACTACTCGTCCGGAAACGAAGTTGGGCGATACGGCTGTAGCCGTCAATCCGAAAGATGAACGCTATAAAGCTTATATTGGCAAGGAGTATAAAGTAAATTTTTGCGGGCAGGAATTGAATATAAAAATAATCGGCGATCGTAATGTTGAATCCGATTTCGGCACCGGCGCTTTAGGTGTAACCCCGGCCCATTCAATGGTTGATTGGCAGATGGCCGAGGCAAATAATCTACCGATAATTAAAGTTATCGATGAGGACGGATTGATCCACGAAGGTTTCGGAAAATTCTCCGGTTTAACCGCCGAAGCCGCGCGCAAAGAAATCGTTGCGGAGCTAACCTCTAAAGGCTTAATGGAAAAAGAAGAGGACTTAACCAATAATTTATCAATCTGCTATCGTTGCGATACGCCAGTCGAGCCGCTGCCTTCAAAACAATGGTTTATAGCTGTTGATAAAAAACTAGAACGTTTGGGCGGCAAGTCGTTGAAAGAAAAAGCGCTAGAAGCGGCAAAGACCAAGGAGATAACTTTTATTCCTGAACGGTTTGATAAACGCTATCAAAACTGGATGGAAAATTTACATGATTGGTGTATTTCTCGTCAAATTTGGTTTGGTCATAGCATCCCTGTCTGGTATAAAGGCGAAGAGGTCTATTGCGACGAAACCGCTCCAACGGGAGATGGTTGGATTAAAGACGAGAACACGCTTGATACCTGGTTTTCTTCGGGAATGTGGACATTTTCTACTCTTGGTTGGCCGGATACTTATAAAGATGGCGTTAAAACCGGCGATTTAGCCAAATTTCATCCGACCCAGGTTCTTGAAACCGGCTATGAAATTCTTACTCTGTGGGTTTCCCGCATGGTCATGATGTCGTTTTTCGCTCTAGGCGAGATTCCTTTTGAACATGTTTATTTGCACGGAACGATTTTAGACGGGAAAGGAAAAAAAATGAGCAAGAGCAAAGGTAACGGAGTCGATCCCTTGGACGCTATCGCGGAATATGGCGCCGATGCCTTGCGCCTTTCTCTGTTGATGGGCGCGACTCCGGGGAATGACAGCCGTTATAGCGCCGAGAAAATTGAATCAAAAAGAAACTTTATAAATAAACTTTGGAATATTTCCCGCTTTATTCTCGGCTTTGTCGATGAAAAATATTTCTCCACCCCGGCCGATAGTATTCCGGAAGCAAAAACTTTAGCGGATAAATGGATTTTGGGAGAGATGAATAATTTAATTAAGAGCGTCACCGAAAGATTTGAAAATTTCGAATTTTCGCTGGCCGCCGAAGAGCTGAATGATTTTACTTGGAATAAATTAGCCGATTGGTATTTAGAGATCGCCAAGGTTGAAAAGAATAAAGATGAAGTTTTAATATATTTATTAAAAAATATTTTAATTCTCTGGCATCCGTTTATTCCGTTTGTGACCGAGACTGTTTGGGATAGCTTTAATGACAGTATTTTGATGGTGGCAAAATGGCCGGCAGCCGTAGAAAATTCTGCCGATGATAAAAATGAACTGACGGTCGTCCAAGATATTATAATCGCTATCCGCAATGCGCGCAGCGAGAATAAAATCGAACCGGCCAAAAAATTAACGGCCGTTATCTATGGCCATAAATTTACTGCCCTTCTTAAGAGCCAAAAAGAAGTGATTAAAAATTTGAAAACCGGACTGGATAATCTAGAAATCAAAGAAACCGGAGCCGATATCGAAAAGGCGATTATGGTCCCGGTCGGAGAAGTTGCGATATATCTAGTCGGCGCGATTGATGAGGCCAAGGAAAAAGAACGCTTGCTGAAAGAACGGGCAAACTTAGAAAAATTGATTTTGGCGCAGACGCAGAAATTAAGCAATTCCGATTTTGTCTCCCGCGCTCCCGAAAAAATTGTTGCGGCCGAAAAAGAAAAATTAAATAATTATCAGCAAGAACTGGCTAAGATAGCTAATATAATCACTGGCCTATGACCCTAAAAAATTATTTATTCGTCATGTCTGTCCTAACGGCCGTGTGTTGGGGCATATTTATGTTTGTCACCGGGCTAATCGACCCGGCCGCCACCAATTGGCTTGGCTTTTTGCTTTTTTATTTGTCTTTATTTTTAGCTTTAAGCGGGACAGCCGCTCTTTTCGGATTTCTCTTCCGCTTCGTTGCCTTAAAGAAAGAACTGGTGTTTAATTTGGTAAAAGTCGCCTTTAGGCAATCATTCTTATTTTCCCTATTCATTATTTCTTTATTGATTTTAAAGTCGCAACACTTGTTTAATTGGTTAAACTTGTTTTTATTGATTGCTATTTTCGGCATTTTAGAACTTTTTGTAATCAGTTATAAAAAAAGCCGTTAGATTTTTGAAATATATTAATTAGATGAATAATCATAGACGATTAATTAGGAACATATGAAAAATAAAATAGAACAAATAAAGAAAGAATTTTTTGATCAACTGGCAAAGATTAAAAATAATGACGACCTGCGTGAATTGGAATTGAAATATCTATCGCGCAAAGGAGAATTTAGCGAGATTATGCACGGGTTGAAAGATTTGAGTCTCGATTTAAAAAAAGAATTGGGAGAACTAGCCAATGCGGCCAAGACGGAAATGCAAGCCAAATTTGAAGAGGCCGGACGGACGTTGGAAAATTACGGCAAGAAAAATGATTTTGTCGATGTTACTCTCCCGGGAGAAAAGATAGCCAATGGTCATTTAAACCCGATGACCTTGATTCAAAACGAACTTGAAGATTTATTTATTTCTTTGGGTTTTGTCGTCGGCGACGGTCCGGAGCTTGAAAGCGATTATTATAACTTTACCGCATTAAATGTTCCGCCTCTTCATCCGGCGCGCGACATGCAGGATACTTTTTATATCGATTCGAAAAATAAAGACGGACAATATGACCTGGTGATGCGCACCCAGACTTCTTCCGTTCAAATTAGAATGCTGCAAAAATACGGCGCTCCGCTTAAAGTCGTTATTCCCGGCCGTTGTTTTCGAAATGAGGCGACCGACGCTCGCCACGAGCATACTTTTTATCAATTTGAAGGAATGATGATCGGCCGCGATATCAATTTTTCCAATCTTAAAAGCTTTTTGGAGATAGCCGGCAAGAGATTATTCGGGCCGAATACCGAACTGAGAATGCGTCCGAAATTTTATCCCTTTGTCGAGCCGGGAAATAACGGCGAATACACCTGCTTTCTTTGCGGCGGCAAAGGTTGCCGCGTTTGCAAACATACCGGCTGGCTGGAAATAGTCGGCGGCGGTTTGATTCATCCCGATGTTTTGCGCGCCGGCGGCATCGACCCCGAAGTTTATTCCGGTTTTGCTTTCGGCTTCGGTTTGACTCGTTTAGCCATGCTTAAATACGGCATAAACGATGTTCGTCTATTTAATAGCGGCGATCTTAAATTTTTAGAGCAATTTTAATTATATGTATATTTCTCTCAATTGGTTAAAAGATTTTGTAAAAATTCCCGCAAAGTTGGAAGCGACCGATATTGCCAAAGAATTGACCGACCATACGGTCGAAGTCGAAGGATTTGTAAACCAGGCGGAACAATTTAATAATATTGTCGTCGGCAAAGTTTTGGAAGTGGCTAAACACCCGAACGCCGATCGTTTGCGCTTGGCTGTCGTCGATGTTAAAAAAGAAAAATTGCATATCGTTTGCGGCGCTCCTAATTTAGCCGAAGGACAGCTCGTCCCGGTCGCGCTTATCGGAGCGGTCATGCCAAACGGACTGGAAATAAAAGAATCGGAGATTCGCGGCGAAAAATCTTACGGCATGATTTGCGCCGAAGACGAACTCGGAATCGGAGAGAGCCATGAAGGAATTTTAGTTTTAGATGAAAAAGCTAAGATCGGCGAACCGTTTTCAAAATATTTAAAAGCCGATGATATCGTTTTAGAAATCGACAACAAGTCATTATCGAATCGCTCCGATTTATTAAGCCATTACGGTATCGCCCGCGAATTGGGCGCGCTTTTTGATTTAGCGCTTAAGCCCTATGAAAAACTGGCGGAAAACGATTTTAAGTTTTTAGACAGTAAAGACGGAAAGTTGGAAATCAAAATCGAGGATAAAGAAGCTTGTCCGCGCTACATGGCCGTTAGAGTCGAAGGAGTTGAAGTGAAAGAATCCCCGGCCTGGATAAAAGAAAGATTGATTGCCGTTAATCAACATCCGATCAACAATATCGTTGATTTGACTAATTATGTGATGTTGGAATGCGGCCAACCGATGCAC
This sequence comes from uncultured Gammaproteobacteria bacterium, assembly GCA_964567015.1. Classification (GTDB taxonomy): domain Bacteria; phylum Patescibacteriota; class Patescibacteriia; order Patescibacteriales; family UBA12465; genus UBA12465. The sequence goes on along the minus strand of CAZMKG010000007.1, from coordinate 12,385 downwards.
GCTTTTGACGCGGCTAAAGTTGAGAGAATTAATGTCCGCCATGCCCGCAAAGAAGAAGTTTTAGAAACTCTGGACGGAAAGGAAAGGGTTTTAAACGAGGAAGATATTGTTATCGGCGACGGTAAGAACGCCCTGGCGGTTGCGGGGATTATGGGTGGGAAAGACAGCGGCATTTCCGGCGAGACTGTCGCGATAATTGTCGAATCGGCGAATTTTAAGGCCGCGGCTATTCGAAAAACTTCGCAAAGATTGGGGTTGCGCACAGAGTCTTCGACTCGTTTTGAAAAATCGCTTGACCCGGCATTAACCGAATTGGCCCTGTTTAGATTTTTAACTTTGCTGAAAGAAGTTTGCCCGAATATGACTATCGCCAGCGCTCTAATGGATATTAATTCCGTTAAAATGGAAACGAAGAATATAAAGCTTGATCTTGGCTGGCTAACTAAAAAAATTGGACAAGAGATTCCCAAAGACAGAGTAATCAGTATTTTAAAAAATTTAGGATTTAAGATTGCCGACGAGAAAGCGGATGTTTTAGATATTGCCGTTCCCTCTTGGCGCGCCGCCAAAGACGTCTCCATTAAAGAAGATTTAGTCGAAGAAGTGCTTAGAATTTACGGCTATGACAATGTCGAATCGCGTTTGCCGGTTGAGACTTTGCGTTTACCCGAGGTTAATCAAGAGAGACTAATCGAGCGAAAAATAAAAAATATTTTAGCCCTAAAATACGGTCTATCCGAGGTTTATAACTATTCTTTTGTCGGCGAAGACCAGTTAAAAAAATTGAATATCGATTTTTTTAACCATCTAAAAATTGCCAATCCCCTGTCAGAGATTCATACTATGCCGCGCCAATCTTTGGTTCCCGGTTTGATAGGCAATATTAAAACCAATCAAGCCAAGGCTGATTTTCTGGGATTTTTTGAATTTGGCAGCGTCTTTTTTAACGCTCCGGGAAATCTTAAGAAAGAAACCGGTAGCGATGAAGCTTTGCCTTATCAAGAAAAACATCTTGGTCTTGTCTTGGCCGCGAACGAAGGCGATTTATTCCTCAAGCTCAAGGGAACGGTAAATAATCTTATGCAGAATCTATTGGGTTATGAAACGGAGACGGAATTTTCCGCTCCGGCCGTCATCCCCGGCTGGGCCGATAAAAATTTAGCGGCCAAGATTAATGTTTCAGGAGAAGAAATCGGAATTATCGCGCTCGTCGGTAAAGAAGCGGCCGGTAATGTTAATCTTAAAAAGACGGTTGCCGTTGCGGAAATAAATTTTACCGTTTTATCCGACTTGGTTATTAATTCGCCTGTCGCCGCTTTTAGAGAATTACCGAAATATCCGGCCGTTGTTCGCGATTTGGCCTTTGTGGTAAATGAAAAAATATTATATAATGAAATCAAGAAAGAGTTGGTAAAGTTTAATCCGCTGATTAAGGAAGTTGAATTGTTTGATATTTATGCCGGCAATAAATTGGCTGCTGATGAAAAAAGCTTGGCTTGGCATATCAGTTTCCAATCGCCGGAGCGTACTTTATCTTCGGAAGAAGTCGACTCGATAATAGCCGGATTGGTTAAACTTCTAGAAGATAAATTTGAAGCCAGACTGAGAGATTAATAGTTTAAGAATCGATACTTAAAGTATTTAAAGCGCGACTAAAGCGCGGATAAAAATAAATTTAAAAATATGTTTTCAACATCGATAGATGTCTTAAATTTGGTTCTGGCGGTTTGTATTTTTTTTCTAACGATATTCCTTTGTTTGGCTATTTATTATTTTGTCGCTTTTGCCCGTTCTCTTAGACGGATTTCAAAAAAAGTCGAGCAAGGCGTCAATAAGGCGGAAGAAGTTGTGGAAATCGCCAAACAGAAATTAAGCAACAGTTCCATGTATCTTTCCGTTCTCGGAAGCTTAGTGAAAAAAGCGATGGATTTTGCCAAAGAAAAAAAAGAAAAGACGAGCGGCAGAAAGAAAAAATAGATTTTTGCGAATAAGTTTATATAAATTAAAAAAGTCCGATATCGCGTCGGACTTTTTTGTATTGATTTATAGTTGGTTGAGTTTTTATTTTTTTGATTTTTCCGTTTTAGTTTTCTTTTCTTTTTCGGTATATCCGCATTCGCGGTTGCTGCATTTTATTTTTCCGGTCTTAGTGTCTTTAATCATTAAACCGCCGCATTCCGGACAATCATCGCCGGTCGGTTCTCCCCAATAGGCATTTTTACATTTTGGATAATTATTGCAGGCCCAAAAAGCGCCGCGGCGACTGAATTTTTTAACTATTTTCCCTTCTCCGCAAACCGGGCATTTAACTTCTTTTCCGGTTGAATTGCCGTCAGCGATGTTTTTGATGTTTTTACACTTCGGATAAGCGGAACAGGCTAAGAATGGTCCGAATTTTCCGACTCGAACTTTCATCGGCGAACCGCAATTATCGCAAACCTCGCCGTCATATTTTTTTTGCAGCTCTAAAATCTTTGGATCCGGCTCTTTCTTCTCGAAGGCGCCGCCTGCGCCGGCGTATTTTTTTATGTTCTTGCATTCCGGATAAGCGGAGCAGGCCAAAAATTTTCCATAGCGTCCGGTTTTAATAATCATCGGCGCGCCGCACTTGTCGCAAACTTCGGTTGATTTTTCTTCGGGCATAATATCGCTTTTTTTAATTTCTTCTTCTTTCTTTTTTAAATTATCATGGAAGTCGTCGTAGAAATCTTTAATTACCGGCTGCCATTTCTTTTTTCCTTCGGCAATATTATCAAGATTGTCTTCCATCTTGGCCGTAAAGGCGTAATCGACGATTTTAGGAAAGTGATTTATTAATAAATCAGTAACAACAAAAGCAATGCCGGTCGGTTTTAATTTTTTGTTTTCATCGCGTTCCACATAGTTGCGGACGATAATCGTATTGATTGTCGGCGCATAGGTTGAAGGTCGGCCGATCCCGTATTTTTCCAACTCTTTAACCAAACTCGCGTCGGAATATCGGGCTGGCGGATTGGTTTCGTGCTTGTCGGCGCGCAAATCGATTATGTCTACTTTATCTTTTTCGGCCAAAACAGGCAAATCCTGTTCTTTAGTTTTTTCCGGCCAGATTTGTAAATATCCCGGGAAAACAATCATTTGTCCGTTGGCGCGGAAGATATAAGCTTCCTTGTTTTTTTCCGTTTTAACATCGATAGTTGTCGCCGCTAATTTTGCCGGCGCCATTTGGCTCGCGATTGCTCTTTGCCAAATTAAACGATAAAGACGTTCCTGATTTTTATCTAACTTTCCGGCGAGCATTTCCGGAGTATTGGCCGCTTCAGTCGGACGAATAGCTTCATGGGCCTCTTGGGCATTTTTACTTTTATTTTTAAATCCTCGGCCGCCATTAGTCGCATAACTAGCGCCCAGATTTTTTTTCAACCATTCATAAGCATCGCCGATAAATTTAGGGGACAGGTTTAAAGAGTCGGTTCTCATGTAAGTAATATGTCCTTGTTCGTATAATTTTTGCGCGACCGTCATTGTTTGTTTGGCGCTAAAGCCAAGGTGGCGATTAGCCGATTGTTGCAGAGTCGAGGTGGTAAAAGGCGCCCCCGGATTTTTACTGATTTGTTTTTTTTCGACTTTATCGATTGTATAATCACTCTCGCGGAGAATTTTTTTTAATTCTTCGGCCTCATCTTTTTTTATCGCCAGTTTATTAAAAGCCTTGCCGCGAATTTTATAAAGATCGGCGGTAAATTTGTTCTTTTTCCCGTCTTTGGCAAAGTCGGCCGACAGGCTCCAATATTCTTCAATTTTAAAAGCGGATATTTCCCTCTCCTTTTCGACAATTAATCGGGTGGCAACGCTCTGTACGCGTCCGGCAGATAATCCCTTGGCGACTTTTTTCCATAAGAATGGCGACAATTCATAGCCGACTAAACGATCAAGAATACGGCGAGCTTGTTGCGCGTCAACCATATTAAGATCGAGTTGGCGCGGATTTTTTAAAGCCTCTAAAATAGCATTTTTAGTAATTTCATGAAAAACAATTCTTTTAGTTTTTTTGGCGTCGAGGCCAAGAGCTTCAACTAAATGCCAAGCAATCGCTTCTCCTTCACGGTCTTCATCAGACGCCAAAATTACTTCGGTCGATTTTTTAGCGGCCGATCTCAAAGTAGAAACAGTTTTTTTAGCTTTGTCGGGAATAACATAAGTCGGTTCAAAATTATTTTTTATATCAATTCCCATTTTACTTGTCGGCAAATCGCGAATATGGCCGAATGAAGATTCGACCTGATAATTTTTATCTAAAAATTTGCTGATAGTTTTGGCTTTGGTTGGAGATTCAACAATGATTAAATTCATATATTAAAATAATTTAAGTGATATCATAGCTGATTCCATCGCTTTTGGCAATTCCTCGAAGCTCTAATATACTTAGTTTACTATTTATGACCGGGGTGTCAAGTTTGCTTATTTGGGCGATTTCGTC
>CAZMKG010000007.1:0-7826 GCA_964567015.1 uncultured Gammaproteobacteria bacterium | reverse complement strand
AGGCGATTTTTATTTTTTCCATAAAGATTTTCTAATGACCCGCGATAATATAAAATAAAAGGCGGCGCGGCGATTTCTTTTAAAATTTCCGGGTATCCGGCCTCGCGCCAAGTGATAAAATTAATGTCTTCTTCTGTTAACTTTTTTTCTGCCGCCGTCAGGTCGAACCTGTCTCGCCATTTTACAAAATTAGCGGCCGTTATTTGCTTAAGCCCGGCCTTTTCCAAATAGAAAGAAGACGCCGTGTAAGCCGCGGCCGGAGAAGAAAAATATTTTTCTAAAAGGCGCATGCTTTTCGGACCTATCTTTGTAAAACAACTAAAGCCAAGCATTGCCTGTCTGTCGGTAATTTTTTTGACACTTAAATTATTCATAAAGTTAAAATAAAATCCTCCTAAATTTTTTAGGAGGATTTTATGTTTATTTTATATTATCTATATTTATTTGAGAGAATATTTCCTTCAGCCTTTCTTTCTCGTCGCGGTTAAATGGCTGGAGGACAAACTTTTCCGGCGGGATGTGGGTTCGAAGCAATTCATTCTTTATTCCGAGCCTCACCCGCGTGAATTTTTTGGTTTTTAGATTATTAATAATCGATTGAATGCCGCGATGTCCGGCGCTAGCCGAATCGGTTGCGATTTTTATCTTTCCGAAATCAATGTCGAGATCGTCCTGAAAAACAATCAAAGTTTCTTTCAAGTCGGCATCTTTCTTATTTAATAGACCGAAACTCTTTGGCAGTAATTTATAGTAATCTAAAACTTTTCGAACCGCTTGTCCCGATTCGTTCATAAAAGTTAAGGGTTTTATGTATAAAAAATCGCCGTCCTCGTATAATAAGGCATTCCATTTTTTATTTTCGCGCCATTTGACTTCGCCGAGCAAGTAATCAAGGGCCAACCAGCCGATATTGTGGCGCGTATTATTATATTGTTCCCCGGGGTTACCCAGGCCGACAATTATTTTCATAAGGCTTGCTAAGAATTAGCCAGTTTTAAGACTTAACTTTATTATAACAAGAATTACTCGTTATAAGTAGTGTGCGATTTCCTTTCTTTTGTTATTGAAGTATGTATCGGCGTGCCTGTAAAACCATATTTTTCCCGCAGGCGATTTTCCATAAAACGTAGATAGGAAAAATGTAAATTATCGTTCGGTCCGATACGAACGGAGAAAGACGGCGGATTGTATTGAGTTTGGATAAATTCATAAATGCGCGGCGGTTTTGTTCCTTTGCCTTTGGCCGGCTTGTGCAGCTTAACGACGTGGCTTAGAAATTTATTGCACTGGGAATCGCTTAGCTTTAGTTGGCGTTCGGCCGCAATTTTTAAAATAAGATCAAGAATCTTGTTTACCTTTTCACCCGTCTTGGCGGATAAGAATTGAATCGGCGCCCAAGCGGCAAAAGGAAGTTTGTCATAAATTATCGCTTCCCACTTTTTAGGGTCGCGGTCTTTTATCAGGTCCCACTTGTTGGCGATAAAAATAAGGCTCTTCTGTCGGTCGACTATCTCTTGAATAATTTTCGCGTCTTGATGCGTAATCGGTTCGCTTATGTCAATCACAAGCATGGCAATATCGGCCTTATCAAGCGACTTTAATGATTTCAATATTCCGGGTTTTTCCAGCCCCTTGCTTTTTGTCCCCTGCTTGGATATTCCGGCCGTGTCGACGAGCGTTATATTTTTTTCTTTAAAAACCAAATAAGTATCTTGCGGTTCGCGCGTCGTATGGGCTTCCGGGCTGACAATTACTCTCTCATAACCAAGGATAGAATTTAATAGGGACGATTTGCCGACATTCGGTTTTCCGATTATACAAACATTTATATCATCATCGGTCTTCGCGGCTGCAATCTTTTTATTTTTTTTGTCTTTGTCTATTTTAGAGACAATAATATCGAGCAGGTCGCCGGTCCCCATACCGCTCGCCGCGGAAACCGGAATCGGTTCACCAAGTCCAAGTTTGTTAAATTGCGCCGTTTCGTAAGCGGAGCGAAAATTATCAACTTTATTGGCCGCTAACATTATTTTTTTGTTATAGCGGGCGCTCTTTTTTAGGGCGGCGGCAATTTCTTTATCTTCCGGGAGCAGGCCGGCTTTTGAATCCACAAGCAATAAAATCAAATCGGCTTGATCAAGATACTTAAGAGCTTGTTTCTGCGCTTGTGCTTCGATATCGTCGCTAATTTTTTTCTTGGAAAGTAAATAGCGCCAATCGATTATTCCGGCCGTATCGACAATTTCAAAAGCGCTGTTATTCCATTCGATGGTTCCTAAGTTGCTGTCGCGCGTCGTGCCGGCGATATCGGAAACCAAAGCTTGTCTTTTTTCGGTCAAACAATTAAAAAGAGTCGATTTGCCGACGTTTGTTCGTCCGCAGAGAGCGACTAGGGGCAGATTATTTTTTTTATCGTTGGCCATATGTTTATTAATTATTCTTTATTGGCGTCCGTGCCTAAAATTAAGAGAAAGTCAGATTTGTTTTCTCCGGTTTTATATTCTTCAAGCCAGTCGGGAGAGTTAAAAGCTTGAGCGGCCCCGGTTAAATTTTTTATAACAGCCAATGATTCATTTTTTTGGCCGGAGCTTAAATCATAGACGACCGTTTGTTCGTAATTTCTTTCGACGGCATTGCCGGTGCCGGTTATTTTTAAGTTATAACCTTTTAAGATTAAAGACATCTTTCCGGCTAACCCGTTTATCCAGGTGCCGTTAGCGATAAATACTTTTGAGTCTTCGGACACCGGAGATATTGTTTTTTTTGATTCCGCCGGTTTTACCGAATCAAAGATTGTCCGCACCATGTTTCTAATTTCGGAAAAATTTCCGGAGCGCGGTATTAAAATATAGGCGCCGTCTTCTCCGACGCTAGGAATAAGCAACCCGTCCGGCGCGTCGCTTAAAACCTTATTTATTATTTGATCTCTCTGCGTGTCTTTGGCTAAATTCCATAGACGGATTAGTTCCCAAGCGCTGAGATTTGTGGAAACGTCTTGATTAAATTCATTTATTAACTTTGTCAGGACGGAAGGATTTAAAAGAGTTTGGCGCGATAATAATTTTTCTTTTACCGCCTCAAGAAGGAGTTGTTGGCGTTTTGCCCGCGCAAAATCCGAGCCTTCAATTCCGAGAGCGTGTCTGCTTCTGGCGTATTTTAAAGCGGTCGCTCCATCCATTTTTTGCGGACCGGAATCAAAATGTAGATGCTCAAAGCGGGAATAATAATCCGGATCCTCTTCTCTGCCGGCAATCGGATAAGTATAATCATCAAAAGAGTTTTCAACAGTTATTTCTACTCCGCCTATCTCATCGATAATTCTTTCAAAGCCCTTAAAATCAACTCTTATATAATAGGTAATCGGTTCTTGCAAAAGTTCGGCGATTGCTTCGACTGTCGCTTCTCCTCCCGATCCCGGAGTTTTTTGTTCGGCATAAGCATTAACGCTATTTATCTTCTTCCAACCGCTTGACGGAGCGGTTAAATCTCGAGGAATAGAAACCAGAGAGAGTTGTTTAGTGGACGGTTTTAAGCTGGACAGCATTATAGTATCGGTTAGATAACCGCCATCATGGTTTTCTCCGCCCATTCCCAAAAGAAGAATATTAACACGGTCATTTTCTTCTCCCGTCAGCTTTTTTTCAGATGCCGGAACCAATTGGTGAAGTTTATTTAAAAAGCCTATTCCCGACATCCATTCGCTGGCGCTCTGGCTAGACATTATAACTCTTCCCGAAAAAACAAGAATAATCACCGCGAAAACAATAACATATGTGGTTATCTTTTTTCTCCTTTGATTATTTCCCAATAAGTCATCATTAAAATCGGCGGTTTGTCCCCCGCTTTCTAATTCGTCGAGTTCTTCCATTTTTTTCTTAAAATCAATCATAAATAATAAAAAAATTCTCTTAGAATAAAGAGTTTTTTAATATAGTTCTACATAACATTATATTATCGTCAAGACCTTTTGTCAAAGCGATAAACAACATAAAAAGCCGCGAATTATCACGGCTTTTAGCGGTCGGGCTGCCCGGAATTGAACCGGGGTTACACGCACCCGAAGCGTGCGTAATACCACTATACCACAGCCCGTATTCGTTTTTTTTAAAAACGGTGGACTTGAGGGGACTCGAACCCCTTACCTCTGCAATGCGAATGCAGCGCTCTACCAGATGAGCTACAAGCCCTTAATGTCGGAGTGCCGGGAATTGAACCCGGGCTACATGCACCCCATGCATGCGTACTACCGTTATACTACACCCCGGGGGCAAGAAGCAAGAGGCAAAAACAAACCTGTTCCAATATTAGCACAGAGCGTTAATATTTCAAGCTTAGTTGACAAAAGTATATTTTTATTATATATTTTATTGATAATTCTTTAATAATTGAATAATAAATAATAATATAAAAAATTGAAAAAATGGATGAAAATGGATGTTTTTTGTGGAATGAGTTACCTTTTTCCGCCTTCGATAACAAATTGAAAATCGAAGAGTGGAAGAAATACTCGTTGGAAATCCTGGCTAATTTAGCCGATGGAAACACGGGACTTGTTGCCGATACCGGTACCGGCAAGACGATTATGGCTTTTTTGGTCCACATCGCTTTGTCAATTAAGCCTTCTCGACGAACTCTGTTCATAACACCAACAGTCTTACTAACCAATCAACATGCCGAACTCTTTCGGCAAATTACCGGCAAGACCGCTAATGTAATCCACGGTCAAAAGACGAAACGGAATTGGGAAGAAGGACAATTAGTAATCGCTACCCCGCATGTGTTTATGGCTGACCGCAAGAAAGGCCTAGTTAATGAACACATGTTTAATCTACTAATTGTCGATGAGATGCATAAGGCTGAAGGACAATACCCTTATGTGCCTATTGCTAGTAGATTTGTTCGTCTGGAGAAAGAGATTCTTTGTTTATCAGCTTCACCCGGTTCCGATTATGAGGCAATTCGATATATGGAAAGCACCTACGATATTACACGTTGGGTAACAGCCGATATCGAAAAGCCAGTGACAAAACATCATCTGGAAAAGATTGAATTATCTCCGGAGTTGAAATACGCGGAAGCGTATTTCAAAACCGATTATCGCAAAAATTTGCGGATGCTTTCTCGGTTGCTAGCTGATTCCGGTCATGAAACTATTGTCTCTGTAGATGAAGAAAATCCTTTTTTAACCCAAGAACAGAATAATCATTTGGGAAAAATCGTTGATAATCTACCGAAGCCAACACTCTACGAGGCAAAATTTTTTTTCGCCAAGCAGTATAAGCTTAGCTATCTTTTTCGTCTATTGATGACGGAAAGCTATCAAAGTTTCCTGTCCCAGGTGGAAGAAGTTCTGACCAAGGATCAGTCGAGAGCCGCAAAAACAATTATCAACGATTCCGGCTTCAGAAATATGTATTGGAAAATCAAAAAAATGAATCCAAATACACATCCAAAAGAAGCAGCTTTACTCGAGTTGGTAAAAAAGATGAGCTCCGAACATAAGAGCGGTCTAGTGTTCGTTTCCAGCAAAAGATTGGCGATTGATTTGTCCTCTTGGTTAAACGATCTGGGCTACAAGTCCGACACATTGTTGGGCGGAAAGAACAAGTCGTTGAAACATCAACTAAAAGTGGTTGAAGAATTTTCTGAACGGAAAATCCAAATTATTTTTGCCACTTCAGTGGTCGAGGAGGGTTTGTCTCTCCCGGAAATTGATGTTGTTGTTCATTACAATCAGCCGATGACGGAAATCGCCCGCTTGCAAAGAGGCGGCCGAACCGGAAGATTTTCTGAAGGATTGGTTTATTTTCTGATTATGAATATTCCTTATGAGAATGCCTTATATTATGCGACTTTAACCAAGTTGCGTAAAATGAGGGATATTTTTTATAAGAAAACGACTGATCAAGAAGCTTGTTCTACTTGTCCGCAAAGAACAAGTAAAAAGAAAAGAATCGGTTTAACCGGTCAACTTACCATCGATTGGCCGGAAATAGCCGCCGTCCCGTAAAATTCTCTTTTTAATATTTATAAGCCCGCAACTGTTTAGTTACGGGCTTTTAATTTGCTAAAAATTTGCTAAAAAGGCCTTAATAAATTACAATATAAGCATAAAATAAATTATATGGATAAACAAAAAACAATTTTTTCCGGAATAAAACCGAGCGGCGATATGCATATTGGCCACTATATTGGGGCAATTTCGCAATGGGTGGAAATGCAAAAAAAATATAATTGTATTTTTTCCGTCGTTGATTATCACGCCATTACCGTAAAACAGGAACCGGAAATTTTGCGCCGGCGTATCTTTGAAATCACTAAAATATATTTAGCCGCCGGTATCGATCCAAAAAAATCTATTATTTTTCAACAGTCCGCCGTTCCAGCACATACCGAACTCGCTTGGGTTCTAAATTGTTATGGAACTCGGATTGCCGATTTGAATAAAATGACCCAGTTTAAAGAGAAGGCGGGAAAGAACCAAGAATCAGTTAGCGTTGGCTTATACGATTATCCGGTTTTAATGGCGGCTGATATATTATTGTATGATACCGATATTGTTCCGGTTGGCGAAGATCAAAAACAGCATGTTGAGTTAACGCGCGATATTGCCAAGAGATTTAATAATGAATTTGGCGAAACATTTAAAATTCCGCAGGCGCTGGTTAAAAAAGAAGGCGCTCGTATAATGTCTTTGCTTGATTCGAAAAAGAAAATGAGTAAGAGCGAGGATAACCAAAACAACAGCATTGCTCTCTTAGACGATGTCGAAGTGGCTCGAAAGAAAATAATGCGCGCCGTGACCGATTCCGGCTCGGAAATAGAATATGATCCGGAGAATAAGCCGGCTATATCCAATCTCTTAACTATATACGCTTTTTTAGGCAATCGTGAAATTCCAAGATTGGTTAAGGACTATAAAGGCAAGGGCTATGGCGATTTTAAAAAAGATTTGGCTGATGTCGTTGTTAAATTTTTGGAGGATTTTCAAAAAAGATATAACAGCATCTCCGATGATGATATAAAAAAAATACTGGAAGACGGAAAAGAAAAGATGCTTTGCATCTCTGAGGCTAAGATGGAAAAAGTTAGAAAATTAGTCGGAGTTAGATAAATAAGAAACCCTAGATATTTAAAAGACTATCCTGTAGTGGGATAGTCTTTGTGTTTTGGGTCCGGTTTTAGTCATCATAATATTTCGCATATACATTGGCTAACCAGTCGTCGGTATAGGCGAGGGTAGCACAGAACTGAAGTCTGTATGTGTTGCAAATGATACGCACCCTGCCTCCTTTAACAAAAAAGTCGAGAAAATATTGCGCGGCCTCTTCTAAAGATTTACCGGCAAATATAATTTTAGACTCCGCAGTCTTAAAATTATTCACGGCACTCTCCATATAGAAGTCGCCAGACACATAAATATTTATTTCCTTTTCTTTATTGGTGTAAATTATAAAAGAAAAAGGAATAAATTTTTTAGCAGCATCCAAAATTTTCTGCTGGGCGGCGCGTAAGACCGCAAAGGCCTCGGTCGGGTTTTTAATTTCTTCCATTTTTTTATTTTTTTTGGTTGTTAATTTGCGATAATTTAAATTAGTTTAACACATTACTCAATAATGTCAACAAAAAGACCACTATTAATAAGTGGTCTTTTTTGTATCATGTAATGAATTATGAGTCTAATTGGCATCAATTCGCTGCTACCGAGGTAGCCACTCCGATATCATATCGGAGGCGACTAACTCTTCTTTCCACGTGGAAAAGAAGAATTATTCTCCCTAGAAAGGAGGTGATCCATCCACAGCTTCCGCTACGGATGCCTTGTT
>CAZMKG010000006.1:30268-35630 GCA_964567015.1 uncultured Gammaproteobacteria bacterium | reverse complement strand
CGGGCGAAGATGAACGACAGATTAAGCGGTGGAAAGCTATCACGCGGCATATTGCCCAAATTAAGAAACATTGCAGGGTCGGCGATAAAGCATGCCGTCCGGTTCAACGTCAAGCGATTTTGCATTGGGCGTATGACAGCCGGAAAATGTAGTCGGATTTTACTTATTGAAAGACCTATATAAATTTTGTAAAAATAAATTAGACCCGCGATAGCATCAAGGGTCTTTTTTTGTTAATCTACAGGTTTTATGCCGGTTGACTAGAAGTAGAAGGAATGTTATAATTCTTTATTAATATTGTTCTTTTCAAATTCATCAAAAATAAAAAATAATGAGAAAAATTCTAATGTTGTTTATGGCTGTGTTGTCTTTTTCACAGTCGAATGCGGAGACACTTTCGTGTTTCTCCGAAAATATAGTGTCCATAAAGACGGAAGCTATAGTACTCGCCTCTTTGATTGTTGCGCTAGCGGCAATTAAGCTGGTGACTTTGGCTAAGAAAAAAGTTTCGGATTGTTTTTTATTCATTTCTTTTTTCTTAATGTTTATTTCTTCTGTTTCTGGAGCTCTTATAGCGCTCGATTTAAGGGAAAAAGTATTCTTCTTCTGGTTGACTCATTTTTTATTGATAAACGCATTCATATCCTTGGTATTCTCTATTAAAATGTTTAATTTTCCAAAGAGAGACTATATTGTTATAGACAAGAAGGAATTGCGACAAAAGATATCTTCATCCGTAACAATTCTATTGCTATTTATTGAACTAATGGCAATATATATAACGATTGCGTGGTAAAGACATATAGGCCTCGGTGTTTTTAGAACCGGGGCCTTTTACTTTTAGTTTTTAAATTATGATATAATTAGCTATATGTCAGTCGCTTATTTGAGCATGGAAATTGCTCTGGAAAATGATATAAAGACCTATGCCGGCGGACTCGGGATTTTGGCCGGAGATTTTTTGCGCTCGGCGGCGCGGAAAAATTTTCCGATAGTTGCCGTTACGCTTATAAGCAGGCAAGGTTATTTTAAACAAAAAATAAGCTCGGCCGGCGATCAAATAGAACAGATTGACCGTGATTATGATTTTTCTAAACTTAAAAAATTACCAAACGAAGTTTCTATAAATATCGGCCATGATACTGTTAGAATCGGTGTTTGGAAATATTTAATTGGAAATAGCCGTTTTGGCGTGCCGGTTTTTCTGCTTGATACCGATATTTCCGGAAATAAAGCGATTTATAAGAAATTAACGGCGAAACTTTATGGCGGCGGTCTGGAAGACAGGTTGAGGCAAGAGATGATTCTTGGATTTGGGGCGGTCAAGATGCTTGCCGAACTCGGTTATAAAAATATCGATACGTATCATTTAAACGAGGGGCACGGCGCATTTGCGGCGATTGAGCTTTTTAATAATTTAAAAGAGGGAGCCGACGAAGAAAAGGTAAAGAAAGTTAAAGAAAAATGCGTTTTTACGACTCATACGCCGATTAAGACCATTTACGACGAATTTCCTCTTGAGATGATTTTAAAAAATCAACCGGATTTTCCTTGCCGGTTGTCGACTCTTGTTAATAATAGCCAAGTCAGCACATTAGAGATGGGCCTGTACTTTAGTCGTTATACTAATGGCGTTTCTTTGGCCCATCGAAAGCTTTTAAATAATATTTTTCCCGATATTAATTTTAAAGCCATAACTAACGGAGTTGATTCGCTGTTTTGGACGGCGCCGGAATTTAAAAAGATATATGATAAATATTTAGCCGGTTGGCAGGAGGATTATAAATTATTAAAAATGGCCGGGGGGATTCCGGACGGAGAAATATGGGGGGCGCATCAAAAAGCGAAAAGACGTTTATTAAAATACATACAAGAAAACTATAAAATTGATTGGCAAGACAATATCCTTACAATTTGTTTTGCGCGCCGATTCACCGAATATAAACAACCGCTATTTATTTTATCCGATATCGAACGTCTATTGGAAATGACCGGCGAAGGAGAAAAGATACAGTTGATTTTTGCCGGCAAGGCTCATCTTCGCGATTTAAACGGACAGAGCATGATTAAGAGTCTCAATCAAATAAAAAAGAAATATAAAAAATTAAAATTGGTTTTTTTGGAAAATTATGATTTAAATTTGGCGCGCTTACTTGTCGCCGGAAGCGATGTCTGGTTAAATAATCCATTACCGCCGCAGGAAGCCTGCGGAACCAGCGGGATGAAAGCGGCGCATAACGGGGTTATGCAAATCAGCACGCTAGACGGTTGGTGGCCGGAGGGATTTAAATCGGGAAAAACCGGTTGGGCGATTGATGACGTGAATGATCTTTATGAAATTTTAAAGAAGGAGGTCCTGCCTTTTTATTACGAGCAACCGGAAATATGGCAGAAGATGATGAAGGATACTATTATGATTAATGCCGCCTATTTTAATTCCGATAGGATGCTTGAACAATATATTGACGAGGCTTATAGTTTAAAATAATTAATAAGATTAAATATGGGTGATGTTTATCAAGCAGCGCTGGCGTTGCATAAAGAGAAAAAAGGAAAATTGGCGATTTCCAGCAAGGTGTCTCTAAACACCAAAGAAGATTTAAGTTTGGCCTATACCCCGGGAGTGGCTGAGGTTTGCCGCGAGATTGCTCGAGATAAAAATCGGGCGAGAGAACTTACTGTGAAAGGGAACTCGGTCGCGGTTATTACCGACGGCAGCGCTATATTAGGACTGGGAAATCTCGGTCCGGAAGCCGCCTTGCCGGTTATGGAAGGGAAATGTATTTTGTTTAAAGAGTTTGCCGGAGTCGATGCTTGGCCGATTTGTTTAAACACTCAAGACTCGGAAGAGATAATTAAGGCGGTGAAATATCTGGCGCCGGTTTTTGGCGGCATAAATCTTGAAGATATTTCGGCGCCGCGCTGTTTTGAGATAGAAGAACGTCTTAAAAAAGAATTAGATATTCCGGTAATGCATGATGATCAGCATGGAACGGCGACGGTTGTTTTAGCGGGACTTATTAACGCTTTAAAAGTCAGGGGAAGTGATAAGGAAAATGCTTCGGTAGTTATCAGCGGAGCCGGAGCGGCTGGCATAGCAATTACTAAATTATTACTGGCTTATGGTTTTAAGGACATAGTTGTCTGCGATCGACAAGGAGCGATTTATAAAAACCGCGAAGGCCTAACGCCTACCAAGAATGAATTGGCGGCCATTACTAATAAATTAAAAAAAGCTGGCGGCTTGAATGAAGTGATAGAAGGAGCAGATATTTTTATCGGAGTCAGTTCGGCTAATATTTTAAATGCCGATATGGTTAAGACCATGAAAGCTAATCCGATTATTTTTGCGCTTGCCAATCCGATACCGGAGATAATGCCGGATGAAGCTAAGAGTGCCGGCGCTCTTGTTGTCGCGACCGGACGCAGCGATTACCCAAACCAGATAAATAATGTCTTGATCTTTCCCGGAGTTTTCCGCGGAGCGCTTGATAATGGCGTCAAACAAATTACGGATTTGATGTTGATTCGGGCGGCGGAAAATTTAGCCGGCATGATTAAAGAGCCGACGGCTGAATCTATCTTGCCGAGCCCTTTGGATAAAGGAGCGGCGAAAATCGTTTCCGAGGCAATTTGCGACTAGAACTTTGTTTATAAATTAGGTAAGATAATTAACATCACTAACATAACTAATATTTTATGAGTCTGTTAAAAAATGATTTTAAATTCTGGCGGCATTTGATTAATACCTGGTCGGTTGTTTTTTTCATATTCGTCATCCTGGACTTTATTAGCAATAATACCTACCGCGACTTTCTCGATGTGCTATCTATTATTTATATCAGTATTTTGACCATTTACAGCAGTAATAAGGAATTTGAGCGTTGGTATGACAAGCACGAGAGCCAGCACCCGGGAGAAATTTTTGTGATTATCTGGTCGGTTCTAATTTTTGTTTTATTCAGTTTGAGTTTTTTCCTTGATAATGGCTATAAGATGCCGACTTCGGTGGTTTCATCTTATATTGCCGTGTTGACCATCTTGGCGGTTACGAAAAAATCAAAAGAGATGTATCTTATTCGGAGAGGGAATCTAAGGAGAAAAAAAATAAAATAATAAAAATCTATGTGCGGGATTATCGGTTATTTAGGGGATAGACCGGCTCAAGATATTTTAATCGACGGTTTAAAGAAGTTAGAATACCGAGGCTATGATAGCGCCGGGGTTTGTATACTGGACGGTGATAATTTTTTTGTGAAGAAAAAAATCGGCCCGGTCGCCGGACTGGAGAAAGAGGTGTCGACGCAAAAAAATTCCGGCTCGATAGGCATCGCTCACACGCGTTGGGCGACGCATGGCGCGCCGAGTGAAAGAAACGCCCATCCGCATTTTGATTGTCGGGGTGAGATAGCCGTCGTTCATAACGGAATTATCGAAAATTATCAAAGTTTAAAAAAGATTTTGATTAAAGAGGGGCATGTTTTTTCTTCCGAAACCGATTCGGAAGTGATTGCTCATCTGGTTGAAAAATTTTATCAAGGAAATTTAGAAAAAGCGGTTTCTAAAACGCTCTCTTTGCTTGAAGGCTCTTACGGGTTAGTGGTTTTATGCGCCAAAGAAAAAAAATTGGTGGCGGCGCGCAAAAGCTCCCCGCTTATTATCGGGATAAGCAATAAGGAAACCTTTGTCGCCTCCGATATTCCGGCTTTGCTTCGCTATACGAAAAAAGTTATTTACCTTAAAGATAATGATTTGGCTATTATCGATTCCCGGGGATGTAAAATAAAAAATATGTCCGGCAAAGTTATCGATCGGGAAATCGAAGAGGTAAAAATAAGCGCCGAAGCGATTGAAAAGAAAGGCTTTAAGCATTTTATGCTTAAAGAAATATTCGAACAGCCGGAGAGTTTAAAAAATGTTGTAAGCGGTCGGATTAAAAATGGAAAAACAAAGTTGTCGATTAATATCGAGCGAAAATCTTTAAAAAGAATAATAATCGCGGCCTGCGGAACAAGCTGGCATTCGGCGCTAATCGGAAAATATCTTATTGAAGAAATCGCGCGCATTCCGGTCGAGGTTGATTATGCCTCCGAGTTTCGTTATCGCAATCCATTAGTTGAAAAAGATGATTTGTTTATAGCTATTTCTCAGTCCGGAGAAACGGCTGACACTTTGGCGGCTTTGCGGGAGGCGAAGAAAAAAGGGGCTCGGGCAATGGGTATTGTTAATATTGTCGGTTCGACCATCACGCGTGAAGTCGAATCGGGGATATATTTGCATGCCGGTCCGGAAATAGGCGTCGCCAGCACAAAAGCCTTTACCGCCCAAGTGGCCGCTTTGCTGTTATTGGCGCTTAATATTA